>JAWWBG010000011.1:0-24315 GCA_033721095.1 Nitriliruptorales bacterium
CCCGTGGCCGCCGATCCTCCGTGGAACTCGTTGATTCGAGCCTGCTGGAGCCGGTGGTGGGGCACGTAGCCCGAAATGGAAAGAATCCCTCGCATGCGGCAAGGATACGGAATCTGACGACCCGTCAGATTTGTTCGCTGCATAGGCTCGATCGGCACGGAGAAGGAGCACGACATGGCCGAGATGACGTATCGACGACTGGGCGGCACGGGGCTGCAGGTTTCGACGCTGTCGTTCGGGTCCTGGGTCACGTTCGCCAAGCAGCTCGATGACACGTCGGCGCTCGACTCGATGGCGGCCGCCTACGACGCCGGTGTGAACTTCTTCGACAACGCCGAGGCCTACGAGCGCGGCGCCTCCGAGTCACTGATGGGCCGGGTGATCAACAAGCTCGGGTGGCCGCGCCACAGCTACGTCGTGTCAACCAAGCTGTTCTGGGGGATCCACGGCGGCTTCCCGTCGCATGGCACCAACATGCGCAACACCCTCAACCGCAAGTACCTCATGCAGGCCATCGACGGCTCACTGGAACGACTGGACCTCGACTTCGTCGACCTCCTCTACTGCCACCGCCCCGACCCCGAGACCCCCGTCGAGGAGACCGTCTGGGCCATGTCGGACATCATCGACCAGGGCAAGGCGCTGTACTGGGGGACCTCCGAGTGGCCGGCCGCGGCCATCCGCGAGGCCTGGGAGATCGCCGACCGGCGCAACCTCCACAAGCCCGTGGTCGAGCAGCCCCAGTACCACCTGCTGGACCGCCGCAAGGTCGAGGAGGAGTTCGCCGACCTCTACGACGACATCGGCCTCGGCCTGACGACCTGGAGTCCGCTCGCGTCCGGCCTGCTGACCGGCAAGTACCTGGACGGAATCCCGGACGGCTCGCGGGCCTCGCTCGAGGGCTATGGCTGGCTGGCCGGGATGCTCACCGACGTGGAGGCCAACGCCAAGGTTCGCAACCTGGTCCCGATCGCCGAGGAGCTCGGCTGCACGCTGGCCCAGCTCGCAATCGCGTGGTGCGCGAAGAACCCGAACGTGTCGACGGTCATCACCGGCGCCAGCCGTGTCGAGCAGGTCCACGAGAACCTGAAGGCGATCGAGGTCCTCGAGCAGCTCGACGACGACGTCATGGCGAGGATCGACGCCGCCGTCGCCTGAGGTCACCGAGGCCGGAGCAACGCATGGACGAGGTCCTCAAGGGCTGGCACGAGCGGACGGCGATCCCGCCGGTCGGTGAGCTCCTCGGCGCCCACCTGGTCGACTACGGCGACGGTCGCGCGACGATGACCATGGAGGCCAGTGCTGCCCATCACAACGCGATGGGGACGTTGCACGGGGGGCTGTTGGGCGCGTTGGCGGACATGGCCATCGGCGGTGCCATCGCGACCACCCTCGAAGACGGGGAATCCTTCACGACGCTCACGCTCAATGCCAACTACCTGGGTGCGGTCGTCCAGGGGTCGGTGACGGCATCAGCCGAGGTCGTGCGACGTGGTCGGCGAACGGCATTCGTGCGCTGCCGGATCGATCATGGTGACCGACATGTCGCCGAGTTCGACTCGATCTGCATGATCCTGGCGGGCTGAGGACTCGCCGGCCTCAGGCCGCGGTCGCGACGATGAAGAGGCGACGGAACGGGAACGGTGTCCGGCCGTCCGGGAGTGGGGGATAGGCCGCCCGCATGCGTTCTGCGTACGCGGCCAGGAAGCTGTCCTGTTCGTCCTCGTCGAGCTCGGCCAGCAACGGTCGCAGCAGCGTGCCGGACGACCAGCTCACGACCGGATCCTCACCGTCGAGGAGCTGCTGGTAGACGACCTCCCAGACGTCGAGGACACCGGCCAGCGGCGCCAGCAGCCGCAGGTACCAGTCCGGGTCCGCGACGGGCGCCGGCCGGATGCCGGGCTCGAGCCGATCCGCCCAGCGCGGATCGCGAGCCAGCTCGTGGACGGCGACGTGTGATGGCGACCCGAAGTTGCGCGGCATCTGGACGGCGAGCACGCCGCCGGGCCGCAACCACGACAACAGCCGCGGGAACAGGGTCTCGTGATCGTCCACCCACTGGAGGAGGGCGTTGGAGTACACGACGTCGACAGGGCCATCGGGCCGCCAGGACGACACGTCCGCCTCAACCCAGCTTCCGTCGGGCAGGTCCCTGCGCGCGGCCGCCAGCATCTCGGGCGACGAATCGACGCCGATGACCTCGGCATTCCGGAAGCGGTCGCGGAGCATCGGCACCAGGACTCCCGTGCCACACCCGAGGTCCACGACGGTGCGAACGTCACCCGACACCACGACGCGAGCCAACAGCTCGACGCCCGGTCGCAGGCGATGGTCGGCGTGGCGGAGGTAGACGTCGGGATCCCACATGCCTGGTCACGCTACGCCGCCCCGGCAGCCGGGTTGAGCGTCTGGCCCGCTGCCGTAACCTGACGACCCGTCAGATTCTTCCGGAGTCCCCCCGCATGGCCACGAAAGCCCCTGCCGCCGGCGCCATCGTCCTCCCGGAGGCGACCGCCACGATGCCGCCGACGCCCATCGAGCGCATCGACCGGGTCGTCAACGAGCTCGCCAAGAAGAAGCACGAGTGGCTGTCGGTCTCCCTCGACCACCGGATTGCCCTCCTCGACGACGCCATCGACGCCACGGTCGACGTCGCCGATGCGTGGTCGGCGATGGGCCTGGCCCAGAAGAAGATCATCCCCTCCTCACCGGCAGGAGGCGAGGTCTACGCCCTTGGGCCGTTTGCCCTCGTGCGGCACCTGCGGCTGCTGCGCGACACCCTCGTGAGCCTCCGGGACACCGGCGAGGTCGGGCTTCCCGGTGAACCGTGGACCCGCCCCGACGGCCAGGTCGTCGTGCCGGTCCTGCCGACGTCGAAGATCGACAACGTCCTGTTCGCCCAGACCACCGGCGAGATCTGGCTCGAACCGCACGTGACACTGGACACGATGAAGACCGGGCAGGTCTACCGGGAGAAGCCAGCCGAAGGCCGGGTGTGTTTCATCCTCGGTGCCGGCAACGTGTCTTCCACGCCGGCGATCGACGCCACACAGAAGCTGTTCACCGAGGACCAGGTCGTCGTCCTCAAGATGAACCCGGTCAACGACTGGGCGGGCCCGTTCGTCGAGCGCGCCCTCGGCAGGATGGTTCGCGAAGGCTGGATCCAGGTCGTCTACGGCGGCATCGAGAACGGCAAGCACCTCACCAACCACCCCGATGTCGACACGATCCACATGACCGGATCCGACAAGACGCACGACGCCATCGTCTTCGGGACCGGCAAGGAAGGCGCGAGGAACAAGAAGGCGAACACGCCGATCCTGGACAAGGAGATCTCGTCCGAGCTCGGCAACGTGAGCCCGTGGATCCTCGTGCCGGGGAGCTGGAGCGAGAAGGACATCGACTTCCAGGCCAACCACCTCGCGTCGATGCTCGCCCTCAATGTCGGGTTTGGCTGCGGTTGCCCGCGCGTGATCATCACCGCCGCCGACTGGGCCCAGCGCGACGAGTTCCTCAATGCGCTCCGCCACCACCTTGCCCAGGTGCCGCCCCGATACGCGTTCTACCCGGGTGCACGGGATCGGTGGGAGGCGTTCGTCGAGGCCCACCCGGAAGCCGAGATCTTCGGCCCGCAAGGGGATGGACAGGCGCCCTGGACGCTCATCCCCGACCTCGACCACACCAACAGGGACGACATCTGCTTTCGGACCGAGTCCTGGAACGGCGTCTTCGGCGAGGCCCCATTGCCGGGCGAGGATGTCGCCACGTTCCTCGCCAACGCCGTGGAGTTCTGCAACGAGACGCTCTGGGGAACGCTGGGTGCCACCATCATCGCCCATCCGTCATCGCTGAAGGATCCGGTCGTGGATGCGGCCGTCGAGCGGGCCATCGCCGACCTGCGCTACGGCACGGTCGGGCTGAACGTTTCGGCACTGAACGGCTACGGCTACGGGAGCACGTCCTGGGGTGGCTTCCCGGGCCACCCGCTCAACGACATCCAGTCGGGCCGCGGTGTCGTCAAGAACTCGTACCTGATCGAGGACGTGCAGAAGTCCGTGATCCGCGGGCCGTTCCGGCTGAGCAAGAAGCCCGGCGCTGCCTACGACTTCGCGACCTACGCCAAGGTGTTGCCGCGGGTCATGAAGGCCGCCGCCTACGACGACTGGAAGCAGATCCCGGCGATCATCTGGCTCGGCCTGCAGGCCTGACACTCGCGTCTGCGGGACGTCGGCCCGCCGACCTCAGAAGGGCTGGTGGATGCCGAACAGGTTTCCGCCCGGGTCCTTGCAGTAGGCCTGCCAACCGACGTCCGGAATCTCGTGGCGTTCGACCTCGATCGTGCCGCCGGCGTCGACGACCATGGCCAGGGCATGATCGAGATCGGTCACCTCGATCGTGTTGATCGTCCGCGGCTGGCCGTCCTCGGTCGGCAGGATTGCGCCGTTGATCCCTTCCTTTTCGTCCGGGCCCGTCTTGGCCAGCCAGTACTCGTGCTCGCCGAACTGCTGGAACTCCCACCCGAAGGCACGTTGGTAGAAGGCAGCGATGGCGCTGGGGTTGGCGACGTTGATCTCGAAATGGACGACTCGACTCACGGCTGGGGCTCCCTCTTTGCCGGGAAAGCATGCCACGGGCGCGAGCAGGACGCCCGCAGGAGGTTCGGGGCCGTTGGTCAGGCGTCCCGTCGGGTCGTGATCAGCGTTCGGCGGCGTCCGGACCGAGGATCAGCTCGAGGGTGTCAGCGGCGCCGTCCTCGATCAGTCGCACCGGGATCGGTGCCAGGTCGGCCAGCAGCTCGGCCGTCGATCGCAGGTCCGGTGGGAACAGGAGGAGGGTCTGTTCGACGGGCTCGGCGTTGTTCACGTCCAGCACCGTGATGCCGAGCTCCTTGAGCTCGTCGGCAACCACCGTCGCCAGGCCCGGCATCGACGTCCCGTTCCGGACGACCACCTCGATCTCCGACGGCAGTGGCAAGCCCGTGGCGCGGTCGAGGATGCTGCCGTCGGCGTGCGCGGCATAGAGCGCATCAGCGCCCGATGTGGCTCGCAGCACTTCGGCGCCACCGACGTTCGCGAACACCGTCGGGACGGTGTCGGCGACGAGACGCCCGGCCTGCATGGCGCGGAGGCCCCGTCCGAGGGCAACGGCGTCCAGGGGATCGAAGCCGCTGTCGGTGGTGATGGCGCCGCCAGCGGCACCCGCCACCGAGAACAGCCGGAAGGGATTGACGAATGTCGCCGGGGCGGCGATCTCGCCGGCGAGCGAACGCATGAAGGCCTGCTGGCGCTCGATCCGCTTCAGGTCGTTGTCGATCTTGCGGACGCGGACATACCCAAGTGCGTCACGCCCCGACAGCACCTGGCATCCGGCCGGCAGGTCGATGCCGGCGTCGCGATCGCGAATGGCGTCCTCGAGGCACAGTCGCACGCCACCCACGGCGTCCACGAGGTCGCGGAATCCGCCGAAGTTGATTGCCACGTAGTTGTCGATGCCGATCCCGGAGGTGCGCTCGATGGTGTCCACGAGGCATCCCGGGCCGTCGATGGCCTCGGCGCCGTTGATGCGCCCGGTCGAACCATCGCAGCGTGTGACGAGCAGGTCGCGGGGGAAGGCCAGGATTGCCGCCCGCCCGTCGCCAACGGTCAGGACGAAGATGGTGTCGGTGCGGTCGCCGGGAGCGGAGCCCGTGTGCAGCTCGCGGCGTTCCTCGGGCGTCAGGTCATCGCGCGAGTCCGATCCGACGATCAGGAAGTGCCGGGGGCCAGCGCCGCCAAGCCCTGCAACTTCCACCCGGGTGATCCGACTCATGCCCCACATGCCGGCGGCTGCCACCACCGACAGCGGGCCGACCAGCAGGATCAGGAGGATGACCCACAGGCGCCGCGGTACTCGCCGGTGACGGCCGCGCAGGGTTGGGCCCCAGTCACGCGGGACCTCGGCGTCGGCGGCCTTGCGGGAGTTCGTCAGCGCGGGCATCGGCGCATGGTCCCACATCGGCTCCCGGCGATCGCCGAGCCACCCCTGCCGTTCGACGGCCGTCGCGGGACCGGTGACGTCCGTCCCTCGCCGCAGCGTTCGCAGCGATGAACACTGTGTGCGACATGCGCTCACTCAGCGTAATCCTGTCAACGAACACGCGTGCCCATGAGTGATCTGCACAGGAGACCGAAACCCCGGGCCGCCCACAGCGACGCAAGGATCACCGTGACGTTCGAACAGGCCTACCAGGCGTGGTACCGACGCGTCGTGGGCACGGTTTGGGCGATCGTCCGGGATGGTGCCGTCGCCGAGGAACTGGCGCAGGAGGCGTTCGTCCGCGCGTACACGCGTTGGCGCCGCCTGCGGGGCCTCGACCATGCCGAGGCGTGGGTCCATCGCACGGCGATGAACCTGGCGCTGAGCTTCCGCCGTCGGCGGCAGCACGGGACCGTGATCGAGGCCACCCACGCAGCGGCGCTGGTCGGACCCTCGGAACCCGAGATCCGCGAGGGCTGGCTGGTTCCGCTGCTGCGGCAGTTGCCGCGTCGGCAGCGCGAAGCCGTGTTTCTGCGGGTCGTCGCCGATCTCTCCGAGGCCGAGGTGGCCGGGGTCATGGGCTGCTCCGAGGGAGCAGTCAAGGTCCACAAGAAGCGCGGGCTCGATCGCCTGCACGCGCTCGTCACGGAAGGAGCGGATCATGCCGCTCGACAAGCAGCTGCAACAGCTCACCTCTGACGCCCCACACGTCGACCCCGGCGCCAGCCTGGGCGGCGTGGTCCGACGCGGGCGGCGGCGCACACGGTTCCAGCGGGCCGCCACCACCGGCGCCGGACTGCTGCTGCTGGGAGGGACGGCGGCCGCCCTGCCCATGGTGGTCGGAGCGCAGACTCCCACGCCGGCGATCCTCCACGAGGGAGGTACCGGTCCGGGCGCGGGCGACGACTCGGTTGACCACGCCGACAAGCTCGAGGGAGCAACGCTGCTCGAAGTCGGCGACGGCAAGGGTGATGCCGCAGCGGACGACAAGGCGACGGAGCCCCTCGCGGAGAAGACCCTCGAGCCCAAGCCCGAGCCAGAAACCAAGCCCGAACCCAAGCCCGAACCCAAGCCGGAGCCCAAGCCCGAGCCGGCGCACGAGTTCACGGCACACCAGGTGCACGCGGTCGTCGAGGGCAACCCGCCGTCCAACGCCTACTGGGGCACCGGGACACCGGGCGACAGCATCCTCGTCTGGTCCGAGTTCGGGGCCGCCGACGGCAAGGTCGGCGAGAACGGCGAATGGGAGATCCACGTGACGTTCGCCGCCCAGCCACCCGGTACGACCAAGTCCTTCGCGGTCAAGGCACTGAACAAGTCGACGGACGTCAAGCACTGGTTCGAGGTCACCTCGCACCACACCGGCAACCCGGCGCACGCCTTCACCGCAAACCAGGTCCATGACAACATCGAGGGCGACCCGCCGACAAACGGCTACTGGGGCAGCGCGAAGCCCGGCGACACCGTCACGATCTGGAACCACCACGCCGAGCAGTGGACCGAGCTCGGGACGGCGACAGCCAATGGCAGCGGCGACTGGGAGATCCAGGTCTCCTTCGGGCACCTGCCTGCCGGCACCGTCGCCACCGAGGTCAAGGCCCGCAACAACCACACCAACGAGGTCGTGTGGTTCGAGCTCCAGGTGACCAACCACGGTGGTGAGGAGCCCGTCGCGTTCAGTGCCCAGCAGCAGTACGGCACGTGCAGCGAGCCGATTCCCTACGAGGTGTTCTTCGGCGCGGCCGATCCCGGCGACAAGATCAAGGTCTGGGCCGAGTACCTGGCCGAGCCGGCGTACGCCATTGCCGACGAGTCGGGCAACTGGGAGCTCCGGGTCGAGTTCCCGGACGCACCCCGCGATGTGACCTTCGACGTGCACGTCAAGCACGTGCCCACCGGTGAGACCGTGACGTTCGACTTCACCGCGACGAGCCCCGAGTGAGGCGAGCCCTCAGATCGCCGCGACCGCGGGTGCGCCGGTGTCGCCGTTCGCCAGACAGCAGTGCCCCTCGCAGCTGGGTTGACCGACCGGTTCGTCGAGGGACGCGCTCGGACGACCGGTGACGGCGCTCCGCAACCGGTCCACGAGCGCGTCGACGAAGGCGGGATGGGTGCCGACGGTGCCGGCCCGCGTGAGCGCGATCCCGTGCTCCCGTGCTGTTTCGGCCGCCTCGACGTCGAGGTCCCAGATCACCTCCATGTGATCGGACACGAAGCCGATCGGGACCAGCACGACGTCGCGGACGTCCTCCTCGGACCAGGCCGCGAGGACGTCGTTCACGTCCGGCTCGAGCCATGGGGTCGCCGGTGAACCGCTGCGAGAGCACCAGGCGACCTCGTGCTCGATCCTGTGCCCGAGTCGGTGAACGACTCGCCGCGACGCGCTGGCCACCTGGTCGGCGTAGGAGCTGGCGTCCGCCATCGCCGTCGGGATCGAGTGGGCGACGAAGAGCAGGCGTGGAGTTGCCCGGCCGCCGGGGTGCTCACGCAGCGCGACACGTACTCGGTCCGCCTGGGCCTCGATGAACCCGGGATGATCGTGGAAGGGACGGATCTTGACGATCTCGACCGCGCCGCCGGCGTCCTCGGCGGCTCGGGCGAGGTCCTCGCGATACTGCCGGCACCCCGACCACGAGGACCAGGCCGACGTCGCGACCGCGACAACGCGATGGTGGCCATCGGCGGCGAGCGCGCGGACGACGTCGGCCAACAGCGGATGCCAGTTGCGGTTGCCCCAGTACAGCGGCTGTTCGAGGCCCGCCGCGTCCAGTGCGGGCCGAAGTGCGGCCAGGAGTGCACGGTTCTGGTCGTTGATGGGAGAGCGCCCGTCGAAATGGAAGTAGTGCTCGGCGACGGCGGCCAGGCGTCCGTCCGGGACGCCGCGCCCGCTCGTGACGTTGCGCAGGAACGGCATCACGTCGTCGGGCCCCTCGGGACCCCCAAACGAAACCAGCAACAGTGCCGAGCTCTCAGCCATCGCGGACGAGCACCTCGAACTCCGGCTCGGGCCCGCCAGCCGGCAACGACTCTCGTTGCGCCAACCAGATGCCGCTGATGATGATGCCGAGCCCGACGATCACGTTGGCGCCGAAGCGCTCGCCGAGGACGACGGCGCCGGCGGTGAGCCCCACCACCGGGATGAGGTAGGTGACCAACGTCGCCGAGGTCGGCCCGACGCGTTCGAGCAGCTCGTAGAACGCCACGAACGCGAGCCCGGTCCCCAGCGCGCCGAGCCCGACCAGGGCGCCGGCGCTGTCGAGCTCGAGCCCGGTCGGCAAGCCGCTGAACGCAAGGGCGGCGATCGTGGTCACGACCGCCGACACGAGGATCTGGCCGGCGGCCACGTCGAGTGCGCCGAGACGACCGCTGACGTGCCGCTTGGCGTAGACCGTCCCGATGCCGTAGAGGATGGTTGCCGCGACCACGGCCAACGTCGCGAGCGTGTCCCCACCGGAACCGAGCTCGCTCCAGACCGCGACGACCGTGCCGCCGAGCGCCAGGAACAGGCCGGCGACCCGATGGACGGTGAGTCGCTCGATGCCGACTGCCACCGCAACGACGAGCGTCATGCTCGGGACGAGCGCGTTGAGGACCGACGCGAGCCCCGACGAGATGTCCTGTTCCGCCCAGGCCAACAGCAGCCACGGGAGCATGTTGGACATCAGCCCGATGATGGCCAGGTGCTTCCAGAGCGCTCGGTCGGTTGGCAGCCGACGGCCGCGCGCCACCAGGATCACGGCGAGGACGCCGGCGCCGATCGACGTGCGTCCGGCCACGACCCACAACGGTGAGACGTCCGTCACGGCGACCTTGATGAAGAGGAACGACACGCCCCACATGAGCGCCAGCGCCAGGACCAGGGCAACGTCCGTTCCCGAGAACGTCGAACGCGTCGAGTCGGTGCGGACGGGCATGGAGCGGTCACCAGGGGGAGGAATCGGACGGTACCGAGGCCCCAACGTCGGCCTGCGCGCACGGCTTCCCGGCCACCGAGCCGCCGAGGTAGTGATCGGAACCCCCGGCTGTCAACCCGGCGATCGAGCGGATCGTGCGTTCGGGGCGGCGACGCGCAACACTGGAGGCCTGCCCGCCGCTGAGGTCTCCCGTGGCTGACGACTCGCGTCGTCTCCTGCTGTCCCGGCTCGTCGCCCTGGTCCTCGTGGTCGGGGTCGTCCCGGGCTTCCTGGCCATCCTCCAGGCTGCCGAGGACCCCGAGATCCAGGTTGGTGAACCGGCGCCTCGGACGATCCTGGCCCAGACCGCGATCCGCGTCGTCGATGCCGAGGCAACCGAGACCGCCCGGCGCGTCGCCAGTGAATCGGTCCAGCCAGTCGAGGTGTCCATCCCGGATGCACCGGGTGCGACGATCAGCGCGGTCCGCGAGATCTTCCAGGCGGCCCGCGAGGTCCGGCGCCCGCAGGTCGTCGTGCCGGTGGAGCCCACCGAGTCGGCGACCGGGCCCGCCGTCACGGAGCCACCCAGCGCGCAGGAGCAACAGGCCCAGCTGGCCGCGATGGGCTTCGGCCTCTCCGCCGACGCGATCGCGGCCCTGGTGGCCGTGCCGACCGACCAGCTGGCGACCGTCGAGGAGGAGACGGTGGCCGTGGCCCGCCAGCTGGCGCGCCTGCGGATCTCCGAGGAGGAGCTGCAGACGGTCCTCGACGACCAGCTGCGGGTGGAGCTGGCACTTCGCACCTTTCCTGATGACCTGGACGAGGTGCTCGCCGACCCGATCGTCCGAGCCACGTTGCAGCCGACCGTCACCGTCGACCCCGACGCGACGGCCGCGGCCCGCCAACGCGCCGCTGACGAGGTGGCCGAGGTCGCAATGACGTGGACGCCGGGCGAGCCGATCATTCGGCGGGGCGAGATCGTCGAGCCACTCGAACTGGCCGCGCTGGACCAGCAGGGGGAGACGGGCACCAGCCCCCTGACGCTGTTCCTCAAGGCCGTGGCGGCGCTGGGCCTGACGGTGCTCGTCCTGCTGATCTACCTGGTTCGGATGCGCCCACACGTGTGGGCCTCCGGTCGCCGCCTCGTCCTGCTGGCCACACTCATCAGCGCCTATTCGTTGTTGGTCGCGGCGACGGGGCTGCTCGCCGACGCTGCCGGAGTGGCGTGGTGGTACGCCGTACCGGTCGGGGTCCTGGCCATCCTGACGGCGTTGCTGGTCCATCCCATGGTCGGCATCGCGATGATGGTTCCGGGCGCGGTCGTCGTCCTGCTGGTCGCGCCCCAGACCGCCGGCCCGGTCGAGGTCTTCGCCGCAACGATCGCGCTGGTGAGCGTGCCGCTGTTCCAACGGGCGTCCTCGCGCTCCGAGCTGCGGCGCTCGATCCTCGAGCTCTTCGTCGTCTATCCCGCGATCGCGACCGCCCTGGTCGGCGTGTTCGGCCCCGATGGCCAGCTGGCCAATGCGGCCCTCGCCGGGCTTGCGAACGCGGTCGTGACGGGTGTCGTCGTGCAGGGTGCCCTTCCGTTCCTGGAGACGATCTTCCGCGTGCCGTCGGTGACGGCCCTGCTGGACCTTGCCGACCGCAACCACCCGCTGTTGCGTGATCTCGAGCGACTCGCGCCGGGCACCTACCAGCACTCGGTGGCCGTGGCTTCGCTGTGTGAGCGAGCCTGCCGCGAGGTTGGCGCCAACGGGTTGCTCGCGTCGGTCGCCGCCCTCTACCACGACATCGGCAAGGTCCACCGGCCGCACTTCTTCATCGAGAACCAGGTCGGCATCGACAACCCGCACGACGAGCTCGAACCGCGCATGTCGGCGCTGATCATTCGGCGCCACGTGGAGGACGGCGTCGAGATGGCCACCCAGCACCGACTGCCGCCCGAGGTCGTCGAGTGCATCGGCTCCCACCACGGCACGATGGTCGTCACATTCTTCTACCGCATGGCCATCGAACAGGCCGGTGGAGACCCTTCGCAGGTCGACGAGGACGAGTTCCGCTACCACGGACACAAGCCGCGCTCGCGCGAGGCCGCGATCCTGCTGATGGCCGACTGCTCGGAGGCGGCGACCAGGTCAGCCGCCCAGTCACGGGGTCACCTCGACCGCGACGAGATCGAGACGATGGTCGACGGCCTGATCCAGGAGCGGCTCGACGATGGCCAGTTCGACGAGACCGAGCTCAGCCTCGCCGAGCTGCGCAAGGTGCAGGCCAGTGTCGTCGAGTCCCTCGTGGGGATCTACCACCCGCGCATTGCCTATCCGGCGGCCCCCGCCGGCGCGGACGGCAAGGTTGGCGCCCGAGCGCGCTGACTTCAGCCAGTTGCCTTCGCTGCCTGGAGGACGGCGAGTGCACGGTCGGCGTGCACGTCCATGTCGACCTCGGAGGCAATCCGCTCGAGCACGGTGAAATCCGTGTCGATGACGAAGGTCTGGCGGCGTGGCGGGAGGGGCCCAGCTCGCTTGGTCCCGAAGATCCTGGCGATCTCGCCGGACGTGTCCGCAATGAGGGGATAGTCGAAGTCGTTCTTCTCGCGGAAGCGGCGCTGGCTCTTGACACTGTCGGCGCTGATGCCGATGCGCTGGGCGCCGGCGGCCTCGAACTCGGCCCCGAGGTCGCGGAAGTGGCACGCCTGCGCCGTGCACCCGGCGGTGTCCGCCTTGGGATAGAAGAAGAGGACAACGGGCCCATCCGCCAGCAGCCCCGAGAGGGTGATCGTGTCGCCCGAGTCGGTCGTGGCCTCGAAGTCGGGCACGGTGTCGCCGGTGTCCAAGATGGTCGCTCCTCGTGGAGTCGGGGAGGGTACGAGCACCGGACGGGGCCCCGGGACCGGGCGGCGCGCGTTTAGCCCCCAACGGCCAAACGCACAAGGGGAAACGTGCGTTCTGCGCACGCCTGCATGAAACTGGAACGGCGACCTGACATTCTGACGTTTGTTCCTCGGACACTGATCCGCCGCAAAAGGGAAGGTGTTCGGGGTCGTTGTCGGCAGCCGATGCACCAGGTCGGGCGATGCACGCTCGAAACCGGCGCTGCGGCCGGCGCACGAAGTGAGACGAAGGCCTTCCGTCCGGGGCCAAAAGATGAGACGGTGGGCTCCAAGGAGAACCTGTGACCACGCACGCGCCTGACCTTCCCACGGCCGAGGTGGCCGTCGCCGAGCTGATCGAGCGATCCGCCGAGCGCGGCTACGTGCTGCTTTCCGAGCTGGTGGCGCTGCACCTGCCCGAGATCCACGGCGACACGTGGGTCGACGATGCCACCCAGGAAGCGCGCGTCGCGGGGCTGCAGATCGTCGACGACATCGCCGACGACGTGCCCGAAGGGGTGGTCGACCCCAACGCGGCACTGACCACCGACCTCGTCCGCCAGTACCTCAACGACGCGGGCAAGCACGCCCTGCTCACCAAGGAGGACGAGGCCGACCTCGCCAAGCGCTACCAGGCCGGCCTGTGGGCCGACCAGTTCCTGGCCGACAAGGACATGAACCTCACGGCCAAGCAGAAGCGCCAGCTGCGGCAGGTCAGCCGCATGGGCGAGGCCGCCAAGGAGCGCATGGTCCAGGCCAACCTCCGCCTCGTCGTCCCGCAGGCCCGCAAGTTCTCGGGCCGCGACCTGGACTTCATCGAGCTCATCCAGGAGGGCAACCTCGGGCTCCTCCGGGCGGTCGAGAAGTTCGACCACACCAAGGGCTACAAGTTCTCGACCTATGCCGTCTGGTGGATCCGCCAGGCGCTGCAGCGTGGTGTCGCCAGCAAGGGTCGCACCATCCGCGTACCCGCCCACGTCTGGGAGCTGTCCGGCAAGCTGCGCGCCGCCGAGGTGCGGTTGCGCCAGTCCCGCGGCACCGACCCCACCGACGAGGAGATCGCCGAGGAGGTCGGGATCACCGCAGACCGCGTCCGCGAGGTCCGCGACGCGATGCAGGAGCTGGTCTCGCTCGACCGCCCGGTTGGCGAGGACGGCGATGCCACCATGGGCGACCTCATCGCCGACGAGTCCTCGGTCGACCCGGCAAGCACGGCGCTCGAGATCGACGCGACCAGCCGGATCGAGCAGGCGCTTGCCGGCCTCGAGGACCGCGAGCGCACCATCCTGGTGCTCCGCTTCGGACTGCACGGTGGCGAGCCGCTCACCCTCGAGGAGATCGGCGTCCACTTCAACCTCACGCGCGAGCGCATCCGCCAGATGCAGAACCGTGCGCTGGCGAAGCTGCGTCACCCGTCACGCGCCTCGGACCTGTCCGGGCTGCTCGACGTCCTCGAGCACGCCGCCTGAGACCGGGACTCCAGCCGACGGACGCGCCGGCACCCTCCCGCGCCTGGGATCCTCCATCCTGACCGACAGCCGTGCGCGTTGGCAGCGGCCCGCGGCGCGACCGGCGGCGGGCCCGCGGCCAACGGCGGCATGCGCAAGGGCCCGACCCGCGAAGCGGCTGGCATCGTTCCGGCAACGTCGTATCATCGGCCGGGCCCGACCACCGTTCCCGCGGAGACCCGCACGTGACCGACAGCACGCACGTCTCCGAGCTGTTCGAGCGGGGTGCGTCGCGTGGCTATCTGGTCCTCTCGGAACTCCAGGAGCTCTACGACCCGCTCATCCATCCCGACAACTGGGTCGAGGACCAGGCCCAGCAGGCCCGTGACCGCGGCCTGGCGATCATCGACGACCTCGTCGAGGACGCCGATCGCCCCGAGGCCCAGCCATTGTCGGCCTCGTCCGACTCGGTCCGGCAGTACCTCAACGAGATCGGACGCACCGAGCTGCTGACTCCCGAGCTCGAGGTCGACCTGGCCAAGCGCTACCAGGCTGGCTTGGCGGCCATCGAGATCCTCTCGGAGGAGGAGCTCACCCCGCGCCGCAAGGCGCAGCTGCGGCTCATCGTCAGTGCGGGGGAGCGGGCCAAGGACCACATGATCCGCGCGAACCTCCGGCTGGTCGTCTCGGTCGCCCGCAAGTTCCGCGGACGAGGCGTCGACCTGCTGGCCCTCATCCAGGAGGGCAACCTGGGGCTCATCCGGGGTGTCGAGAAGTTCGACCACACCAAGGGCTACAAGTTCTCGACGTATGCGACCTGGTGGATTCGACAGGCGCTGCAACGCGGTCTGGCCAACACTGGCCGGACCGTTCGCCTTCCGGTCCACGTCCACGAGCTCATGGGCAAGATCCGCTACGCCGAGTTCGCGCTGCTCCAGCAGCTGGGACGCGACGCCACCGAGCAGGAGGTCGCCGACGAGCTGGGCCTGGGCCTCGAGCGCCTGCGCGAGGTCAAGCTGGCCGCGCAGGACGTCGCCTCACTCGACAAGCCCATCGGTGAGGAGGGCGACGCCACGATGGGCGAGCTCGT
This sequence comes from Nitriliruptorales bacterium, assembly GCA_033721095.1. Lineage (GTDB taxonomy): Bacteria > Actinomycetota > Nitriliruptoria > Nitriliruptorales > Nitriliruptoraceae > JAWWBG01. The sequence continues at coordinate 15,316 of JAWWBG010000011.1, forward strand.
CGCCGACGAGGAGGCCATCGACCCCGAGATCTCCGCGACCGCGCTGCTTGCCCGGCGCGAGGTCGAACGTGCCCTCGCGGCCCTCAGCGACCGCGAACGGACGGTCCTGATGCTGCGCTACGGACTCATGGACGGCGAGGAGCACACCCTCGAGGACATCGGGGCCCAGTTCGGCCTGACCCGCGAACGCATCCGCCAGATCGAGAAGAAGACCCTCACCAAGCTCCGCCATCCGTCGCGGGGCTTTCAACTGCGTGGACTTCTCGACACGGTCGACGCCGGCTGACCCCTGCGGGACGTGAACGACCGTCCGCCGGTGGAGCCGGCCCCCCCACGCGTCCACATCCAGCTGACGGCACTCCTGGTCGCGGCCACGGTGGGGCTCGTCGTCGGGTTCGGGCCGCTGGCCAACCGCACGTCCCCGGTGCCCGTCCCGCGCGTCGATCCCACGGTCCAGGGCGCGCTGACGGATGCCCCGAGTCCCTCCCCGAGCCCGAGCCCGCCACCGGAGCCGACCACGGCCGACACGGTGGTCGCGGCCCACGTGCGCCATCTCGTCAACGTCGCCGACGTGGCGGGCGCGGACTGGGCCGTGTCGGTACGTGGTGCGGACGGGCAGGTGATCCTCGACCACCACGGGGACGACCTGTTGATGCCGGCCTCCACCCTCAAGTCGCTCACGGCAGCCGCCGCATTGCTCACGTTCGGGCCGGACCACCGGTTTCGAACCGAGGCGCGCGTGGATGGGATCGTCACGGCCGGTGGGACCCTCGTCGGCAATCTCGTCCTCGTCGGTGGCGGCGATCCGGTCCTGGGCTCGCCAGCCTTTCACGAGTGGTACCCCGCCCGCCCGCGCACGCACCTGGAGGACCTCGCGGACAGTGTCGTCGCGAGCGGTGTGCGGGTCGTCTTCGGCCGCGTCGTGGGACTCGACCCGGTCCTCGTCGGGCCCGGGCTCGCCGCGGGGTGGAAGGACCGATACCTCTGGGACTTCGATGCGCGGCGAATCGCCGGGCTGACCGTTGATGCGGGCATCCGGCTGACACGCGGCACCGCGTTGGCCGTCACGGCTGGCGGCGAGGAGGGGCTGGTTGGCGCCGTGGCCGAAGATCCTCGACTGACGGCAGCGCACGTGTTCGAGGCGATGCTCCTCGCCCGCGGTGTCCGGTTCGCCGAGCCCGCCATCGGCCAACCGGATCCGGTGGTGGTTGACGGGCTGACCGAGGCGCTCGGGGTGCCGCCGCGATCTCGCTCGCTCGGTGCGGTCGAGTCGCCGCCGCTCTGGCGGATCCTCCGGTTCATGATCGAACACTCCGACAACCAGCTTGCGGACACGATCGCCCGCGTGGTGGCCGCCGACCGTGTCGGCGATCCCACCTGGGCGGGCATCACACCGGCGTTCGTCGACGTCCTGGCCGAACTGGGCATCGAGCCCGACGGCCTCGCCGTCGAGGACGGGTCGGGGCTCTCGCGGTCCAACCGCGTGAGCGCGTCGGTGCTGGCTGAGGTCCAGGCAGCGCTCGCAGCGGGTGAGCTCGCACCCGTGTGGGCGGAGATGCAGGCGGTCGCGGGCGAACGTGGGACGCTCCGCACGTGGCTTCGGGGGACGCCGGCCGTCGGCCGGTTCCTCGGCAAGACCGGGACGCTCGATGACGTCAAGGGGCTCACGGGGACGGTCTGGGGTCCGGGCGAGACCGCCTTCCACCTGGCCGTGCTGGTCAACGACGCGGGCGCCGCACGTGGGAACGTTCGTGTGCTCATGGACCAGCTGGTCCTCACGCTGGGGGCCGCCCTCGACGGCTGCATGGATCTCGAATCCGTTGGTGGCCTGGGGGCATGGGCCGGTGGTGCCTGCCCGGCATCTGCACCGACCGACCAGCTGGTGCCCCAGCTGCCGAGCGAGGGCCCGACGGACGCGGCCAGCGTTGCCCCGCCCGACGTGGTCGAACGGATGCCCGTCCCATGAGATCAGTGGATCTCGCCATCGTGGGCGGCGGACCGGCGGGCGCGGCTGCGGCGATCGCCGCGCGACAGGCCCACGAGGACCTGGAGGTCCTCCTCATCGACCGGGCCCGGTTTCCCCGCGACAAGGCCTGTGGCGACGGCATCGGTCCCGAGTGCGTGGTCGCCCTTGCCGACCTGGGCCTGGAAGACCTGCTCGACGACCTCGATCCCGTGCATCGGGTCGAGGTGCGTGCGCCCGATGGCGGTGAGGTCAGTGGTCCCGTTCCCCGCCCGGGCTGGGTGCTGCCGCGGTTCGCGCTGGACGACCGGCTCCATCGTGCGGCCGTTGCGGCTGGCGCCGAGCCGGTGACCGCCCGCGTCGGTCCGGTCCGGGAGTCGGATGACGCAGTCGAGATTCCCGGCGTCTGCCGCGCCCGCTGGGTCATCGGCGCGGACGGAGCCAACTCGCGCATCCGCCGCGCTGCCGGCTTCCCGTCCGGTCATGAGCAGCCGACCGGGCTGGCCATGCGGGGATACGCCGATGGCCCGACGCTGGACGCCCTCCTCATCCGCTTCGTCGACGATGCCTGGCCGGCCTACGCATGGGCCTTCCCGCTCGGTGAGGGACGCGCGAACGTCGGGTACGGCACGTTCGACCGCGCCAACGTGGCGGGCCGCGACGATCTCGAGGCGTCCATCCGTCGCCACCTCCCCGAGTTCACGGTCGCGGGCGACACGCTGCGGGCCCATCACCTGCCGTTGGCGTCAGTCCGTCCTGCCCTCGGCCGGAAACGGATCCTGCTGGTGGGTGACGCGGCCAACCTGGTCCATCCCCTGACGGGGGAGGGCATCACCTATGCCCTCGTGTCGGGCCGCCTGGCGGGCGCCGCTGTCGGCGCCTTCACACGAACGGGTGGTGACGGTCCCGGCGGCCGCTACGAGCAGGCGATCGCTCGCGAGCTCGGGCGCCACCTGCGCCATGTTCGTTTCGCAGCCCGGTTGTTCCGTCACCGGACGCCGGTGAACCTCAGCGTCGCGGCCGCCGCCGCCGACGCGGCGATGCTCGGCCAGCTCGCCGAGTTCGCGCTCGGAACGGGCACGATCACGCCGGGACTCGTGCGCGGGTTGACCGGGGCGGCCGTCCGTCGCCGGGCATGGCAACGGACGCGCGCCTCGTCTGAGTCACGGCCCTGAGGGCTACAGGCGCGCGACGTCGTTGGAGGGCATGCGCGGTCCCCACCTGGGCGGGGAGCTTCCCGCGGACTTGAGCAGGCGTACGACGCGACCCCGCTGTCCGCGCCAGGGCTCCAGCAGCTCCAGCATGCGCTCGTCGGTCGCCCGGGGCTCGCCTGCCAGGTTCCAGGCAACATGATTCTTCACGTGGTAGTCGCCCACCTCGACGGCATCCGGGTCACCGAACGACAGGCGCCGGACGACGGCCGCTGTCCATGGTCCGACGCCACGGATGGCACGCAGTCGGGAGTCGGCGTCGGCCGGCGCCATGTCTCGGGCCTCCTCGAGTCGCGCCATGCGGCGAGCAACCTCGATGATGGTCGTCGCGCGGGTGCGCTCGAGGCCGAGCGGGTGGAAGTCGTCCCACGTCATCGACGCGAGCGTGTCCGTGTCCGGCGGCAGCCACAGGCCGTCGACGCCGGCAGCGCGCGATCCGTGCTGATGCACGAGTCGTCGCCACGAGGTCTTGGCGTCCTTGCCCGTCACCTTCTGGCCGATGATGGTTGCCACGATCACGTCCGCGACCTGGTCGGTGGCTCCCATGCGCATTCCGGGCAATAGGGCGTGAGCTCGCCGGACGGCCTCGTGACGAGGGTCGAAGCCGCCGGCGTCATCCTGTTGGCCGAGGAAGCGGGGCAGCTGGTCGAGGGCCCAGTCGGCGCCCGGGCCCCAGGCGTCGGCCTCGACGATGGTGTCGACCAGCCGCGCCCGGAGGGCGACGGGCCCGTCAGGGGTGTGCCAGGCCCGGACGAACCGGTCGTTGTGGACGCGCATGGTCGGGTCAGCGGCTCCCGATCGGACCTGCCGGGTCGTCGCGCCGATCGACGTCGGGCGCTCCAGTCCGATCGACCGGGTGACGGCAGGGACGCTCAGAACAACGCCTCCTGCTCGCCGGCGACGCTGGCGACGGTCGGCGGTGCGGGTGCGGCGACCGCGGTCACGTCCTCGGGTGGTTCCTCCGGCGGTGGCGCCGAGGGCTCGCGCGGTCCGCGGGTCACGACGTGCCGGAACCGGCCGGCCGCCCACCCCTGGTCGAGTGGGAGCAGTCCGGCGTCGACGTCATCGGGCGTCGGTGCAGCTCGCAGCGCGGCCTCCACGTCAACCGTGACGTCTGCCAGCGGCGCCATGAGCAGCAGGTTGCGCTCGACGACGTCGCGGCCCGCACGCAGCGCGGCCTCGATCTTCGGGGTCTGGAGGTGCAGCGCGTCGTAGAGCCGCATGGCCGACCCGTAGCGGCGAATGAGACGTGCGGCGGTCTTGGGGCCGATCCCGTGCACGCCGGTGAGCCCGTCGGACGGGTCGCCGCGCAGGGCAGCCAACTCGGTGTACTGCAGCGGTGCGACACCGAACTCGGCCTCGACGTCCCCGGGTTCGTACACCAGCAGGTTGGCGAACGTTCCCTGGGGCCGCAGCAGCCGCACCCGATCGGACACGAGCGCGAGCAGGTCACGGTCGGAGGACAGGATGGCGCAGTCCCAGCCGGCTCGTTCGCAGTCGGTGGCGACCGCTGCCATGACGTCATCGGCCTCCGCACCCGGGTGCACGACGACCGTGAACCCGCACGCTGCGAGCTGTTCGGGCAGGACGGCCAGCTGTTCGTCGAGGAGCGGATCGTGATCGGGCCGGTGGGCCTTGTAGTCGGCGTCGAGCTCCTTGCGGCGGTTGTCTGAGTCGTCGAAGCCGAAGATGACGGCATCGAAGGGCCCGTGATCCCAGGCCGTCGCGACCATCCGCACGACCGCGCCGACAACGAACGCACCCTGGCGCTCGTCGGGCTCGCAGGCGTGGAACGCTCGGTGTGCGAGGGAGTTGCCGTCGACGGCGAGGACTGCGGTCATCGGGGTCGACCCTAGCGCCGCCACGCACCGGTCAACCCTCGGGCTGTAGGGTCCGGCGCGGGTCGGGAGAGCACATGGCGACCGCACTGGTCACGGGAGCCTCGGCGGGCTTTGGCGAGGAGTTCGCGCGCCAGCTGGCCAACGCCGGGACCGACCTCGTCCTGGTCGCCCGACGGACTGAACTGCTCGAGGCACTCGCAGCGGAGCTCCGCGATGCCCATGGCGTCCGCGTGGAGGTGCTGTCGGCAGACCTCGTGACCGACGCGGGTCGCAGCGCCGTTCGCGGACGGCTCGTCGACGACGAGCAGCCCATCGACCTCTTCGTGAACAACGCGGGGTTCGGGACCTACGGGACGTTCGTCGACGGCGACATCGACCGGCTGCTCCGAATGGTCCGCCTCAATGTCGAGACGGTGGTCGACCTGGCCCACGCGGCTGCCGGCGCCATGGCCGCTCGCGGGGCCGGGGCAATCCTCAACGTGGCCTCGACCGCCGGTTTCCAGCCCAACCCCAACGCCGCGGTGTACGGCGCATCCAAGGCCTTCGTCCGCTCCTTCAGCCGGGCGCTCCACGCCGAGCTCGCGCCCCGCGGGGTCACCGTCACGGTCATGTCGCCAGGGGTGACGATGACCGAGTACCAGCAGGTGTCCGGGATCGCCCCCGAGGGCCTGGGGGCAACGGGTGCGATGCAGCCCGGCCCGGTCGTGCGAGCCGGACTGCGGGCGGTCCGCCAGCGGCGAGCCGAGGTCGTGCCCGGCTGGTTCGGCAAGGCAACCGCACCCCTGCTCCAGCGGCTGCCGGGCCAGGTCGCGGCGTTCTTCTCGGGCCGCGTGCACGGCATGTGGGTCGACACGATGGACAGGAAGCAGTCGTCGTGATGCACCGGACGGCAGTGGTTGGCGTGGCCCTCGGCGCGACCGCGATGATCGCCGGCGTCGCACCGGCGTCCGGGCTCGGCGACGAGATCGTCGCCCGCACGATCCTCCCACCGGGCAACTCGCTGCACTTCACGCTGGCAGGTGAGGCACAGGGGCTGGTGACGGGGGATCCGGACGACTTCGGACCGAACGTCGACGACCAACGCGAGTTGTACTGGGACTACGAGTTCAAGGACGGCGCGCTGGCCACCGAGGTCTGCGAGGACCCCCAGACACCGATCGACGGCGTCCAGCTGTGCTTCGACGAGTGGGGCGTGCCGATCTCGTGGGGCGAGGACACGTACACGACGTGGTACGGGGCCGGCTACGGGGCCGCGCAGATCCGCCTGTTCCTCATCGACGCAACCCGGCGAACGGCGCGCGGAACGCTGGCCGAGATCGCCGGGCCGGGGTCGGTTGCCGCTGACGTCGAGGCCCGTGTCCTCGGCTACTCGGAGGACGAGCTGCAGGCCATTGTCGAGGCTCGCTCCGAGGAGGCACAAACGGCGGTCGCGGGATACATCGATGGGGTGAACGCGTGGATCCAGGAGGTGCTCACATCGCGTCTGGACGCGTTGCCCGCCGAGTACGAGGTGCTCGGCGCGGTCCCGGCGCCACTCACCGTCCCGGACGTCGCAGCCATCGGGGTGCTCATGACTCGCGAGGTTGCCGCTGAGGGTGGCACGGAGATGGAGAATGTCGCTGCCCTCCGCGCGCTCGAGGCCGAGTTCGGCACGGACGAGGGTCGTGACATCTTCCAGGACTTCGTGTGGGTCGAGGACGCTGGCGCGTCCGTGTCTGTTCCTGCGGAGGAAGGCGCCTTCCCGCGGACCACGCTGGATCCGGCTGAGCGCGGGACTGTCTTCGAGGAGATGGCGGACTTCGCGGCCACGATCCCGCTTGAGCTCGCCGAGGGGCCGGGGACAGGGGACTGGCCACGGCCAGCCGACGGCGACATCGGCGACCTCGACCCCTCGGGAGATCTGCTGCCCGGCTTTGAGGCGTTCGGGGCCCTCACGGCGGCAGAGGCTGCTGGGATGGCATCGGCCTCACTCGAGCAGTGGCGCCAGTCGCTGACGGGAGGTTCGTTCCTCGTCGTTGTTGCCCCCCACAAGACGGCCGACAACTCCGCGCTCCTGATCTCGGAACCTCAGCTCGGCTACGACCCAACACTGCTCATGGAGGCCGAGGTCCACGGGGGCGGCTACCACGCGCGCGGTTCGACCGTGGCAGGCATACCCGTCATCGGGATCGGCTACACGCCCGACGTGGCTTGGGCACTGACGACGGGCAACAGCAAGACCATCGACTCCTTCATCGAGACGACGCGGCCCGACAGCAACGGCGACGGCACCCCCGAGTACTTCCACGACGGCACGTGGAAGGAGCAGGAATGCCGCGACGAGGTCGTCGCCTACCGCCAGGCGCCGGAAGGCGTCCCGGTGGGCCCGCCGACCTTCTCGGACACGGTGACGGTGTGCAGGACGGTGCATGGCCCGATCGTGGCGACCACCGAGGACGGCACGCTGGCTCGAAGTGTCCAGTACGCCATGTGGGACCGTGAGGTCGAGACGGTCGAGGGCGTCCTGGCCTGGAATCGCGCCACCAACTTCGAGGAGTTCGAGGCCGCCATGCGGCAGGTGACGTGGAATGAGAACACGGCCTACATCGGCCGCGACGGCCACATCGCCTACTGGCATCCCGGACTGCACCTGGAGCGCCCGGAACGCGGCGACCTCCGCCTGCCGATGCCCGGCACCGGCGAGTACGACCTCGGCGACCCGCTGGACTTCGACGACCTGCCGCACGCCGTGGACCCGGCGCAGGGGTTCCTCGTCAACTGGAACAACAAGCCCGCGCACGGCTGGGGTGATGGCGTCGGCATGAGCTATTCCAGCTACCCGGCCGGACGAGGTCACCGCGTCACCAACCTCATCAACGCCCTCTCCGAACGCGACGACTGGACGTTCGATCGCCTGCGCGACCTCGACCGGATCGCGGCCGAGACCGACATGCGCGCCACGGAGTTTCGGCACCTGATCCTGGAGCTGCTCGACGAGCCGGACCTGACCGACCGCGAGGCGGCGGCCCTTGCTGCGCTCGAAGCCTGGGACGGATCGGCCAACGGCGACGGCGCCGGCATGGAATTCGATCGCGACACTCAGTACGCCGCCGACATCCCGATCCAGGCCGTGTCCGACTTCCCGCCGCCGGCCACCGTCGGGCCAGCGGCATCGATCTTCCACGTGATGATGGACGAGCTCATCAACGAGCTGTTCGACCCGTATCGGACCGAGGCCTACGACCTGCCCGATCGGCTCGACAACTCCGGTCGACACGTCTACGACGTCAACCCGGCCCTCAACTTCGCCCTGCGCATCCTCGACCCGTCGACGTCGAGCCTGGTCCCGTCACGCGACTACACGGACGGCCGAACCGCTGGCGAGGTCCTCCGCGCCGTCCTGAACCGTGCCCTCGACCGACTCGGTGTCCAGGACAGCGAGGACGTCGCGGGCGTCCGCGAGCCCTACAGGATGGAGGTCGTCTGCAACCCGACCGGCGTTGTCGGCCCGTGCGGCCACATGCCCTTCCTCGAGCGGGGAACGTGGATCCACTTCGCCGGGTTCGGCGTGTCCGAGGCGTTCGCGCCCGCCGAGCCGCCACAGCCGGAGCCGACGCCGTCCACCGGCGGCGGGTTCGTCCTCGTCGGCGTCCTGCTGGCGGCAGCTGGCCTCGGCCTCAGAACGGCAGGTCCAGGGCGCGACCGAGGAAGCGCAGGAAGGGCCGAGTCGCGGCCCATCGCTCGACCGCGTCATCGAGGAACGACGCACGGGTGACGTCGCGCTCCCTCAACGCCACGCCAACGGTGTGCGAGCGGCGGCGAAGGTCGTCGACCAAGGGGTGTTCCGGGTCGTAGCCCTTCGGTGCGCGCTTCAGCTCATCGCCATGCTCCGAGCGCGACCAGCCGTGCTCCTGCCAGGCCGCGGTTTCGATCGATCGCTTCCATTCGGCCGGCTTGTCCACGATGCGGTCGCGGATGCGCGTGATGTCGGGTGTCGACGGCCGCC
>JAWWBG010000012.1:0-22729 GCA_033721095.1 Nitriliruptorales bacterium
CTCGCTCGACACACCGCCTCCGCCGACGGTCGGCATGCTACCGACTCGCGGCGACAACGAACGTATGTTCGACTGTTGCCGGCGGTCCGCGACCCTCAGCTGGACGGGTCGAGACGCTCGCCCTGGGCGCGCGCCTTGCTGGCCCACGTCTTGAGCGGCAGCCCCCAGAGCTTGACGAACCCCTCCGCCAGGCTCTGGTCGAACTGGTCGCCCGTGTCGTAGGTGGCCATGCCGAAGTCGTACAGGCCCGACGTCTCGGAACGTCGACCGACGACCGTCGCGTGACCCTTGAAGAGCTCCACGCGGACCTCCCCGTTGACGGCCTTGTTCGCCTCGTCCATGAACGCGTCGAGGGCGCCCTTCAACGGCCCCCACCACAGGCCGTTGTAGATCAACTGGGCATAACGGCCCTCCTCGGCCCGCTTGTGGTCGGCCAGCTCCTGCTCGAGGCAGAGGTCCTCGAGGTCGCGGTGGGCCGTGATGAGCGTGATGGCCCCGGGGCACTCGTAGATCTCACGGCTCTTGATGCCGACGAGGCGGTCCTCGATCATGTCGATGCGACCGACCCCATGGGCGCCAGCGCGCTCGTCGACCAGGGCGATGAGCTCGTCCAGCCGCAGCTGCTTCCCGTCGACGCTGACGGGCACACCCGCCTCGAAGGCGATCGTGAGCTCCTCGGGATCGTCGGGCGCGTCGGCGACCGACACCGTCCGCTCGAAGACCTCTTCCGGCGGTCGGGCCCAGGGATCCTCGAGGATCCCGCACTCGGCAGTCCGTCCCCAGGCGTTCTCGTCGATCGAGTAGGGAGACTCCTTCGACTTGACCGGGATCGGGATGCCGCGTTCGTTCGCCCACTCGATGGCCGCGTCGCGCGTCAACCCCCACTCGCGGATGGGTGCCTCCGTCACCAGGTCGGGTGCCAAGCACATCGTGCCGACCTCGAAGCGCACCTGGTCGTTGCCCTTGCCGGTGCACCCGTGCGCCACGGCGTCCGCCCCGGTGGCCCGGGCGACCTCCACCAGGTGCCTGACGATCAGCGGTCGCGACAACGCCGACACCAGCGGGTACTTGCCCATGTACAGCGCGTTGGCCTTGAGGGCTGGCTGGACGAAATCCGTCGCGAACTCCTCGCGGGCGTCGACCACGACGGCCTCGACGGCGCCGCAGTCGAGGGCGCGCTGGCGGATCTCGTCGAGGTCATCGACGCCCTGGCCGACATCGACGGCGCAGGCGACGGTCTCGTAGCCCTTGTTCTCGGCCAACCACCGGATGGCGACCGACGTGTCGAGGCCACCGGAGTAGGCCAGCACGACCTTCTGGGACATGTCGTTTCCTTGTTCAGGTGACGCGAAGTCGCGTACGGAATCGTTCGGCCAGCTCGGCCCCGCTGACGCCTTCGCTGGCGACGACGAGGACGGTGTCGTCACCGGCGACCGTGGCCATCACGCCCGGCAGCTCGGCCAGGTCGATGACGGATGCGACCGGATGCGCGCCGGCGGGCGGCGTCCGGAGGGCCACGATGTTGCCGCTGGAGTCGATGCCCGTCACGAACTGGGAGAGGATGGCATCCAGCCGCGAGCGAGCTGCCCCCGGCCCGGGGTCGGGAGCGAGTCGATACACGTGGGCCCCGTTGGGGCCACGGACCTTGACGGCACCGATCTCGTCGAGGTCCCGGCTGATGGTCGCCTGGGTCGTCTCGACCCCGTGTTCGGCCAGCAGCAGCTGGACGTCGTGCTGGGAGGACAGCTGGACGTCGTCGGACAGCAGTCGTCGCAGCAGCGCCTGTCGTGCCTGCTTCTCGCTCATGCGGCTGCCCCCGGTTCGCCAAGGACCTCCGGCACGAGCAGGTGCTCGAGGATCGCCTTCTGGGCATGCAGGCGATTCTCGGCCTGGTCGAACACGCGCGAGGCGGGGCCGTCGATGACGGTCCCCGCGACCTCCTCGCCGCGGTGGGCAGGCAGGCAGTGCAGGAAGATCGCCTCGCTGTCCGCGAGGGCCATCAGCTCGTCCGTCACCTGGAAGGTGGCGAAGGCCTGCCGGCGCGCGTCGGACTCACCCTCCTGCCCCATCGAGGTCCAGACGTCGGTGCTGACGACGTCGGCGTCGGTCGCGGCAGCCGCCGGGTCCGTCCCGATCGTGATGCTGCCGCCCATTGCCGCTGCGTGTTGGCTGGCGCGGTCGACCACGGCCTGCTCGGGTGCGTGGCCTTCGGGATGTGCGACGCGCACGTGCATCCCGGACAGGGCTCCCGCCAGCAGCAGCGAGTGCGCAACGTTGTTGCCGTCGCCGATCCAGGCGAGGGTGCGACCGGCCAGCTTGTCGTGGTTCTCCCGAACCGTCTGGAGGTCGGCCAGGGCCTGGCAGGGGTGTTCGTGGTCGCTCAATGCGTTGACGACCGGGACCGTTGCCGCAGCCGCGAGCTCTTCGAGGCGCGCCTGGGCGAAGGTGCGCAGGACGATGGCGTCGACGTAACGGCTCATGACCTTCGCGACGTCGCTGATGGCCTCGCGCCGGCCAAGGCCGATCTCGACGTCGTCGATCTTCATGGCGTGGCCGCCGAGCTCGACGATGGCGAGCTCGAAGGACATGCGCGTACGCAGCGACGGCTTCTCGAAGACGACGGCGACGGCCTTGCCGGCCAACGTTGCCGCTTGCCTGCCTCGATCCGTCTTGTGCCGGGCCGCCCGATCGAGGACGGTCGCCAGCTCGTCGGCGGCAAGATCGTCAGCCCGCAGAAAATGTCTGGTCATTGCTCGCCTTCCCCGTCCAGCAGCACCTTCATGCGCGCGATGAGCTCGGTGACCTCGAACGGCTTCTCGAAGACGTCCGCCGCGTCCAGCGCGCTGCGCGCCTCCTCGGCACCGATCGCCGAGCCGGTGACGACGATCACCGGGACCTCCAGTGATCCGCCGCCCTCCTCGAACAGCTGCTGGAGGACGCGTAGGCCGGACACGTCGGGCATCATGAGGTCGAGCAACACGAGGTCGATCTCGCCGGTCCCGAGTCGGATGAGGCCCTCGAGGCCATCGGGCGCGACGGATGCCTCCCACCCCTCCGCCTCGCAGACGGTGCGCAGCAGCTGCGAGACCTCGTCATCGTCCTCGACGATCAGGATCCGGGTCACGACGACACCTCCGCGACGGTGGAGCCGAGGATCTCGAGAGCTCGGTCGCACTCGGAGGCGGAGACGTTGAGGGGCGGGGCAATCCGAATGACGTCGTCGGCAACGGCGTTCACGAGCAACCCGACTTCCTGGCACGCGGCGGCAACCGGCCGGGCCATCGCGTCGCGCAGCTCGAGTCCGAGTAGCAGGCCCAGCCCGCGGACACCGACGATGCCGTCGATGGCCTCGGCGAGCTTGCGCACCTGCTGCTCCCGCTCACGAACGTTGGCAAGCAGGTCCTCTGCCTCGATCACGTCGAGCGTGGCAAGCGCCGCTGCGCTGGTCACCGGGTTCCCGCCAAACGTCGTTGCGTGATCACCGGGCTCAAACGCCTCGGTGGCCGTTCCGCGCGCGACGATCGCCCCGATCGGGAGCCCGTTCGCGAGTGCTTTCGCGACCGAGATCACGTCCGGAACGATCGCGGTGTGCTGGTGGGCGAACCAGGTTCCCGTCCGCCCGATGCCGGTCTGGACTTCGTCGACGAGCAGGAGGGCGCCGTGCTCGTCACACGCCTGCCGGGCAGCCTCCAGCACCTCGCTCGGGACTGGCCGCACGCCACCCTCGCCCTGGATGACCTCGAGCAGGACGGCGCAGTGGCGGTCCGTCACGGCGGCAGTGAGCGTGTCGGGATCGTCGTGGGGCACCGTGTCGACGTAGCCCAGCAGCGGTTCGAACGGCGCGTGCTTGGCCGCCTGACCAGTCGCCTCGAGTGTCGCCAGCGTGCGCCCGTGGAAGCTGCTCTCCAGCGTCACGACGCGAACCTTGTCGGGATCCTGCCGCTTGCCGTGGCGGCGCGCCAGCTTGATGGCAGCCTCGTTGGCCGTCGCGCCGTCCTGGCAGAAGAACGCCTTGCTGTCTCCCCACCCCGTGATCGCCCGCAGCCTGGCGGCCAGGTCCAGCATCGGGCCGGTCACGTACAGGTTGGATGCGTGCACGAGCGTTCCCGCCTGCTGCGCCACGGCCGCGGTCACGGCGGGGTGGGCGTGACCGAGTGCCGTGACGGCCAGGCCCGTGAGGAAGTCGAGGTATTCGCGACCCTCGGCATCGACGACGATCGTCCCCGAGCCGCGCACGAGCGCCAGGGACCGCGTCGGGTAGGTCGGCAGGACGAGTTCGGCGTCGAGGTTGAGCCAGCTGGCGTCCACGGCGGGACTCACGACGCATCCTGGAGGTGTGCGGTCTCGAGCAGTACGCCGCCTGGCTCCTCGACGGTCGCGCTGACCATCGTCCCGACACCCTCGTCGGTGAAGATCTCCAGCAGCACCGCGTGGAGCACACGTCCATCGAGGATGTGGGCCCGCTCGACACCCTGCTCGAGGGCACCGACGATGGACTGGACCTTGGGGCGCATCCCCTCGTGCAGCGAGTCCTCGGCCAGCATCTCGCGCAGCCGCCCGACCGACACCTCGGACACGAGCGAACCCTCGTCGCCGAAGTCGAGGTAGAGCCCGGGAACGTCGGTCAGGTAGACGAGCTTGGAGGCGGCGAGAGCCCCCGCGATGGCGCCGGCGGCGAGATCGGCGTTCACGTTGTGGTCCTGGCCGTGTTCGTCCCGGCCGATGGTGGCGACGACCGGCAGCAGGCCGTCGTCCAGCAGGTTCTCGAGTACCCGGACGTTGACCCCGCTGACCTCGCCGACGAGGCCGAGGTCCTCGCCGTCGGGGCCGCGGGCGGCGCGGACCCGCAGCAGGTCGGCGTCGATGCCGGAGATCCCGACGGCCGGGGCACCCGCTTGCTGGATGAGGCTGACGACCTCGGGGTTGACCTTCCCGAGCAGGGTCATGCGGACGACGTCCATCATGGATTCGTCGGTCACTCGCAACCCGGCGATGAACGTGGACTCGACGCCGAAGGCTGCCGCCGTCTCGCTGATCTGCGGGCCGCCGCCATGCACGACGATCGGCCGCAGCCCGACGAAGTGCAGCAGGGCGATGTCGGCGGCGAACGACGCCTTCAGCTGCTCGTCGACCATCGCGGACCCGCCGTACTTGACCACCACCGTGTGCCCGTGGAACCGGGTGATCCACGGCAGTGCCTCGCGCAACACGGCCGCCTTCTGCTGGGCGGCGCTGCTGCGCGGGTCGTGCGGTTCGACGGCCATCGAGTCCTCGGTCACGTGTGGTAGTCGGCGTTGATCGTGATGTACTCGCGCGACAGGTCGCTGACGAGCATGGTGTCCGTCCCGGGCCCCTGGCCCACGGTGACGAGGATGGGCACGTGGTCCTTGCTCATGGCCGCGGAGGCCGTCCCGGCGTCGAACGCCGTTGCCATGCCGAATCTGCAGACGTCCACGTTGCCGATGCGGACGTCGACGCGGTCGGGATCGAAGACCCCCGGGCTGTCGCCCATCGCCTGGAGGATCCGTCCCCAGTTGGGGTCCGCGCCGTGCAGCGCCGTCCGAAACAGCGGCGAGCGAGCAATGGCCTGCACCAGGTGTGTCGCGTCCTCGGCCGTGTCGGCGCCAGTGACCGTGACCTCCGCGATGCGTGTCGTCCCCTCGCCGTCCTCGACGATCATGCGGGCCAGGTCGGCACAGACGGCTTCGAGGGCGGTGGCGAAGGCCGCCGCACCGGGTGGCTGCGCGGCGGACCCGCTGGCCAGGGCGACAACGGTGTCGTTGGTCGAACCGCAGCCATCGACGCAGATGCGGTTGAAGGTGCGGCCGGAGATGTCGGCCAGGAGGGGTCGGAGCAGCGCACCCTGGATGGGCGCGTCCGTGAGGATGACAGCGAGCATCGTCGCCATGTTGGGCTCGATCATGCCCGAACCCTTGGCGACGCCAGCGATCGTGCACGAGCCCTGCCCGTCCGAGACCTCGAAGGCCACGATCTTGGTGCGGGTGTCCGTGGTCAACATCGCGCGAGCGACGCCATCGGCATCTGCGACGGACCGACCGCGGGCCGCGTTGGCAGCCACGATCCCGGTCGAGACGAGGTCCATCGGCATCGGGACGCCGATGATGCCCGTCGACAGCACCGCGACGTCCCCGGCCACTGCGCCGACCGCCGCAGCCGTCTCGGCGGCCATGCGGCGAGCGTCTGCCATCCCCCGCTCCCCCGTGCAGGCGTTGGCATTGCCCGCGTTGATCACAACGGCCTGGAGCGTCCCGTTGGCGACGGCCTCACGGCTCACCAGGACCGGGGCGGCCACGACCCGGTTGGTGGTCGTGACGGCCGCCACCGCCGCCGGCTGGTCGGCGACCACGAGGGCCAGGTCGAGCGCGCCACTCTGCTTCAACCCTGCCGCGGTCGCACCGAACGAGAACCCGGCCACGGTGGCGAGGCCACCCGCGACCGGGGTGAGCTGCGACCGGTCGGTTGGCCCCCACGTCACGGGTGCATGCCGATCGTCGCCAGGCCGAGGCCCTCGTCCAGGCCGAGCATGAGGTTGGCGTTCTGGAGGGCCTGCCCGGCGGCACCCTTGCCGAGGTTGTCGATGGCCGACGTCACGACGACCCGGTTCGTCCGAGGATCGACGACGGCGCTCACGTGGCAGGCGTTGGAGCCGGAGACGGCCTTGGTGTGGGGGAACGTGCCCGGTCCGAGGACGGTGACGAAGGGTTCATCCGCGTAACGGCTCGCGAGGGCGTCCTGGACATCGGCGGCGGCGACGCCCGCGGCGAGCCGGGCGTGGATCGTCGCCAGGAGCCCGCGCGCGATCGGCAGCAGGTGGGGCGTGAAGCTGACTGGCCCGAGGTCGCGCCCCAGACGCGCAAGCCCGACCTCGATCTCACCCGTGTGACGATGCGCGGGCGCCCCATAGGCCACGACGTTGGACGCGAGGTGCGGATGGTGCAGGTGCTCCTTGGCGCCCCGCCCGGCACCCGAGCTGCCCGATTTCGCGTCGACAACGACGCTCCCCGCCTCGATGAGCTCGACGAGCGGCAGCAACCCGAGCAGCGTCGCCGTCGGATAGCAGCCGGGGTTGGCGACGACGCTGGCCGACGTGACCTCGGCCCGCGCCCACTCCGTCAGTCCGTAGACGGCCGGTGCCTGCTCCGGCTCCGGGTGCTGTTGGCCGTACCAGGTTGCGAACGCCTCTGCCGGGGTCCGATAGGCGGCTGACAGGTCCACGACGGGGGTTCCGGAAGCCCGCAACGCCGGCACGAGCTCGAGGGCAGCCTCGTGCGGCGTCGACAGGAAGACGAGATCCAGCTCGCTGAGCCGGTCCGGCTCGACCGCCTGGAAGCTTCCCAGGCCCTGGAGGTTGGGGAACCGCTCGGCGATCGGCTGACCCGCACGCGTGTGCGCCGCGATGGCCGCCACGTCGAGCTGGGGATGGGCGGCCAGGAGACGGACGAGCTCGGCCCCTCCGTAGCCGGAAGCGCCGACGATGCCAACCTGGTGCGTGCCGATGGGACGCTCCTCGTGAATGCATGAACATACATACCATTGCATGAACTTGCAAAATCAGCCGCGGAGGCGCGCTCCTCGCTTCGCGGCTTCCTCGCCGATCCGGCGGATGACTCCCTCGCCGTCCTCGTCCGTCAGCTGACCCCGGGCGGTCTGGAGTCGCAGACGGATGGCCACCGAGCGCAGACCCGGTCCAACCTGGTCGCCGCGGTACTCGTCGAACCACCGCGCGTCGGCCAACAGGTCGCCCGCGCCCGCCTCCACGGCCTCGAGGAGTATCCCGTAGGGCACGTCGTCAGGCGCGACGAGGGCGACATCGATCGTGAGCGGCGGATGGCGGACGAGCGCAGGTGGATCGAAGTCCGGACGGCCGGACAGCCAGGGCTCCACGACGAGCTCGGCCAGGAGGACCGGCTCGGGGAGGTCGCGATCCGCGGCCTCACGCGGGTGCAGCTCGCCAGCGATGCCGGCGACGCGATCATCGATCAGCAGCTCGACCGTCCGGCCGGGATGCCAACCCGTGACCTCGACAGGCCGTCGCGTCACGACGCCGCGCCCGTTGGACAACAGTCGCACCACGTCGTCGATGGCAGCCAGGAGATGGCTGACCGCCCAGGTGCCATCGCCCGTCCAGCCCGGCCCTTGTCGGCGCCCTTGTGCAGCAAGGCCGATCGTGCGCGGCTGGACAGGCAGGGGCTGGTCGGCGTGATCGCGCCAGGTCTCGGGCTCGACGTCTGCGAGCAGCTCGGACAAGGGGTCGTCGGCTGGGCGGAAGATGCGCCCGTACTCGAACACGGCGGCACCGGCGAACCCCTGACCGCTGTTGTGCCGCAGGACGCCGAGCAATCCCTCGACCAGGCTGGGCCGCAGGTGGGCGGCGTCCTTCGCCAGCGGGTTTGCCAACGTGACACGACCGGGTGACGGCATGACGCCCATCAGCGCCCGCTCACCCACGAAGGGCCGGGTGCGGGACTCGTTGAAGCCGTGCGCGGCCGTGACATCCAGGAGGCTTCGCTCGAGGTGCTGACTTGCCGTCAGGCCCCCGGCGACGCGGATGGCGGGGAGCGTGGCCGGGATGTGCTCGTAGCCGTGGAGGCGAGCGACCTCCTCGGCCAGGTCGACCGCACGATCGAGATCCGCCCGCCAGGACGGCGCGCGGACGCGGATCGTCGTGCCAGACTCCTCCACCTCGCAGCCGGCGCGTCGCAGGAGGTCGGACTGCCGCTCGCCGTCGAGGTCGAGGCCGAGAAACGCAGCCCAACGCGATGGGTCGTAGGAAACGGGATCGCGGGGCTCGGGCTCGACCCTGGCCACCGTCTCCCCGTGATCCTCGACGCTGGAGGTCTCGGCCAGCAGCTCGACTGCCCGGGCGACCGCGAGCTGGGCAACGCCGGGGTCGACGTGACGTTCGAACCGCGTGGAGGCCTCGCTGACCAGGCCGAGCCGTCGGGACGTCCGCCGGATCGTCAGGGGATCCCAGGTCGCCGCCTCCAGCAGCACCTCGGTCGTTGCGGCGGTGACCTCGGTCGCGGCACCGCCCATGACGCCGGCCAGCGCCGCGGCGCCGGCACCGTCGGCCACGACCAGGTCCGTCGGCTCGAGGGTCCGGTCGACATCGTCCAGGGTCGTCAAGTGCTCCCCCGGCTCGGCGGTGCGGACGTCGATCAACGGACCGGTCAGCGTGGCGGCGTCGAATGCGTGGAGTGGCTGACCCAGCTCCAGCATCACGTAGTTCGTGACATCGACGACGTTGCTGATCGCGCGCACGCTGCACTGGGCCAATCGGAACTGCACCCGTGGTCGTGACGGCCCGACGGTGATGCCCGACAGGTGACGGCCGACGAACTGCTGACAGCCGTCCGGCGCCGAGATCGTGATGGGGATCGAGCCCGCGCCGGGAGCAGGTTGTCCAGCGGGGATGCGCAGCTCGGAGTCCAGGATGGCGGCGAGGTCGTGCGCGACGCCGAGGATCGACAGGTGATCGCCGCGGTCTGCCTGGACCGCGATCTCGATGACGGGCTCGCCCAGTGCCACAAGGTCGTGCGCGTCGCTGCCGGGCTCCGCCCCGTCCAGGCGCCACAGGCCCTCGGCCATGTCGCCTGCTTCCAGCTCGCGGGCCGACAGCAGCATCCCGTGCGAGGTGACACCGCGCAGCTCCCGTGCTTCGAGGGTCCCCCCCGGGATCGAGGAGCCCGGCGGTGCGTGGAAAACCACGTCGCCCACCTCGAAGTTCCAGGCGCCACAGACGACCTGGTGCTGGACCCGGCCATCGGTGACCTCGACGAGTTGGAGCTTGTCCGCGTTCGGATGCGGGCGCCGATCGAGCACCTCGACGGCGACGACGCCGCGAGTGCCGTCGCCCGGGTGCCGCACCTCCTCCACCTCGAGGTTGCGCATGCCGAGCAGGTCCACCAGCTCGTCGAGCGGCACGGTGACGTCGACGAACTCACGGAGCCAGGACAGGGGAACCTTCATCCGATCGGCTCCCGCGGCCAGGAGGTCTGCAGGAAGCGCAGGTCCCCCTCGTAGAGGTCGCGGATGTCATCCACGCCGTAGGCGAGCATCGCGACCCGCTCGACACCGATCCCGAAGGCGAAACCGCTGTGGCGCCCCGGGTCGATGCCGCACATCTCGAGGACGAGCGGGTCGACCATGCCGCAGCCGAGGATCTCCAGCCAGCGCGTGGCGTCCGAGGCCTCGAACGTCCCCCACGACACGTCGACCTCGGCACCCGGCTCCACGAACGGGAACATCGAGGGGCGCATGCGGATCTGGCGATCGTCGCCGAACAGCGCACGCGCGAAGGCGAGCAGGGTCCCGCGCAGGTCGGCCATCGTGATGCCCTCGGCGACCAGGAGCCCCTCGACCTGGGTGAACACGGGCGAGTGCGTGGCGTCGACCGTGTCGGCCCGATAGACGCGCCCCGGAACGACCACCGCGATCGGCGGCTCCTGCGCCAGCATCGTGCGCACCTGCACGGGCGACGTGTGCGTCCGCAGCACGAGGTCGTCGCTCCCGGCGACGTAGATGGTGTCCATCTCCTGGCGCGCGGGGTGGTCCGGGGGGATGTTGAGCATGTCGAAGACGTAGGTGCCATCCTCGACCTCGGGCCCGTCGGCGACGCGGTAGCCGAGGCCGACGAAGATGTCGACGATCCGCCGTTCGACCAGGGTCAGCAGGTGGGGACGTCCCGCCGGCACGACACGCGGTGGCAGGGTGAGATCCAGCGCTTCGGCGGCGAGCCGGGCTTCCAGCTCGTCCCCGGCGAGCTGGTCGTGACGCGTCGCAAGTGCGTCCTCGATCGCGGTCTTCGCCGCGTTCAGCTCCTGGCCGAGCTGCTTGCGTTTCGCTGGCTCCAGATCCTTCATCTGCTTGCCGACCGATGCCAGGTCGGACTTGCGGCCCGTCCACCGGATGCGAGCCTCCTCGAGCTCCGCTGTCGACGACGCAGCGGCGATGTCCGCGATCGCGGACGCCGTGATCTCGTCGAGGGAGGGCATGGGATGCTTCGAATCGGCGGCCCGCGATCCTAACGGCACGGGCCTTGCGATCCGGCTGCCTCAGCCGATCTCGTGCCAGGCGGCAAACGTGTCGACCAGGGCGCGCGCCTTGAAGTCGGCCTTGAGGGTCGTGGAGCGCCGTCGACGCCACAGCACGAGGGCGATGTCCGCGGCCGACCCGACCACCTCGTCCAGGCCATCCGTGCGTTCCGGGATGCGCTCGACCCCCTCCTTGGTGAGGTGGATGGTCCAGGCGGACGAGGGACCCCACTGCGGCCGGTCCTGCGCCACGAGCAGGAAGGAACCGAGCGGTCCCCGGTAGCTGTTGCTGCGCAGCGGCAAGGACAGTGCCTCGGTGACGCAGTCGGCGGCCAGCGCCCCATCCCAGATCCCGTGCGGCTCACCGAACGCGAACGAGGCATCAACGCGATGGATGAGGGTCTCGAAGCACAGGCGCCGTTGCAGCCACGCGACCCGGTGGTCGCCGCCCCACGACCAGGCAGGATCCTCCGGCTGGTGGTTGGCGAACTGCTCGAACAGGCGCTCGAGCCCGCCGCGGTACCAGTCGGCCAGCTCGGTCAACCGGACGGGCGGATCCTCCTCGGGGATCTCCGTTTTTTCCGTCCCACCGACTCGGATGCGCTCGGCCGCCCGCCAGTAGCCCTGCCCGAGGTGCCCCACGAGATCCTGGATGGACCAGCCGGGACAGGTCGGGACGTGCTGACCGGGATCGCGGGGCAGGAACGTGAGCAGTTTCGGCGCCTCGGTCGCGATGACCTCGATGTAGCGATCGGCGTCGAGCCAGTGCTCGCCGTGGACGCTCATGGTCGCCCCCCGGTTGCGCGTTCCATCATCGCATCACCGGCAAGCGGACGTGGAAGCGCGCGCCGGCGTCGACGTCCGAATCGACGTCGACCGAGCCCCCGTGGGCGCGGACCAGCCCGCGGGTGATGTAGAGCCCAAGGCCGGTTCCCGACCCGCGTTGGCCCCGGGCACGACCGAACTTCTCGAAGATTCGTCGGTGCTGGTCGGAAGCAATGCCCGGCCCGTCGTCCGCCACGGTGACGACGACGACGTCGCCGTCCTGGACCGCGCCGATCCTGATGTCGGAGTCGCCGGCGTACTTGATGGCGTTCTCGAGCAGGTTGCTGATCACCTGCGCGAGCTTGTCGGGGTCCGCATGGACGGGCGCCGTCGTCGTGACGCCCTCGGTGGTGATGATGCGGTCGCCGAGGTCACCCCGATGGCGAGCGCCGTCGACAACCTTCGCGATGACCTCGTCGACGGCGACGGCCGTCCGGTGCAGCTGGACGCGGCCAGCATCGATGCGCGAGACGTCCAGCAGCTCGGACAACAGCCGCG
Source organism: Nitriliruptorales bacterium (assembly GCA_033721095.1). GTDB lineage: Bacteria > Actinomycetota > Nitriliruptoria > Nitriliruptorales > Nitriliruptoraceae > JAWWBG01. Next base: position 12,378 of record JAWWBG010000012.1, read on the forward strand.
TGACGCGGTCGGCGTCCTCGTTGATGGTCTCGAGCATGGCCTGCTTCTGGTCGTCGCGGAACCGGTCCCACTTGAGCAGCATGGTGCGTGTGAAGCCCTTGACGCTGGTCAGCGGCGAGCGGATCTCGTGCGAGACGGTCGCGACCAGGTCACTCCGAGCCGCCTCGAGCCGCAGCCGGCTCCCGGCCGAGCGGAAGGTGAGGACGGTGGTGCCATCCGCCAATCGGCGCCCGGCAACGGCGAGCGCCCGGTCACGCCCGTCGCGCAGCGGCGTCGTGACGATCGTCTCGGCAAGTCGATCGCCAACGGGGGCCGGGCACACGAGCCGCTTGGTGACCACTTCGTCGCCAGACCAGAGCTCGACGGCCTGTTCGCACGACTGGCCAATGCTGTCGTCGGACAACTCGAGCAGGAGCCGTGCACGGTCGTTGGCGTGGATGATGCGTCCGCCGTCATCGATGACGAGGACCCCTTCTGGAAGGGCGTCGAGCGCGTTCCACGCGCTGTCGCCACTCATCGTCGATCCCCATTCGAACGCGCGGCAGCGTACGTGGCGATGGCCACGGCGGCGGCGAGGTTGAGGGAGTCCAGCACGCCCTGTCCCCCGTGCTGCGGGATGACACGGATGTCGGCAACCCGTGTGAGCAGCTCGTCGTCGAGGCCGTGCGCCTCGGACCCGAAGACGAGCACCGGCGCCTCCGGCAGGTCCTCGAAGACCGACCGGGTGCCCGACGAGTCGAGTGCCACCAGTCGGGTGCTCGGCACGGCCGCGCCGAGGTCATCAACGGCCAGGCCCTCGATGACGGGCATCGTCGGCAGCGCACCGGCGGCGGCACGCACGGCGCGCGGAGAAAAGGGGTCGGCCGAGCCCTCGGTGAGGACAACCGCCGCGAAGCCCGCATGCGCCGCGGTGCGCACGGCCGTGCCGACGTTGCCGGGATCGGCGGCTTGTACGAGGCACAGGACCGGCGCGTTGTCGGGGATGTCGGTGACCGGCGATGGCCGTCGGCAGATGGCCGCGATTCCCTGATGCGTCCGTGTCGTCACGATCTTTGCCATCACGTCGTCCGTCACGAGCACCGTGTCGACGTTCGCGGCGGCAGCGGTGTCGTCCACCACGAACAGCGTCTCGACCGCAGCCGCGGCGAGCGCGCCGCGAACGGCATGCGGCCCCTCGGCCAGCCATCGTCCGGTGCGAGCACGATCCCGAGTCCGGTGGAGCCGGACGGCGGCCTGGACCAACGGGTTGGTTCGCGCCGTGATGGCACGAAGATGCGACGAGGCCGACACGCGGCCGGCCTCGTTGCTGGACTCGACAGGCGTCAGGCTGCTTCCTCGTCCAGGGCGGTCTGCGCCATCGCGGCGATCGCGGCAAATGCCTCTGGGTCGCGCACGGCGAGGTCGGCCAGGTTCTTGCGGTCGACCTCGACCTCCGCCAGCTTCAGGCCATGGATGAGCCGCGAGTACGACAGGCCCTGCTGCCGCGCGGCCGCGTTGATGCGGGCAATCCACAGGCGACGAAAATCACCCTTGCGGGCACGGCGGTCGCGGTAGGCGTAACGCTCGGCGTGCTGGACGGCCTCCTTGGCCGTCTTGAACCGGCGGCTGCGCGCGCCCCGGTAGCCCTTGGCGCGCTCGAGCACGGCCTTGTGGTTCTTCTTGGCGTGGACGCCACCCTTCACACGTGCCATGGTCGTCTCCTACTTGTTGAGCATGCGCTTGACGCGCTTGGCGTCGGGCGCAGCCAGGGCGGACTCGCCGTCCAACCGCCGCTTGCGACGGGACGACTTCTTCTCGAGGATGTGGGCGCGGTTCTTCTGCCGCGACATCACCTTCCCGTTCCGGGTCACGCGGAACCGCTTCTTGGCTCCGCTGTGCGTTTTCTGCTTCGGCATGCTGGTGTCTCCTCGGCCGTGACGCTCACGCGTCGGCGGCCTGTTCCTCGGTCGCTTCTGTGGTCGTGTCGTCGGTCTCGGCGACGGTGCTGTCGTCGAGGGGTGCCTCCGTCGCCGGGCTCTCCTCGGCGGGAAGCTCCTCGGGACGGGGCTTGGACTTCTTTCCGGCCCGGTGGGGGGCGAGGACCATCACCATGTTGCGCCCGTCGACCTTGGGCCAGGCCTCGACCGTGGCCAGGTCCGACATGTCCTCGGCGAGTCGGTCGAGCAGGTCGCGACCCAGCTCCGTGTGGGTCATCTCGCGACCGCGAAACATGATCGTGGCCTTGACCTTGGCGCCGTCGTTGAGGAAGCGGCGAACGTGGCCCGACTTGGTCCCGTAATCGTTGTCCGAGATCTTCGGACGCATCTTGATTTCCTTGATGACGATCTGGGACTGCTTCTTGCGGGCCTCCTTCTGCTTCTGGTCCTCCTCGTACCGGTGCTTGCCGTAGTCCATGATGCGGCACACCGGTGGGTCTGCCTGGGGTGCGACCTCCACCAGGTCGAGGTCCTGGTCCCGGGCGCTTCGGAGCGCTGTCGCGAGCTGAACGATGCCAGCCTGGGTGCCGTCCGCCTCGATCAGTCGAACGCGGGGAACCTTGATCTCGGCGTTGAGGCGGTGCTTGATCTCGCTGATGCCGTGCCTTTCGTGTGTGCGGAGACTCCCTGGTGGAACGACGAACGGCGGCCTGTTGGCCGCCGCGCCGGGACACGCTGACTGCCGGTGACCGAGATCACCGATTGTCGTCGCGACCCTGGCGAGGCATGTTCCTGCCGGGTGGGAGCGGTGCTCCGCTTGGATGCAGTTGTGGTGCGCCGAGGTGGCGCGGCGGCGAGAGTACCAGTCGTCTCGGGCTGCCGGCTGGGCCCGGGCATCAGCGCCCGGGGATCCAGAGCCGACTGGTGGCCCCTTCCGCGCCCGGTGGCGACGCCGCCGTGCCGTCGTCCGGCGCCGGCGATGTCGCCGTTTCAAGGTCGTTGGGCTCGTCCTCGCCGGACTGGGCGATCTGCTGTTCGGCTTCGACCTGGTTCATGCGCAGCTGGGTGAGGGCCTGGTTGACCTGGTCGACGAGACGTTGGTCAACGTGCGGTGCCACCTGGTTGGTCACGGATGCGACGACGTCCAACAGCAGCCGTCCGTCACGACGTCCGATCTTGACCTGCGCAGCCGACAGCAACCCCTGGATGATGTCGAGGACGACCTCGGTCAGCGGGGCCTCGCGCAATTGTGCGAGCGCCGCCTGCATCTCCTCCTGGGAGGGCTGGCCCGGGGTACCCGGCGGTGGCGCGTGCTCGCTCATGTCAGGCGGCCTCCCACTCAGTAATGGGTGTCCTCGGCCGGCTCGTCCTTGACGCCGATGTTCGAGAACGCAAAGACGATCAGCCCGAACACCGCGGCCACGGCACCGGCGGCGACCAGCCCGTCCCACTCGCCCTCACCGAAGGCCGCGCCGTCCTTCTCGCCGGACCCGTGGTCGGATTCGTCGGTCATGACCTCGGACTCGTGTGCCGGCTCGCTCTCGTGGGTCTCGGTCGCGACCGACGGTCCGGCGACGAGGGCGAGGGCGAGGGCACCCAGCAGGATCAGGATGGCACGGCGCATCAGGGAGTCCTTTGGATCGGTCGGGAGGCTACCGGGGTCGTCAGGCGACGATCTTGGTGATGGGCAGCTCGAGGATGCCGCTGGCACCGCGGGCCTTCAGCGCCGGGATCAGCTCGTTCACGCCCCGCTTGTCCGTGACCGTCTCGATCGCGTAGCCGTCCTCGTGGGCCAGCTCGTTGACGGTCGGCGCCTTGAGGCTCGGCAGCATGGCGAGCACGGCTTCGAGGTCGTCGGCCCCGACGTTGAGCTTGAGCAGCACGCGGCCACGAGCCTCGATGGCGCCCTTGAGCAGCGTCGTCAGGTCGTCCATCGCTGCGCGCTTGTCGGCGTCCGCGGCCGCCTCCGGGTTCGCGATGAACTCCGTGCGGGAGACCAACAGCTCGTCGATGATCTTCAGTCCCTGCTTGCGCAACGTGGACCCGGTCTCGGTGACGTCGACGCAGGCGTCGACGATGGTGCCGACCTTGGCCTCCGTGGCGCCGTAGGAGAGGAAGATCCGGGCGTCGATGCCCTTCTTCTCGAAGAAGCGCCGCGTGATCTCGGGCAGCTCGGTGGAGATCTTGACGCCGTCCGGCAGGTCGTCGGCCGAGGACCAGTCACGGTCGTTGGGGACGGCCAGCACGACACGGATCGGGTTGGAGGTGGCCTTCGAGTACTCGAGCTCGCTCAGCGAGGTGACCTCGCTGCCGGTCTCCTCGATCCAGTCACGACCCGTGATGCCAATGTCGAAGAAGCCGTCCTGGACGTAGACCGGGATCTCCTGCGGGCGGAGGATCGCGACCTCGGCGATTCGCGGATCGTCGATGCGGCCGAAGTAGTCACGCTCGGAGGACCGGTGGAGCTTGAGGTCTGCGTCCTCGAACAGCTGCAACGTGGCTCGCTCCAGCGAGCCCTTTGGCAAGACGAGCTTCAGCATTGCGCGATTCCTGTGGCGTGAATGTGGCGACGGCGACCGGGCGCCGAGTCGCTCAGAGGTCCTTGAGGAGGTTGGCCGTCTCGACCGCGGCCATGGCGGCTTCGGCGCCCTTGTTGCCGAGCTTCCCGCCCGACCGTTCGACCGCCTGCTCCCACGTGTCCGTGGTCAGGACGCCGAAGGCGATCGGGACGCCGGTCTCGCGGGCCAGCGAGCCGGCGGCGGCAGCAGCCTCACCCGCGACGTAGTCGAAGTGGGGTGTGGAGCCACGCACGACTGCACCGAGGGCGACGATGGCATCGTGACGGCCACTGCGGGCAAGGCGGGCGAGGACCGCCGTCATCTCGAAGGCGCCCGGGACCCACACGACCTCGATGTCGCTGCGTTGGCACCCGTGGCGGAGGAGCGTGTCGAGGGCGCCCTCGACGAGCTTGCTGACGACGGTCTCGTTGAACCGTGCGGCCACGACGGCCAGGCGCAGCCCACCGGCGTCGAGACGCCCGATGTGCACGCGCACGTCATCGGTCATGCGGGCTGGTCCTTCGGGGAAGGCTCGTGAGGGTACGGGGTGTCGGTTCCGGCAGCGAGCAGCCGTTCGACGTACTTGGCGATGACGTCCACCTCGAGGTTGACCCGATCTCCCGGGGCGAGGTCACCAAGGGTCGTGGCCTCGAGGGTGTGCGGGATGAGCCCCACCCGGAACGAGGGACCCGCTGGCCCACCGTCGACGTCGATGACGGTCAGGCTGGCTCCCTGGACGGTGATCGAGCCCTTGGCCACGAGGTATCTCGCCAGCCACGGGGGCACGCTGATCCGCACGTGCGTGGTGCCCGGCTGGTCGACCCGCTCGAGGACCGTTCCCACGCCGTCGACATGGCCCTGGACGAGGTGTCCGCCCAGCCGCTCCCCCGCCTGCATGGCTCGTTCCAGGTTCACCACGCCGTTGACCTCGAGGTCGCCGAGGGCGGTTGCGTGCAGTGTTTCCGCCATGAGGTCCGCTGCGAAGCCGTCGTCGGTGAAGTCGGACACGGTGAGGCAGCACCCGTCGACCGCGATCGAGTCTCCCAGGGAGGCATCCTCGAGGACGGTGGTGCAGGCGAGTTCGAGTCGGGCCCAGTCGCCCTGTCGCTCCAGCGCCATCACCCGACCGACCTCCTCGATGATTCCGGTGAACATCACGTGTCCCTGGGTCGAAGGATGGTCTCGGCGTCGACGCCGAGCGGTCGGGTGCGCACATGGTGCCACTCGTGGCCAGCGAGGGGCTCCGGGAGCGCAGCCGGCCCGATCCCCGGTGCCTGGTGGAGGATCACCTCGTCCACAACGCCGGCCGCGCACAGTGCCGCGGCCAGTCTCGCGCCGGGCTCGGCGAGGACGTGCTGGATGCCGTGTGCGGCGATCGCGGCCAGGGCGGCGTCGAGCTCTGGGTCGGTCAGGACGACCTCGGCGCCAGCCTGTCCGAGCTCGCTGCGCCATGCCGGATCAGAGTTGGCAGTGGTGACGATGATCGCGCCCGGACGAACGACGCGCGCCGTGCTCGCCGTCCGTCCGCGACGGTCGAGCACGATGGGACGCGGCTGACCGCGCACGAGCGGGGCATCCCGGACATCCAACATGGGGTCGTCGGCCAGCACGGTCCCTGATCCGACCAGGACGGCATCTGCCGTCGCACGGAGTCGGTGCACCTCGATCCGGGCCTCGGGACCGGTGATCCAGCGTTCGTCGGCGACGAGGTCGCCGGCATGCGTCACGGCCAGCTTCAACGTCACCCACGGCCGCCCGTCGGTGACCGCCGTGACAAATCGCTCGTTCTGACGCCGCACCCAGTGCTCCCATGGCCAGAACTCGACGGCGACGCCTCGGTCGGCGAGATGCTGGGCGCCGCCACTGGCTGCGGCGTTCGGATCCGTCGCGGCGATGACCACCTTCGCGATCCCGGCCGCGACCAGCGCCTGCGAGCACGGACCGGTGCGCCCGACATGGTTGCACGGCTCGAGGGTGACCCAGGCCGTCGCACCTCGGGCGGCCTCGCCCGCCTGGCGCAACGCGACGATCTCGGCGTGATCGCCACCAGCGGACTGCGTCCAGCCCTCCCCCACGACCACGTCGTCGCGCTCGATCACGCAGCCGACGAACGGGTTGGGGTTCGTGCGATCCCGACCCCGTTCCGCCAGGACCCATGCCCGTGCCATGTGGCGGCCCGGTCGGTTGTCGCTCATTCGGCGACGGCCGGGCGTGTCCTGCGGTCGATCGCCCACGTGGACCGGCCGCCGTCGACGATCCCCTTCGCGAATCGCTTCATCTCGGTGGCCAGCTCGACCAGCTGCCCGGGGTGGGCGATCGGGCCGAGCGCGGTGCTCGTGACACCGACGGAGATCGACAGGAGGCCGAACTCGCGCTCGACGCCCGGGCGGTCAACGGTGACGATGCGCCCCGCTTCCCGATCCGCCTTGTCGTACAGGCTGGGTGTGAGCTCGTCGATGCCGTGGGCGATCTGCTTGGCAATGGTCTCGGCGACGTCGAGGCCACAGAAGATCACGAAGTCATCGCCGCCGACGTGGCCGACGAAGTTTCCCTCGCCGTGTGCCGTCGCGGTTTCCACGATGAGACTGGCGCAACGTCGAATGGCCGCGTCCCCACGGAGGAAGCCGTAGTGGTCGTTGAATGCCTTGAAGTTGTTGAGGTCTGCGTAGAGCAACGCGAAGTCGCCGCCGCTCTCGATCCGTCGAACCAGCTCCCCGTGGATCCTCGGATTGCCGGGAAGCCCGGTCAAGGGAGACAGCGAGCGCATCTCGGTGCTCCGCTTGAGCATCGCCGAGATCCGAGCATGCAGCTCGTTGGTGTCGAACGGCTTGGTGACGTAGTCGTCGGCACCGGCCATGAGGCCGGCCACCTTGTCGTCGGGCGTGGAGCGGGCGGTGACCAGGATGACGGGCAGGTGGCTGGTGCGCGCATCCGCCCGCAGGCGTCGCAGCGCCTCGACGCCGTCGACCTCCGGCATCATGACATCCATGAGGATCAGGTCGGGTGGGTCGGCCAGCGCTTCGAGCACGCCGTGCTCACCGTTCTCGGCTTCCGTGGCGTCATAACCGTGCAACTCGAGACTGATTCGAAGGAACGTCCGGATGTCCGGATCGTCGTCGACGACGAGCACGCGGGTCATGCGGCATCAGCGGCGGCCAGGATCTCCTTGACCGCGCGCTGGCGATCGGGCTGGTTGAACACGGCCGACCCGGCCACGAACGTGTCTGCACCGGCTGCGACGGTCGCCCCGACGGTGTCCGGCGTGATGCCGCCGTCGACCTCGATGCGAAACGATGCGTTGTTGTCGTCGCGCCATTCCCGAGCCGCGGCGATCTTGTCGACCATCTCCGGCATGAAGGCCTGCCCGCCGAACCCGGGTTCGACCGTCATGATGAGCAGCATGTCGATCGTCGCCAGGTGGTCGACAACGAGGTCGAGACCCTGCCGCGGCTTCACGGCCATCCCAACCTCGGCGCCGTCCTCGTGCAGCCGCGACACCAGGGCCGCCGCGTCCGCGGACGTCTCGGGGTGGAAGGTGACTGAATCTGCCCCTGCCGCAACGAACTGGGGGGCGTAGGTGTCGGGGTCCTCGATCATCAGGTGCGCGTCGATGAACAGGTCCGTGGCCTTCCGGATCCACTTCACGACCGGCGGACCGATGGTCAGGTTCGGCACGTAGTGGCCGTCCATCACATCCACGTGGACCATCGGCACGACTGGCGCGATCTCCGCGATCTCGTCGGCGAGCCGCGCGAAATCGGCCGAAAGGATCGATGGAGCGACGCGCAGGGGATCGGACGTGGTGGGCACGCGACAGCTTCCCGTCAACTGTGAGGATCGTAACCCTGCCGGCCTGCTGACCCCCGGGACGAGGGGGGCCACGTCATCGGGACGAGCGGGGCCAGGACGCCGACCGATCGGACGTCAACTCGTGGTTCCGAAGGCCTCCCCCCGCTCGAGCCGACGGCCATTGGCAAAATCTCGACCTGACATTCGTCCCCTGCCGGCCGGCTGGACGGCCTCGAGTCGGACGCCACCGCTCCCGCAGGCGACCACCGGACCCTCATCGGTCAACTCGACGATGGTTCCGGGTTCCCCGGCGGCCGCAATGGGATGGGCCCCGAAGACCTTGATCGACTCACCGCGAAATTGGGTGTGTGCCCCCGGACGCGGGTCAGCGCTCCGGCACAACCGATCGATCTCGAGGCCCGCTCGTGACCAGTCGATGGCCACGTCCGCGAGTGTCACCTTGGGGGCCAACGTGGCACCGTCCGTCGGCTGGGGCACCCCCTCCTCGCCGTTCGCGCGGGCGCGCAGCGCATCGGCCAGGACCGGTGTGCCCAGATCCGTCAACCGCTCCAGCAGCGAGCCGGCCGTCTCGCGCGGCTCGATCGCCGTGCTGGCCGCGCGCAGGATGGGGCCGGTGTCCATCCCCTCGTCGAGGAGGAACGCGGTCACCCCGGTCGTCGCGTCACCAGCCCGAATGGCGTGCTGGACGGGAGCGGCACCCCGCCAACGAGGCAGCAGCGAGAAGTGCAGGTTCACGAACCCCAGGTTGGTGGCTGCCAGCATGGGCGCGGCCAGCAGGGAGCCGTACGCGACCACGGCCGCCATGTCCAGGCCCGCCGCTCGGACATCGTCGACGGCCTCCGACGCCCGGTCGGGCTGAAGGACGGGCACGCCGAGTTCCTGCGCCGTCGCCTTGACGGGACCTGGCCGTGACCTGCGACCCCGACCGGCGGGGCGATCCGGATTGGTGACGACGAGGGCAACCTCGAAACGGCCATCGGTCGCCAGTGCTTGCAGACACGTGGCCGCGACGTCCGGCGTACCGAAGAACCCGATGCGAACCGGGCCGTCGTTCACTGTCGGCCCAACAGCAGGCTTCCGGGCTCGGGCCCGTCGCCGCTTCCCTCGCGCATCTGCCGAATCTCGCGCATCGCCGCCTTGCGATCGTGCTTGGCCAGGTGGTCGATGAAGAGAATGCCGTTGAGGTGATCCATCTCGTGGAGCCACACACGGACGTCGAAGTCCTCGAGGTCGGTCGTGTGCTCCTCGCCATGGAGGTCGACGTGCTCGATGCGGGCACGCAGGGGCCGCTCCACCGGATAGAACAAACCGGGGAAGGAGAGGCAGCCCTCGTCGTCGGACACCAGCTCTTCCGAGGCGTCGACGAGCCGCGGATTGACGACGGCGCCGTGCTCCTCGTCCACCTCCCAGGTGAACAGGCGCTTGAGGATCCCGACCTGCGGAGCGGCCAGCCCCACCCCGTTGGCTTCGCGCATGGTCGCAAGCATGTCATCCGCGAGACGTTCGAGGGCCTCGTCGAAGTCGGTGACCGGCCGTGCACGCTGGCGCAGGACCGGATCACCGAAGAGGCGGATGTCGAGGATGGACACGTGCTGCCGACCGACGGGTGCTCGCGCGGCAGGGTACGAAACGGCGTCGGCCGCTCGGAGCCCGCCACGAGTCAGTCGACGTCGACGGGTTCCACATCGACGCGGAGGTCGCTGACGCCGTCGGCACTCCAGCGGGCCAGGATCTCCTGGATGGCTCTCGCGGCCCCGACCCGATCGGTCGTGCGGACCTGGTGGCGGCGGATCCCGCGACCGAGCTCGCGCGTAACCACGCGACCAAGCTGCTGGGGCAACTCGAGACGTGGCGCATCATCGGGAACGTCCACGTTGATGATCGTCCCGAAGGGCGGAAAGCCCAGCGGACCTCGCAGCTGCTCCTCGGCTTCCCAGAACAGGTCTGGTTCCCAGGACACGAGCGCACGGGCGAATCCCTGCTCGCGGTCGAGGCCGGTCACCAGGGTGGGCGCATCCGCGACCCCGTGCTGTCGCGTCCACGAGGCCAGCGTCATGGCGACGCGCAG
>JAWWBG010000013.1:0-20973 GCA_033721095.1 Nitriliruptorales bacterium
CTTCAGGCCAGCCACGGCGGTCTCCGGTCTCAGTTGGCAGCGTACGCAGCCGCTGCCCCCGCGTCACGCCCAGCATGCCGCACCAACATGTTCAACGTGTGTCGAGGATGTGACGTCGCAGAAAGTCGAGTTGGTGCAACAGGAGGTTCTCGGCGACGACCGCCTGTGGCGTCATGTGCGTCACCCCCGACAACGGCAGGAACTCGTGGGGTCGGCCCGCGGCGAGCAGCGCTGCCGACAGGCGCAGGGTGTGCCCGGCGACCACGTTGTCGTCGGCAAGGCCGTGGATCAGCAGCATGCCCGGCGCCCGTTTGGCCTCGAGGGTCGTGGCGTGTCGCAACCCCTGGTCGTCGGCGACGGACGAGACGCCGTAGGCCTCGGCATTCGCATCTGGCAGTCCGAGGTACCGCTCGGTGTAGTAGGTGTCGTACAGCCGCCAGTCGCTCACGGGCGCGCCGATGATCGCGGCGCGGACGCGGTCGGGTCGACGGAGGGCCGCAAGGGCGGCGACGTAGCCACCAAACGACCAGCCACGGATTGCGACACGACCCAGGTCGAGACGCGGCTCGTCGGCGGCCAACGCGTCCAGGGCGTCGAACTGGTCCTCCAGCGCGGGCGTCGCAAGGTCACCGAGGACGTCTCGCTCCCACGCGGGCCCACGGCCGGGAGTCCCCCGGCCATCGACGACGACGACGGCGAACCCTTGGTCCGCGAACCACTGTGGCGTCAACCAGGCCTCACGTGCCTGCACGACGCGGGCGAAGTGCGGCCCGCCGTACGGATCGAGGAGCACGGGCAGTGAGGACGCGTCGGCCCACGGGCTGTCGGCTCCGGGCAGCAACAGGCCGGTCGCCAACCGACGGTCGCCCCCGCGTGACATCCTGACCGTGGGCGTGACGAGTGGGGTCGCGGCAAACGACGCGACTTCGTGCCGACCGCAAGCTGTGAGGACAGTCGCCGTGGTGGGACCCTCGAGGTGCGCTCGGACGACCACGAGCACGTCACCACGGAGCCGCCCGCCGTGGACACCCGGCTCATCGGTCACACGTTCGAAGCCGTCCGCGCCCCATCGGCACAGGACGTCGGCTGTCGGTTCGTCGGGCTCATGAGCGACGAAAAGAATCTCGTCCCCGTTGATGTCGAGGACACGGGCGACGTTCATCGCGTCGGTGACCGGCGTACCCCCGACCAGCAGGCGGTACTCGCCGTCAACCGGCGCCACCAGCACGCTCCGACCATCCGCCAACCGCCCCGGGGTGCCAGCCACCAGGTCGACCCACGCATCGTCGGTGAGCTCGTGCTCGACGGCCGTGGCACCTGTTGCCTCGTCCACCCGGAGCAGCTGCGCACGGCGTTGGTCGCGAGCGACGACCAACGCGCTCAGGCCGGCTTCGCTCCAGTCGACCGCGGCGAGGTACTCGAAGGCCGCCCGATCCCAGTCGACCTCGACGCGGTTGCCGTCGAGCCCGACGACGAACAGTCGGACCTCGGCATTGGTCGTTCCTGCAGCGGGATACCGGTGCGGAACGGCCGGCTGGTCGGGGTTGGCCGGATCAGCGATGTGCCACGTCGTGACCGAGGCCTCGTCGACACGCGCGACGGCCAGTCGGTCCGAGCTCGGTGCCCACCAGTAGCCGCGCTGCCGTCCCATCTCCTCGGCGGCGGCGAACTCCGCGACGCCCCAGGTGACGCCGTCCTCGCCGACCAGTCGGCGAGGCGCGCCGCCGACGGGAGTCACCCACAGTTGGCCGTCAGCGATGCAGGCAACCTGGGACTCGTCGGGGCTCGGCCGAGGATCGAACGCGCCGGGCGGGCCCTGGAGGGGCTCGACGAGTCCGGCTCGCACGTCCACGGTGAACAGCTCGCCGCCGAGTGCGAAGGCGGCGAAGTCCCCGGCGCGGTCGGTCGCATAGCTGGTGATGCCCGACCCTGATTCGCGTTGGCGTTCGCGCCGGCGCAGCTCCTCGGGCGGCAGGTCGTCGCGGACGGGAAGAGAAGACACGTCGACGAGCAGGGACTCCGCGCCGGTCTCGACATCGAGGCGCCACAGGTGGTGGACGGGATCGTCCTCCACGACCGAGCGCAGGAACAGCACGGTTCCGCCGTCCTCGGTGATCGTGAAGTCGCGCGGGCGACCGAGGGTGAACCGCTGCGTGATCGCCTGCTGGCGTGGGTAGCTCAGGGCCCGGGCTCCCGCATCGGGTCGTCGACGTTGACCTCGGAGGCGTCCTGCCCGACGGCCGATTGCGCGGAACGGTCGGGTTGCTCTGCGAGCGCCTCGAGGAACGATGCGGCCGCCAGCGCCAGGTGACGGGCAGCGTCGGCGAGATGCTCGGACACGTCCGAGCCCGACCGATCCGCTGCTCGCAGCACCATGCACACAGGACAGTTCCGGCAGGCAGCGTCGTCGCTCGAACTGCTGTGCCCATGGTCGGAACGGCGTGCGTCCTCGGCGAGGGCGCCGAATCGTCGCACGGCCCCCACGGCGACGTCGCCGACGAGGCGTATCCAGTCCGGCGCATCCGGCACGTCGGCAGCCCGCGACGTCCAGTGGGCGTCGAAGGGGTCCTCGTGCGCATCGATGTCGGCGACGCCGTCGTCGCTGGCCCACCAGGGCGTCGCGGCACTCACGACAGGCCCTCCAAGGCCGTCCGCAACTGCCCCTGCACCTCGTCCTTGAAGCTCCACAGGCCCGCACGCACAGCCCGCCGGAATCGCGCGAGATCGCGCAACGGACGCCTCGCGGCGGTGTCGGCATGAAGGATGACGTGAACGACGGTGCCGCCGTCGGTTGGCTCCAACCAGAACTCCAGCACGCCGTCGAGGTCACCGGTCACCGACAGGCGGAAGCCCTCGTCGTGCCGCCAGTCCCCCGGAACCGCATCGACCCGGAGCCGTGATCCAAGCCGCAGCTCCCAGGCCTCCCCGTCAACGTCCTCGACGCGATCCGCGCGCGTCCCGGGCCACCACCCGGGCCAGGATCCGATGTCGGTCAGCAGCCGGTACACGAGCCCCGCCGGGGCGCGGATGAAGGCGTCGTCATCAGTGTGCAGCTGCATGCAGCGAGACTATTCGGGGAGGGGGCCGGCTCGAACCCGCAGGCCTGGCTGCACGATCGGCAGGACTGCGCCACACTTGTGCCGAATCGGGATGGGATCGGACTCCGGGGACACGTGGACGCACTGGCGCGCGCCTTCACGAGCGGTGAGCGGATCATCGCGATGTCTGCATCGCTGCTCCTGCTCCTGTCGCTCCTCGTTCTGGCTGCCCGAAGCGGCAGCGAGACCGGCAGCCTGACGATCGAGGCGCCATCCGAGTCGCCCGAGCCCGCGCCCAGCGAAACGGCCGCGGTCCAGACGACGCCGACGCCAAGCCCAACGGGGCCCGTGGCATCACCTGCGGGCGACCTGGACTTCCACGACCCGAGCGAATCCGACACCAGTGCGCCGCCGCGACCCGTGGCGGCGGTTGCCAGCAGGGCGACGAGCTGGTTCGGCGCCCGGTACCCGGACCATCACGCCGCCACCGAGTCGGCCTCCTCGCCCGCGACAACCAGGTGGGCGCTGCTGATCGGTGTCAACGACCATCTCGGCGGCACGCGGGACAACATCGGTTCACGCCAGGACGCCGAGGACCTGGCCGCGCACCTGTTCGCCGAGGGATGGCGTCGCGATCACGTGTTGTTGCTCACCGACGCGACCGCCACCCAGCGCCACATCCGGGAGGGTCTCGCGTGGCTGGCCGAGAAGACGACCAACGAGTCCGTCGTCGTCATCCACTACAGCGGGCACGTCAAGCAGTGGTACGGGTGGGACGTCGACAACGATGGTGAGACGACCGACGAGGCGCTGTGGCCCTCGGACAACCGGTTCATCACCGACAGCGAGTTCAGCAATCGGGTGGCGCGGATTCGCGCCGACCGGTTGTGGGTCGACATCGGTGGCTGCGAGGCCGCCGGGTTTGCCGATGCCCCCATCGTGCGATCGCGCGGCGTCTACACCTTCAGCAGCGAGGAGGACGAGAAGTCCTACGAGGACCCGTCCAAGGACAATTCGGTGTGGGGTTGGTACCTCGCCGATCGTGGGCTGCGTCACGGGTACGCCGACGCCGATGCAGACGGCGAGGTGACGGTCGAGGAGGCCTTCGCCTACGCCGCCCCGCGCGCAGCCCACAGGACCAGCAAGCAGGCGCGCGGGCCCCAGAATCCCGTCATCATCGACAACCTGCCCGGTGACTTCTCCCTGGAGATCCCGCCACCGCCACCGCCGCCGCCTCCGAACGATCCACCGGATGACGCGCCCACCGGCGGCGGGCCCGGAGGCGACGTCGTTCCGCCCCCCGACGAGGACGAGGAGTGCCTGCTGGTGTTCTGCTGAGGCAGCTCAGCTGTCGGTCGTCCTCGCCACGAAGTCGACCAGGGCATCGTTGAGCAGCTCCGCGTCATGGTCGAGCGTGACGACGTGGTAGGAGCGCTCGCACCGCACGGTCGTGAGGTCACGGTCGGCGAGCTGTTCCGCCAACCATTCGGAGTTCTTCGGCGGGACCGTGTGATCCTGTGGGCTCCAGGCAACGAGCACCGGCATGGTGAGCCGGTCCAACCTCCCCCGGATCTCGTCCTGCGCCTTGACGATGCTGTATGCGGTCATCGTGGGCACGAGGCCGTAGGCCCGTTCGTCGCCGCCCTCCTTGGCGATGTCGCCCGTGGGCATGTCCGCGAGGTCTCGTGGGGTCACGGGCAACAGGAACTGGAGGACCGGCAACAGCTTGGGCAGGAGCCCGTCGCGCGGCAGGATCGTCGCGTTGATGACGGCGATGGCGGCGAGGTCCGCGGGCCGCCGAGTGGCGGCATCCAGTGTCAGCGTCCCGCCCATCGACAGCCCGACGACGACGACCTTGTCGCACCTCTCGGCGAGCGAGTCAATCGTCTCGTCGACCACGCGACGCCAGTCGCCGAATCGGGTCCTGCTCAGGTCCATCCAGCTGGTTCCGTGACCCGGCAACCGCGGCACCTCGACTGTCCAGCCCTCGGCGTTCAGGCGCTCCCCAACCGGCCTCGTGGAGACTGGATTGCCCGTGAATCCGTGGATCACGGCGACTCCGACACGGGCCCGATCCCCGGAGCCCTCGGCCGACCACGGCTCGGCGCCGGCCATGACTGACGTGATGCCCATGAGGCCTCCCAGCGACGCTCGTGGACGCTAGCCCGCCGGAACCGTCCGCCGGCCCCTGTCCGCGCCGTCGCTGCCCGTAGGCTCCGCCGTCCAGTGGGAAGGGAACACGTGGCCGACCCTGCCCGTGTCCTGATGGTCACCAACGACTTTCCGCCGCAGCTCGGCGGCATCCAGCGGTGGGCCGACAACATCCTTCGCCGGCTCCCGAACGCCCTCGTCTACGCCGGCAGCCACCCCGACGCGGCGGCCTTCGATCGGGCTGCGCCCTACCACGTGCTGCGGGGCCCGCGGCGGTTCATGCTCCCGACCCCGGAAGTGGAACGGGACCTCGACCAGGTGATCCGGGCCGAGCAACCCGACGTGCTCCTGTTCGCCGCCCCGTGGCCGCTGCCGCTGTTGGGTCCCCGCTTCGACCTCCCCTTCGCGGTGTGCACGCACGGTGCCGAGGCGGTTGTTCCTGCCCGCCTCCGCGGGGGCCGGGCCGCCCTCCGCCGGTTCCTGCGGCGAGCGAACCTGTTGTTCGCCGTGAGCGATCACACGGCCCGGTGGGTGCGACGCACCGTGGGCGACGACGGACCGCCGATACGGCTGCTCCGCAACAGCGTCGACCTCGATGCCTTCCATCCGACCGTCGACGGGGCTGCGATCCGGGATCGCCACGGGCTCGGCGACGAGCCCGTCATCGCCTGTGTCGGTCGACTCGTGCCGCGAAAGGGCCAGGACATGCTGATCAAGGCGATGCCGGCCGTCCGGGCGCTGCACCCCGAGGCTCGACTGCTCATCGTCGGGGACGGTCCATCGAGAGGCGATCTCGAGCGGCTCGCCGCCGGGCTGCCGGACAACACCGTGACGTTCACGGGGGCCGTCCCCGAACAGGAGCTCGCCGCCCACCACGCGGCGGCCGACGTCTTCGCGCACCCCAATCGATCCCGGCGGCTCGGGCTGGAGGAGGAGGGCTTCGGACTGGTCTTTCTCGAGGCTGCCGCGTGCGCACGCCCCGTGATCGCCGGCGACTCGGGTGGCTCGCCCGAGGCCCTGCAGCCGGGCGTGACCGGGTTGCTGGTCGACGGACACGACGTCGCGTCCATCACCGCTGCGCTCGACGAGCTGCTGTCGGATCCGGAACGAGCCCGGGCGATGGGGAAGGCGGGCCGGGCGTTCGTCGAGGACACCTACGACCCCGACCGCATCGTCAGTCACCTCCAGGAGGATCTCGAGGCGCTCGTTGCTGGCCGACCGCCGGCCAGCGAGCACTGAGTCAGGGGCTGGGCGATGGCCGTGGGCGCAGCGCCCACAGGTCACGGGCAGCGATGGTGGCTTCGTTGACGGCAGTCGCTGCCGCCTCGCGTTCCCGCGTGATGACGAGGATGTCCCGCGCCGCACGGTCCAGTGGTCCGATCAGGTCGCGGACCTCGACCTCGAAGGCCTGCGTGGCCTCCGCGTCGTTGCGGAAGAACCAGCGGCGTTCCACGAAGTCGTTCACGAGGTCGCGGACGGCCAGCAGGTTGTCCCAGTGGTGTTCGACGGCCTGGGTGAGCCGATCGGCAGAGGCTGCATAGTCGCGGACGGCACCAAGGACCTCGTCCTCGGCATCGAGATAGCGGCGTTCCCAGTCCTCGCTGCGTTGACCGCGAACGGACGCCAGGGCGAGCCGGGCGTCGTCGACGGCCATGGCGACCGATCGAAGGGCAACACGGACCGGCGGCCCTCCAGCGGCCGGCCATTCATCGTCGATCTCGGGCCAGGCCGCGATGGCCGACCCGATGGTCTCGGCATCACGCATTCGCACGACCGTCTGCTCGAGGTCCCGTACGGCCGCCACCAGCTCGCTCAGCAGTTCGTCCGCCGCGGCCTGCTCGCGTGCAACCTGCGCGACGGCGTCGTGCAGACGCGCCAGTCGAATCGCGCTGTCCTCGACGACGGCCTCGGGCTCGGCCCCGCACCCCGCCAGCAGGACCGTCCCCGCGAGCAGTGCCGCGAGCAGACGTCGTGTCACGCGCGCTGCTTGCGGCGCGTGAATCCGAGGTCGTTCCCGGCGTCGTTGGCCGCAGACAACGTCCCAGCTGCGGGGTCGAAGAGCCAGGATGCCCGGGTACGCCGACGCCGGTGCACGAAGCTTGCGCTCACCCGCCAGCGGCCGTCCTTGCGTCGCGCTGCCTCCCAGGTGACATCGTTCGGATCGATGCCGCGGTCCCGCAGGTGCCGTTCGACAGCTCCGCCCATCGGGTCGCGCGAGCGACCGAGGCGGGCGCGCTCGAGCCGCACTCGGCGCGCCGCGGTCAGGATCTGTTGGCGCTCGGCCTCGATGGGACCAACCCAGTTCTCGACCCAGTCGACGGTGGTGTTCGCCGCCTTGGCGACTGACCTCACCGACCGGCCCTGGCGAAGCAGCGCCTGGATCTCCAGCGGAGACAGGGCAGGGCCGTCGGCCGCCCGCGCGTCGATCCCGGGGCGTGCTGCCCGCGCGCGGATGGCTGCGACGCGATCCTGCTCGGGGTCCTTGTCGTCGACCACGTGGGTCGAGACGGCGTCATCGTCGTCGGGTCCGTCATCGGCGTCCCCTGCCTCCTCCGTGCCGTCCGGCTCGTCCACGGCCGGTTGTTCGAGCGCGCCAACGTCCTCCGCGAGCTCGTCGTCGTCCGCGGCATCCGCGTCCTCCCGGGCATCGAGATCGTCGCCGGGCGACTCATCGTCGACGCTGTCCTCGTCGAGCCAGTCCTCGTCCTCGTCACCGAGCCACGATCCATCGCTCGCATCGTCGGCGGCGGGGCCGTCGTCGACGTCGCTCTCGTCGTCGGGCGGCTCGGCGCCCTCCTCGTCCTCCCACTCCTCGTCGTCCCAGTCGTCGTACCACTCGAACTCGTCGTCATCGCCGACCGTGAGGCCCTCGGCGCGGCGCGCATCCCGCAGGGCATCCATCGTCGCAAACAGGTCCGCGTCAACGAGCAGGCGGTAGCGCCCTTCGCCCGTTCCGGAACGGAGATCGAAGACGAGATGTTGGAGGTCGGCGGTGTAGCCGACGAACTGGAGGTCGATCACGGTGGGCGTGACGCTAGCAACGGCGCTGCGCCGCCCGGGGCGGCGGGCACGTCACCGGATGGCCCACAGGAACGGGCGCGTGTGCAGCAGGTCGGGCTGGTGTTCGGCAAGCCGTTCCCGCAGCTCGGCGTCGTCGGTCACGACGACCACGGGGTCGCGTTCGCCCAGCTCGGCCACGAGCCGCACCAGCTCGTCGTCGGCAGTGACCCCGTCCGGGGTGAACACCTCGAGGACACCGCGCGCGCGGGCACGATCGCCGTCACCCTGCCCGTCCCACACGACCGTCACGTCGGTGCCGAATCGGGCGGCCATCGCCTCGAGCGCGGTCCGCAGGCGTCGGCGGTGTTGGTCGAACGGCAGCTGCTCCCAGTTGCTCTTCGTGACGTTCCAGCCGTCGACCAGGACACGCTGGGCCGACCGCAGCAGCTCGCGGGCTCCCTCCGTCGTGTCGAGGCGAAGCCCGGCCGGCAGTCGGGACGGGCGACCCGGCACCACGGCGCCGCTGGCATGGACGGGCGCTGGCTCGGCGCCCCGACGTCGCCGGTCCGCGGCCGCTGCGCGGCTGCGTTGTGCTGCCCGTCGCGACTGCTGCACGGTGTCGAGCTCCCGCCGGGCAGCCGTCAGCTCACGCTCGAGCTCGGCGATGCGTCCGGCGGTGCGCCGCTGTTCCCGCTCGACGGCCGTGGCCGTCCGGTCCCGTTCGTCGGCAACCTCCTGCTCCAACCCGCCCACCTGGCTCTCGAGGTCGGCCACCAGCTGCTGGAGCTCCTCGACCCTGGCCTCGGCACGAGCGGCACGAGCCTCCGCCCCCTCGAGCTGCCTGCGCAGGCCATCCCGCTCCTCCCGGGCCTCACGGAGCCGAGCCTGGGCTCGGGCCGCACGGCGGTCGTCGCCCCCGTCGTCGGCGCGACGTTGGCGCTGCGTCGTCTGCTTGGCCGGGTCCCGCGCGCCACCGGTCGGAGGGGCCCCACCGTTCAGCAACCAGGCCAGGTGCGCGGCGGCCGTGTCGGCCTCGAGCCGGGCCCGCACCTGGTCCCACAGCTCGGTGCGTGTCGTCAGCAACGCGACGAGGTCCTGCCGCATGCGGCCGCCCGACAGGCGACTGGCCGGGGCACTGCGCAGCCGCTTGATGGCGGCGTCCACGTCCTTGTCGTCGAGATCGTTGAGGATCCGACGCACGTGACCGAGCACCAGGGCCCAGTCATCGGCTCCGAGCTCGAGCAGGCCGGAACCCGGTGTCACTGCCGGCTCGCTCACTGCCGTGCGGCCTCATCCGCCGCAGGCGCTGCCTCGACGACGATGGCATCGGCACGATTGCACCAGCGACAGGTCACCGACTCGACGACCCGCTCGAGCACTGCGTCGTCCTCAACCGTCCGGTCGCCGCCCAGGTCAAAGTGGTGAAACGCTCGGGAGCGGGTCGTCGCAACCACGTCGAAGCGCGTCACGTTCCCACAGCCCTCACACCGGAATCGGCGCCCGGGCACCAAGCCGTCCTCGAGCGCCGTCATCGCCCGGCTCTCGCCGCGAGCTGTTCTGCCGCCGCCTGCCACGGCGGGATGCGGGTCAGGGGGGTGACTGCATCCGGAGCCCGAAACCAGGGACCACCGTTGACCGCCGGGAACGCGGGATGGGCCGGGGCTTTCGGGACGACCTCGAGGAAGTCGCGCAGCCGGGCGACGTCGATGCCACAGTGACGATCGGGAACCCCGGCCAGATTCGCGAGGGCCTTGCGGGCCATCGCGTTGCGCCCGGCCTCGTTGCCGCGTTGGTCGTGGCAACAGGTGATCGCGACCTGGATGACGCCCTGCCAGAAGGACCGATCGTCGTCATCGGCGTGGTGCCAGACGTCTTCGAGGCATTCATGGGCCTCGAAGAATCGCTGTTCGTCCCAGAGGCGCACCGCGATCGCCAAGGCCTCCTCGACCGTCTCGTACGTGAAGGTCTCGGCCAGCGGCACATCGTCGGTGCCATGGGGCAGCGGACGACCGAGCCGGTCGCGCGGCCGAGCGTTCTCGGGCCGCCCGAGCTCGTTGCGGTCGCGATCGTCCGTGTCCATGGACCCGAGTCTACGAGCCGGCTGGAACACGCCCGCCGGGCCCCGGTGACGGCTCGTAGCCTCTGCCCCATGCCAGAGCTCCCCGAGGTCGAGTCCGTTCGACGACAGCTCGAACCCGCCCTGCGCGGGCGCACGATCGTGTCGACGTGGCACGACCCGCACCCCGCCCAGCGGTTCCACGATGTGGAGGCAGCACGCGGACATCGCATCGAGGACGTCGGTCGACGGGGCAAGTACCTCATCCTGGAGCTCGATCGCGACCGCGAGCTCGTGCTGCACCTGGGCATGACGGGCTCGTTTCGGATCGACGACGGCGAAGACACCGACGTGCACGATCGCGCCCGCTTCGCGCTCGATGACGGCCGCTTGCTGTCGTTTCGTGATCCGCGACGATTCGGGCGGGTCAGCGTGGTCGGCACGGGGGATCGCACCGTGATCCCCATGCTGGCCGCGCTGGGCCCCGAGCCCCTGACCGATGCGTTCGATCCAGAGGTGTTCGCCGACGACCTGCGGCGGTCACGGGCACCCGTGAAGGCGCTGCTGCTGGGCCAGCGGCTCGTGGCGGGTGTCGGCAACATCTATGCCGATGAGTCCCTGTGGCGCGCCCGTATCCACCCCGCATCCCGGCGCGTCGGCCACGACCGGGCCGTGCGGCTGCACCAACACATCCAGGAAGTCCTGGCGGCGGCCATCGAACGCGAGGGCACGACCTTCCGGGACTACCAGATGGTCAACGGCGCCAGCGGCCGCTACGCGACGTTCCTGGACGTCTACGGCAAGGCCGGACTGCCCTGTCCTCGCTGCGGTACGACCCTGCGCCGAAGCCTGGTCGCCCAGCGCGGCACCACCCACTGCCCGCGCTGTCAACGAGGCTGATCCACCCCGGCCAAACGGACGTGGCCGGCTGGAACCTCGACCGTCCCTGCCCCGTTGGAGGAGGCGACCGGACAGGGCACCCCGTGACCAGCAAGCGTCCCGACGAGTGGAGCGACGAGGCTCGCTGCCTCCGGTCGCCGCCGGGCCTGTTCTTCTCCCTCGACGAGGACGACGTGGCCGCGGCCCTCTCCATCTGCCGCCAGTGCCATGTCCGCGGCCCGTGCCTGAGCTATGCCATCACGCACGGCGAGCGCTTCGGTGTCTGGGGCGGGACCACCGAGGGCGAACGCCGACGAATGATCCGCGCCGCCCAGCGACCTGATCCCCGCCGGACGGCAGCCTGACGGCCCATCCGGCCACCGAGCAACCGGGGTCGACCGCATTGCGATGCGGTGTCCCACGCGCCGAGTAGGTTGCCGAACACACGTTCGATTCCTGCTGGAGCCGCTTGTGCAGACTCGGCTGCCCCTCGACCAGCTGTTGTTCGACACGACGTTCGTCGTCGTCGACCTGGAGACGACGGGCCTGCGCCCGGGCGCCGACCGGATCACCGAAATCGGCGCCGTCAAGACCTGTCGCGGCGACCGCATCGGCGAGTTCGCGACGCTCGTGCACCCGGGGCGGCCGGTGCCGGCAGCGATCACCTCGCTGACGGGGATCACCGACCACCTGCTGCGCGGTGCGCCGCCGATCGAGGCCGTCCTCGAGCCCTTCCTCGAGTTCGTCCGTGGCGCCGTCCTGGTGGCCCACAATGCCCGGTTCGACATCGGCTTCCTCAATGCCGAGCTGCGCCTCCACGGCTGGCCCCGGCTGGACAATCCGGTCGTCGACACGGCGGCGCTGGCGCGCCGGCTCCTGCGCGACGAGGTGCGGTCCCTGCGCCTGTCCGTCCTGGCCGCACATCTGCGCGCTCGAACGTCGCCGAATCATCGGGCACTTCCTGACGCACGGGCCACCGTGGACGTGTTCCACGGGCTCGTCGAACGAGCCGGATCGCTCGGAGCCACGACCGTCGAAGACCTCCAGGACCTGTGCCGTTCGAGCTCGGACCGTGCCTTTCGCAAGATCGATCTCGTCCGGGGAGCACCGTCGAGACCCGGCGTCTACCGCTTCCGCGACGAGCGCGGCGAGGTCCTCTACGTGGGGACCTCGACGGACCTGCGCCGTCGGCTGCGCAGCTACTTCGGCCAGGATCGTCGGCGCCGGATCGCCGACATGGTCCGGGAAACGGTGGCGGTCGACTGGACCGTCACGCCCTGCGCGATCGAGGCGGCGGTGCGGGAGTTGCGGGAGATCCACGCCTCCTCCCCGCGCTACAACCGTCGCTCACGGCGGCCACCGAAGCCCGCTTGGATCAAGCTGACCCGCGAACCGATGCCACGCCTCTCCGTGGTCGCTGCGCCGTCGGATCCGCGCTGCTTCCACATCGGGCCGCTTCGGTCACGTCGACTCGCCGACCAGCTCGCCACAGCCCTCGCGGAGGCTGCCGGTTTGCGGCCCTGCAAGGGCCGGCTGCGCGCCAGCCAGGACAACCCACCCTGCATCCTCAAGGAGCTCGGCACCTGCGCCGCACCATGTGACGGGACGCTCACGTTGACCGGCTACGACCAGCTGGTCGAGGACTTCCGGCAGGCCGTGGCCACCGACCCCGGTTCGCTGCTGGCCGCACTCGAGGAGCCGATGCTGGGCGCGGCTGCCGGGCAGCGATTCGAGGCCGCCCGTGCAGCTCGCGAGCGGGTGCACCTGGTTGCCCGGACGCTGCTGCGCCTGCGGCGACGAGCCTCGCTTCGCGCCGTGGACAGGCTGGTTGCCGTCCGCCCGTCACCGGCTGGCGCCGAGGCCGTGGCCATCTCGCGGGGACGGCTCCTGACGACAGCAGTCGGGGAGCGAGATGACGACGACCACGTCCTGCGGCTCGTCGAGGCCGTGGATGAACCACTGCCGGAACTGGGAGTGGATGCGTCCGACGAGGAGGTCGACCTGCTGTTGCAATGGCTCGATCAGCCCGATGTCCGCGTGGTGTCCGTCACCGGGACGTGGGACGAGCCCGTCGACAGCAGGCCTCTCGTCGTGCGTGCACATCGAGCCGAACGACTGGCGCGACAGTTGCGTCGTGACGAGCAGGTCCTGACCGGGACGAAGACCGTGTCGCGCGCCGCCTGATCGAGCCGCAGGCGCGGGTCACGCCAGCTCGCGGCTCCGGGACACCCAGCGATCACGGAGTCGTCGGGCGTCGCCGCTTGCGAGCACCTCGCGTGCACGTTCGACACCGTCCGGGATGCTCGCAGCCGCCTCGGCGACGTACAGCGCCGCGCCGGCGTTGAGTGCGACGAGGTCGCTTCCCGGCCCGGGCGCCCCGTCGAGGACGGCGTCGGCGGCGGCGGTGGCTTCCTCGACAGTTGTCACGATCGCGGCGTCGAGGGGCTGCGCCTCGATCCCGGCCTCGGCAGGGTCGAACGTGCCACGAATGACCTGGCCGTCCCGGACGTCCCAGGTGTCGCTCGGCCCCGTGATGGTCAGCTCGTCGATGCCATCGCGACCCCGAACCACCAGCGCGCGACGGCCCAGGCGGGCCAGGGCTTCGGCCATGACCGGCGCCAGCTGCGGATTGGCGACCCCGACCAGCTGGTGGGAGGCACCCGCCGGGTTGGACAGGGGCCCAAGGATGTTGAAGATCGTCGGAATGCCGAGCACGGAGCGAACCGGGCCGACGTGCCGCATCGCTGGATGGAACGTCCGGGCGAACATGAAGCCGATGCCGAGCTCCTCGATGGTCGTCGCGACCGCCGACGCCTCGAGCTCGATTGCCAGGCCCCAGGCCTCGAGCAGGTCAGCCGCGCCGCAGACGCCGCTGGCCGCGCGATTGCCGTGCTTGGCGACGCGGACGCCCGCGGCCGCGACCACGAGCGCCCCGAGGGTCGACACGTTGAGCGTCGAGGCTCCGTCGCCGCCGGTGCCACACGTGTCCAGCAACGGCCCTTCGACCTCGACACGCTCGGCGTGTGCGACCATCGTTTCCACGCAGCCGGCAATCTCGTCAGCCGTCACCCCCTTGGCCTGCATCCCCACGAGCCAGCCGGCGATCGCGATCGGGTCGGCGTTGCCCGACATGACCTCGCGCATGACCTGCGCAGCGCGCTCTCGGGACTGCTCCTCCCCGGCGACGAGTCCGGCCAGCACGTTGGACCACGTCACCCCTGAGGGGCCGCTGTCACTCACAGGATCACCTCGATCGGGCAGGGCGCGACGCTAGCGTTGGCCCGTGCCAGGCCGACGCCGACGTCGACGGCACGACGTGCCCGGACGCACGCGAGGAAGAGGGCTCCGTGACAGCGAAGGTCCTCGTTGTCGAGGACGAGGCCGACGTCGCCCTCGTCATCCGCGTCAACCTCGAACGGGCGGGCTACGAGGTCGTGGAGGCCCGCAACGGGCAGGACGGCGTGGACCTTGCCGACACCATCCAGCCCGACCTCATCCTCCTGGACGTCATGATGCCGGTGATGGATGGGTTCACGACGCTGCGCGAGCTGCAGGAGGACCCGACGACCGAGGACATCCCCGTGGTGATGTTGACAGCCCTCTCGGGCGAACGCGACATCATCCGCGGCCACCTGCAGGGCGCCGTGCGCTACCTCACCAAGCCGTTCGACGTGGACGTCCTGCTGACCACGGTTGCCGAGGCCGTGGCTCCCGTCGATGCCGCCGAACGGACCCGCCGCGTCCAGACGCGCCTGCAGCTCCTGCGTCGGCTGGCCGAGCTCGAAACGGGTCGCTCGGATCCGCAGTCGGTGCGTGTTTCCCGCCTGGACCGCCAGCCACGGGAGGCCGACAGGGAGCTGACCGACGCCGAGGTGGAACGGGTCGCTCGACTCACCGACCGGCAGCACCTCGTGGCCGCGATGCTGGCCGAGGGCGTGGGTGCACGGGAGATCGCCGATCGCCTCGGCGTGTCGCGCAGCAACGTCTACGCCACTCGCAAGCGCATCGCACGCAAGCTGGCCGTCGAGCCCGACGACGTGGCCGCCGAAGCGAAGCGACTGGGGATCGTCGCGCCGACCGAGGACGCCGGTCAATCGGGAGACTGACGGTCAGCTGTCTGCCGTCTCCATCAGCCCCCGGACTGCCTTCGTGAGGGCAAACGGGTCGACTGGCTTGGTGACCGTTGCGTCGGCCCGGGCCCACTCGGCCAGCCACTTGTCCTCCGACCGCTCGACCAGCACGATCGAACGTGGTGGCCGGGACCCTGCCAGTTCGGCCTCCGCGCTCAGCTCGTACAACAGCGAATAGCCGCCCTTGGGGCGGAGGTCACCGTCGACGACAAGGATGTCGACGGCCCCTTGACGCACCTGCTCCCGCGCGGCGGCCGCGGACTCGACGGCGAGCGCATCGACATCCTCGAGGAGGGCGAGCGCGGACGTGCAGCGTTCCCGCTCTGCGGCGTCCTCCGAGGCGACCAGCAAGCGCATCAACGGCACCGTTCAAGAAGTCGACGGGTGCATCGTGGCGCGCCAGCAACCCCACGGCAAGTCGGTCGCGACTCCCGGTGAAGCCTGCGCCCGGGCGGGCTAGAGTCGTGACAGTCCCGCGACGGCCATGCAAGGCGCTCGCGAGGAGCAGGCGCACACGCGGTCGACGTCACACCACCCCCGACGAAACACCCGCCCGGCCCGCGACAGCGCCGACGAGCGAGGACCACGACCCAAGGAGAAGTCAGGTGGCAGACAACGCAGGCAAGTGCCCGGTGATGCACACGACCAACGCTGGCGGCAGCACGGCGAACCAGCACTGGTGGCCGAACCAGTTGAACCTGCGGATCCTGCGCCAGGGTCACCCGGCGTCCAACCCCCTGGGTGCCGACTTCGACTACGCCGACGCGTTCAAGGATCTCGACATCGAAGCGTTGACGGCCGACGTCGACGCGGTCATGACCGACTCGCAGGACTGGTGGCCCGCCGACTACGGCCACTACGGGCCGCTCTTCATCCGCATGACCTGGCACGCCGCCGGGACCTACCGGGTCCACGACGGGCGCGGTGGCGGCGGCACGGGCGCCCAGCGCTTTGCTCCGCTCAACTCCTGGCCGGACAACGGCAATCTCGACAAGGCGCGACGCCTGCTCTGGCCCGTCAAGCAGAAGTACGGCCAGCAGATCTCCTGGGCCGACCTGCTCGTCTTCGCGGGCAACCGCGCCATGGAGACGATGGGCTTTGAGACCTTCGGCTTCGGCTTCGGCCGGCCGGACATCTGGGCCCCCGAGGAGGACATCTACTGGGGCCCCGAAACCGAATGGCTCGCCGACGAGCGCTACAGCGGCGACCGGGAGCTCGCCGAGCCGTTCGGCGCCGTCCAGATGGGACTGATCTACGTCAACCCGGAGGGCCCGAACGGCAACCCCGATCCACTGGCCGCCGCGATCGACATTCGCGAGACCTTCGGGCGCATGGCGATGAACGACGAGGAGACCGTTGCGCTGATCGCCGGTGGACACACGTTCGGCAAGGCGCACGGCGCCGGTCCCGACTCGCACGTCGGCGCCGAGCCCGAGGGCGCATCGCTGCAGGAGCAGGGGTTCGGGTGGACCAGCTCCTTCAACTCCGGGATGGGTGACGACACGATCACGAGCGGGCTCGAAGGCGCCTGGACGTCGAATCCCACGCAGTGGGACAACGGCTACTTCGACCTGCTCTTCAAGTACGAATGGGAGCTGACCCAGTCCCCCGCGGGCGCCAACCAGTGGACGCCAAAGGACGTCCAGGAGGAGGACCTCGTGCCCATGGCGCACGACCCCTCCACCAAGGTCGCGCCGATGATGCTGACCACCGACCTCGCGCTGGTTCAGGACCCGACCTACCGCGAGATCTCGAAGCGGTTCCACGAGAACCCCGACGAGCTCGCCGATGCGTTCGCTCGGGCTTGGTACAAGCTGCTCCATCGCGACATGGGCCCCGTGGCTCGCTACCTGGGACCGCTGGTCCCCGACGAGGAGCTCCTCTGGCAGGACCCGCTCCCGCAGCCGACCGGCGAGGTCATCAGCGACGAGGACATCGCTGCGCTGAAGGCCCGGATCCTCGACGCCGGTCTGTCCGTGTCGCAGCTCGTCAAGACCGCCTGGGCTTCGGCATCGACGTACCGCGACACCGACAAGCGCGGTGGTGCCAACGGTGCCCGCATCCGGCTGTCGCCCGCCGCGGAATGGGACGTGAACGTCCAGTCCGGTGTCGCGCAGGTCATCGCCCGGCTCGAGGAAATCCAGGCCGAGTTCAACGCCGAGGGCACCCAGGTGTCGCTGGCCGACCTCATCGTCCTGGGCGGTTGCGCCGCGGTCGAGGCCGCCGCGAATGCCGGCGGGCACGAGGTGACGGTTCCCTTCACCCCCGGTCGCGCGGACGCGACGCAGGAGCAGACGGACGTCGAGTCCTACGGGTACCTCGAGCCCAGGGCCGATGGCTTCCGCAACTACCTGCAGAAGGGCGGGCCGACGCCGGCCGAGCACCTGCTGATGGACAAGGCTTCGCTGCTGTCGCTGTCGCCACCCGAGATGACGGCGCTGGTCGGCGGCATGCGCGTGCTCGACACGAACGTGGGCGACGACAAGCACGGCGTCCTCACCGATCGGCCCGGGACGCTGACGAACGACTTCTTCGTGAACCTCCTCGACATGGACACCGCCTGGAGCCCCGTGGGCGAGGGTGAGGACGTCTTCGAGGGACGCAGCCGCAGCAGCGGCGAGGTCGTCTGGACGGGGACCCGGGTGGACCTGGTCTTCGGGTCGAACTCCGAGCTGCGCGCGCTTGCCGAGGTCTACGCCAGCGAGGACGGCGCTGACCGATTCGTCGCTGACTTCGTTGCGGCGTGGGACAAGGTGATGAACCTGGATCGCTTCGACCTCGGCTGATCTTTCGGCGCTCGCCCGGGCGGTGCCCATGAACCGAACGAACTTCGACTGGGCATCCGGTTGGCCGCTGCGCCCCGAGGCGATCGAGGCCATGGCCGACGCACGCCCCATCGCGGGCGGCGATCCCGCACGGGCCTACGTGGAGGGACGTGCGGCTCGCGACCTGCTCGAATCGTCGACAGCGACCGTGGCGAACCGCCTCGGTGCGGCCACGGTGACGTGGAACAGTGGCGGGACCGAGGCCATCCACCTGGCCGTCCTGGGTGCCGTGCGGGCTGCGGTTCGCGCCGGCGACCCTCGACGCAACCTGGTCGTGTCAGCGGTCGAGCATTCCGCCGTTCTCCGCGCGGCCAACCTGGCAGCGGAGCTGTTCGGCGTTCGCGTCGACACGGTCCCCGTGGACACCGCGGGGGCCGTCGACCCCGACGACGTCGCCGCTCGCGTCGACGAGGACACACTGCTGGTCAACGTGCAGCACGCCAACCATGAGGTCGGCACGCTGCAGCACACCCACGCCATCGCCGTCGAATGCCGCGATGCGGGAGCGCTGCTCCACGTCGATGCCTGCCAGACGGTCGGGCAGTTGGGCGTGACCCTCGCGCAGTTGGGTGCGGACCTGGTGACGGCCTCGGCCCACAAGTTCGGCGGGCCGACGGGTGTTGGGCTGCTCGCAGCTGGTGAACGTGCGCGTGTCGCGCCGCTGCTGGAGGGAGACGACCGCCAGGGGGCACGGCGGGCCGGGCGTCTCGACGTGCCCAGCATCGCGGGGGCGGCAGTGGCCCTCGAGGTGGGCGCCAGGACGATGGAGGCGGACCGATCGCGCCGGGAGGTGGTCCGGCGGACCCTCCGGGAGCAGCTGCCCCAACGGATCGAGGACGTCCAGGTCCATGGGCGGCTGGCCGAGAGCCACCCGGGGATCGTCTCCTTCAGCTGCCTCTACGTCCACGGATCCGCGCTCGTGGACGAGCTCGATCGGGCCGGGTTCGCCGTGCATTCCGGCTCGTCGTGCGCCCGCGACAGCAACGTGCCCTCGCACGTCCTGGAGGCCATGGGGGCCCTCACGCACGGGCATGTCCGCGCCAGCGTTGGTCCCGATGCCAGCCCCGAGGACGCAGAGCGGTTCGTGGACGTCCTCGCCGAGGTGGTCCCGCGGCTGCGCGCGCTCACGAGGAGGCGCCCATGAGCACCGGACCTGTTGTGGTCGACTCGTTGGGCAAGCCCTGTCCCGTCCCGATCATCGAGCTGGCGGATGCCATGGAAGCCGCAGCCGTGGGTGAGTCGGTCGTCCTCCTCGCAGACGACCCGGCTGCACGCACGGACGTCTCGGTCTGGTGTCGCATGAAACGACACGAGCTTGTCGACGTCGAGGACAACGACCCCGGCCTGCGGTTCACGATCCGGAAGGCGTAGGCGGCCGTTCGGCCGGGCTCGGCTTGCCATGATCGCCGTTCGGCGGGTTGACTCGCGCCTCCTCATGTCCGGCCGGATGGAAGTCCCTGCATGGGTTCGGTGAAGAAGAAGCGGCGTGCGCGCATGCGTCGGAAGAAGTACCGCAAGCGTCTCAAGCGCACCCGCTTCCAGCGCCGCAAGCTGGGCAAGTGATCCGGCGACTTCGCTGAGCCGCCCCCCTGCAATCCTGCCCAGTTGCGGCAGGTCCGCCGTGCGCGGCTGCTCCGGCCTGTGCCAGAGCTGGGCGGGCCATGGTGTTCCGCAACGACAAAGGGAGCCCGCAGGCTCCCCTTGCTCAGCAGCGGTGCTCAGAAGCCGGCACTGTCCCCGCAGGCGCACGTGTTGGTCGCGTTCGGATTGTCGATTGCAAACCCGGAGGCCTCGAGGCTCTCCTTCCAGTCGATGACCGAGCCCTGGATGTAGGGCGAGGACATCTTGTCGATGCGGATCTGGACGCCGTGCTGGTCGGAGACGACGTCGCCCTCCAGCTCACGGTCGTCGAAGAAGAGGGCGTAGCGGAACCCCGCGCACCCGCCGGCCTGGACGGCAACACGCAGGGCCACGTCCTTGTCGTCGGCGTCCTCGAGGAACGCCGCGACCTTGTCGGCCGCCTTGGCGGTCAGGGTCACGATTGGCGTGGTCTCGGTCGACGTCGGCTCGGCGACGGGGTTCGCGATGGTCTCGGCGCTCACTGGGCCTCCTGGGTGCAGCGAATGCTGGAACGCGCAGTGTACCGGCCGTGTTCCCCCTCCCCCGGAGACCCTCGCAGACCTGCGAGCGAGGCGCTCAGATGCGCTGTGCGAGCCGTTCGGCGGCGGCGGCGACGTCACCGACCGGGTCAGGGCCGGGGCCATCCGGACTCGCCGCCTCGACGTCGGCCAGCCCCGACAGTCGATCGAGCACCTGCCCACAGACCGCCCCGACCTCGACCTCGGCGTCTCTGGCTCGCTGGAGGACCTCGCCGACGACCTTCCCATGGCTGCTGGTCGCGTCCAACCGTCCCTCACCGGTGATGACCAGGTCTGCCTCGTTGATCGCGGCGGACAGGCCGACGAGGTCGGCCACGGTCGCTGCGCCGGGCAGGATGCGGCCGCCGATGCTGGCCGAGAGCCCGAAGGCGAGCCCGCCTGCCGCTCCCGAACCCGGCTCGTTGCGCAGGCCCGGTCGGCCGAACGCCTCCTCGACGGCATCCGCCCATGCCCGCAAACCAGCGTCGAGGCGTGCAATGCCCTCGGGGTTGGCGCCCTTCTGGGGTCCGAACGTGGCTGCCGCCTCGGGCAACGTCGTCGTCACGTCGGCCAACAGGTCCACGCGGATGCCACTCCAGTCGGCCTCCCAGCCGCTCATGATCCGACGGACCCCGGCGAGGTCGTGGCCGCCGACCCTGAGGCCCGAGCCATCGGCGACCAGCGGCCGAAACCCGAGAGCCGTGACCGCGCCGGCGCCGCCGTCGACCGTTGCCGAACCGCCCAGACCCACGAGGA
>JAWWBG010000014.1:0-19949 GCA_033721095.1 Nitriliruptorales bacterium
GTCGCCGGGGCAGACGCCGTAGGACGTCTGGTTGCCCAGCTGCCAGCCGGTGTCCGCATCCGGTGGCCCGAACCGCCCCTCCAGCGCCTGGAGGGCGTCCTGGATCTCGGCGCCCAGGTTGAGGATCGTGAGGCCATGGCCGGTGAGGAAGATCGGGTCGGTCGGCGCAGGCGTCGGGGACGGGCTGGCGGTCGCGGTGGCCGTGGCGCCGGGTGATGGCGTCGGCGACGCACCCGTCTGATCGCCGCTGGGGTCCAGGTTGACCGCGGTGAGGCTCTCGGTGGGTTCCTCGTCCCCGTCGCCGGTGCAACCGGCGAGGACCAGCGCAGCGGCCAGGATGAAAGTGGCGTGCCTCATGCTCCGCTCCCGCCGTTCGCGTCGAGGAATCGCAACAGCTCGATCGGCAGCGGGAAGATCAGGGTCGAGTTCTTCTCGGCGCTGACCTCCGCCATCGTCGACAGGATCCGCAGCTGGAGGGCGCCGGGGGCCTCGGCCATCACGGTCGCCGCATCCGACAGCTTCTGGGCCGCCTCGAACTCACCCTCGGCGTGGATGATCTTGGCGCGTCGCTCGCGCTCGGCCTCGGCCTGCTTGGCCATCGCCCGCCGCATGGCGTCGGGCAGCTCGACGTCCTTGACCTCGACGAGCGTGACCTTGACGCCCCACGGGTTGGTGAGATCGTCGATGATCTGCTGGAGCCGGTCGTTGATGTCGTCGCGGTTGATCAGCAGCTCGTCGAGCTCGACCTGGCCGAGGATCGACCGCAGCGTCGTCTGTGCGACCTGTGAGGTGGCGAACAGGTAGTTCTGGACGTTGACGATCGCCTTGACCGGGTCGGTGACGTTGAAGTAGGTCACCGCGTTGACCCGCACCGTCACGTTGTCCTTGGTGATGACGTCCTGGGGCGGGATGTCCATCGTGACGGTCTGGAGGTTGGCCTTCACCATCCGATCGATCACCGGGATGATGAAGAACAGGCCCGGCCCCTTGGCGCCCGTGACGCGCCCGAGCCGAAAGATCACGCCGCGCTCGTACTCGTTGACGATGCGGATGCTGGCGGCCAGCAGGATCAGGCCGAGGACGACGAGGACGGCAAGGCCGCCGAGGACTGCGGACATCTCAACCCTTCGAGATCGTGCTGGAACCCTAGGGGCCGCCGCCGGGAATCGGACCGTGCGCCCGCACGGTGGCGGTCCGCGTCAGTCGGCCGGTCGGACGAACAGGTCGAGGTTGTCGCGGCCCACGACCTCGACGCGGTCGGTACCCCCCAGCTCGAATCCCTCGTCGGCGACCACGCGCCACCAGGTGCCGTCCAGCCGGATGCGGGGACGATCCTCGTCGAGCCCGATGAGCTCCGCGACGCGCCCGATCAGGTCGTCCGCCGGGTCGACCGTGGGGCGCTTGCGCGAGACCATCACTGCCCGGGCCGCCAGCAACACCATGACGAACATCCCGAGCGCGACCGGGATGAGCAGCCCGAGGTCCACGCCGATCCCGCTGGGTTCATCAAACAGGAACAGCCCGCCCAGCAGCAGTGCAGCCGTGCCCCCGGCACCGGCGACGCCGAAGCCGGGTGCGAACAGCTCGGCGAGGAACAGCGCCGCGGCCAGCACCAGCAGCGCCGCACCAGCCAGGTTCACGGGCAGCACCGACAGCGAATAGAAGGCCATGATGAGGAACACCGCACCCAGGATGCCGCCCGCCCCGAGGCCCGGGTTCGCCACTTCGTAGATGATGGCCAGCGTCCCGAGGCTCATGAACACGAACGCGAGGTTGGGGTCGGCGAGCCGCTGGAGCAGCCCGCGCGCCCACGACAGGCCGTACTCCTCGACACCGTCGCCGGGCTCGAACACGATGGTCCGGGTCTCGTCGCCGATCTCGAACTGTTGGCCGTTGAGCTCGGCCAGCAGCTCCTCGCGGCTGTTCGCGATCAGGTCGATGGCGCCGATCTCGAGCGCCTCGTCGGCCGTGACCGACCGGCCCTCGGTGACCGATTCGACGGCGAACGTGACGTCTCGGCCGCGTTCCACGGCGATCGCCTCGGCGTAGGCGGCGGCGTTGTTGACGATCTTGTCGCCGACCTCTCCGCCTTCGAGGTCGACCGGCGTTGCCGCGCCGATGGTGGTCGCGGGCGCCATCGCCGCGACGTGGCCAGCCAACGTGATGAACGTGCCGGCCGACCCTGCATCGGCACCCGAGGGCGCGACGTACACGACCACCGGGACGTCGGCATTCAGGAAGTCCTGGACGATCGAGCGCATCGAGGTGATCAGCCCGCCGGGCGTGTCGAGCTCGACGAGCAGCGTGACCGCGCTGGTCTCATCATCCCGAGGCGGTGGGAGGTCCTCGGCACGCTCGACGGCGTCGCGCAGGTGATCCGCGATGACGGGCGTGATGGGCCCGCGAACCTCGGTCACGAGCACGGCCGTCGGCCCGCGGTCCTGGGCCAGCGATCCAGCCACCGATCCGACCAGGCCGGCGACCAGCGCCGCCAGCGCCACGACCGAACGCACCGAGCCCTTCATGCCGCCATGATGGCGCAACGAGGCTGCGCGTGCGCGCGATCCCTCAGCCCGCCACCCTCGTTGGCTCGATTCGCACGATCACGCGGGTCTCGTCCTCGCGGTGGTTGGGGTAGGTGTCGACGCCGAGATACTTCCTGGCCAGCCAGTCGATGTGCTCGTCCGCGTCAGTCGTGTCGAGGTCGACGACACGGCCCTGGATGGCGACCATCCGGTACGCATTGTCGGGATCGACGAACGAGAGCCCGACGCGCGGGTCGTGCAGGATGTTGCGGTGCTTGACGCGACCCTCGGCCGTGTTGAAGACGATCAGGTCCTCATCGCGGTCGATCCAGACCGGTGACACCTGGGGCGAGCCGTCCGGGTTGACCGTTGCCAGGAAGGCGAAGGTCTGCTTGTCGATGACCTCGCGAACTCGATCGGAGAGCGTCGTCATGGGTTGGTTGCCTCCACGTTGGGCATCTCTCAACGCGGACGGAGACCACGTACTTCCGTCCGAGGAGCCTCCGACTGCAGTAGTAGCGTGGCGGGCATCCCTCTCCCGCAGACGAAAAAGGGACAACCAAGTGAAACCACTCATCGCTGCAGCCGCCGCGGCTGCCCTGCTCCTCGCCGGCTGTGCCGACGACGAACCGACCACCGAGCCCACCGACGCCATGACGTCGGCGGCTCCGACTCAGGCCCAGGCCACCGACAGCATGGAGGACAAGGGCGTCTCGTTCGCGTCGCCCGAGGACGGAGCCGAGGTCACGTCACCCGTCACCCTCGAGTTCGCCACGACCGGCCTGACGGTCGAGCCTGCCGGTGAGGTGAACCCGGATGCCGGCCACTTCCACCTGTTCGTCGACGCCGACTGTGTCGCCGAGGGGACCGTCATCGGCGACGAGGCGCAGCACTTCGGTGACGCCTCGACCTCGACCGAGCTCGAGCTCGAGCCGGGTGAGCACACCCTGTGCCTCCAGCTCGCCGACGGCGCGCACACCGCGCTCCCCTACACGGCCACCATCACGATCACGGTGACCGAGTAGTCCACACCCTGAACACGGCAGGCCCCTCATCCGGTTCGACGGGTGAGGGGCTTGTACTTGATGCGGTGCGGCTGGTCGGCGGCCGCGCCCTTGCGCTCGTGGAAGTCCGCCTCGTACTCGCTGTAGCCGCCGGGGAACCACACGGCCTCCGAGTCGCCCTCGAAGGCCAGGATGTGCGTGGCAACACGGTCGAGGAACCAGCGGTCGTGGCTGGTGATGACCGCGCAGCCGGCAAACTCCAGCAGCGCCTCCTCCAGCGACCGCAACGTGTCGACATCGAGGTCATTGGTGGGCTCGTCGAGGAGCAGCAGGTTGGCCTCCTGCTGGAGCAGCTTGGCGAGGTGGATGCGGTTGCGTTCACCGCCCGAGCAGCTGCCAACCGGCTTCTGCTGGTCCCCGCCCTTGAACCCGAACGCGGCGACGTACGCGCGTGACGCCATCTCGGTCGGTCCGAGCTGGATCCAGTCGCCGCCGCCGGTGATCTCCTCGAACACGGTGCTGTCAGCCTTGAGGTCGGCACGGGACTGATCGACGTACGACAGCTTCACGGTGTCGCCGACGCGCAGCGTGCCCTCGTCGGGTTCCTCGGGAGCCGGCAACAGGTCGGCGCGGCCGGCTGCCGTGACGATCATCTTCATCAAGGTCGTCTTGCCGGCACCGTTGGGCCCGATGATGCCGACGATGCCGCCGGGTGGAAGCCGGAAGGTCAGGTTCTCGTAGAGCAGCCGATCGCCAAAGCCCTTCAGCACGTTCTCGGCGTCGACGACCACGTCGCCGAGCCGCGGGCCGTCCGGGATCATCACGACCGGCTTGGTGACCTGCTTGGGTCGGTCCTTCGTCAGCAGCGCCTCGTAGGCCTGCACGCGTGCCCTGGCCTTCTTGCGACGGCCCTGGGGCGTGGCGCGGACCCACTCGGCCTCCTCGGCCAGCTGGCGCTGCCGCGCGGACTCCTCTTTCTCCTCCTGGGCCAACCGCGCCTGCTTCTGCTCGAGCCAGCCCGAGTAGTTGCCCTCGAACGGGAAGTACTTCCCGCGGTCGAGCTCCAGGATCCAGCCGGCCACCTCGTCGAGGAAGTAGCGGTCGTGGGTGACCGAGACGACCATTCCCGCGTATTCCTGGAGATGCCGCTGGAGCCATGCGACCGTTTCGGCATCGAGGTGGTTGGTGGGCTCGTCGAGCAGGAGGATGTCGGGCTTGCTCAGCAGCAACCGACACAGGGCGACACGGCGTCGTTCGCCGCCGGACAGGACCGTCACGTCGGCATCGCCATCCGGGACGCGCAGCGCATCCATCGCGATCTCGATCGTGCGATCGAGGTCCCAGCCGTCCGCCGCGTCGATGCGGTCCTGGACCTCGGCCATGCGGTCGAGGGTCTTCTGCATCTCGTCGTCGTCGAGCGGCTCCGACAGCTTCTCGGTCAGCTCGTTGTAGGCCGCGAGGTCGGCGACGACCTTTCCCATCCCGCCCATCACGTTGTCACGGACGTTGCGGGACTCGTCGAGCTCAGGCTCCTGTGCGAGGTAGCCGACCGTGTAGCCCTGGGCGGCCCAGGCCTCGCCCTCGAACTCGGTGTCGACGCCCGCCATGATCCGCAGGAGCGTCGACTTGCCGGTTCCGTTGGGGCCGATGACACCGATCTTGGCGCCCGGGAGGAACGACAGCCAGACGTTGGAGAGGACCTCCTTGCCGCCAGGGACGCGCTTGGTCATCCCCTTCATGACATAGCAGTACTCGGCCATCAGCAGGTCTCGTGGGAGGAGCGCGGAAGGGGGGGAGGCTACTGAGGAGGCGACAGGGGAAATGCCGCACGACGGCTCGCGACGGGGGTACAACGGTCCTCGGGAGGAGCCATGTCCACGGACGTTCTCACGGACCGCGACACCGGCGAGCGACGGCGGAGCCTGGGGCTGGATGCAGCCGCCCGCGAGTTCTGGCGCTGGCCTTCACCTCGGATCATTGCGCTGCTGCTCGTGCCCTCGCTTGCCGCCCGCGTGGCCATCGGCGGCTGGTCGGCCGGCAACACGGTCCTGGCAGCGTCGATGGTGCTGGCCCAGCCGTTCGTCGAGTGGGTCGTCCACATCGTGTTGCTGCACATGCGCCCACGACACGTCGGGCGCTTCACCCTCGATCCACTCTTCGCGCGCAAGCATCGCGAGCACCATGCCGACCCGCGCGAGACCCGCTTGGTGTTCCTGCCCACGATCGTCGTTGCCCAGCTCGCGGTGGTCGCGGTGCTGGTGGCGTGGCTGGCCTTCGACAGCACGTCGCTGGGCCTGACGTTCCTCGTGACGATCTCGGCGATCGGCATGGCCTACGAGTGGCTCCACTACCTGATCCACACCGACTACCGGCCGAAGTCGGCGCTGTACCGGGCCTTGTGGCGCCACCACCGACTGCACCACTTCAAGAACGAGAACTACTGGTTCGCGTTCTCGAGCACGGTGCCCGACGTCATCCTCCGGACGACGCCTGATCCGTCCAACGTCGAGACCAGCCCGACCGTCCGTGACCTGCTGGGCCGCGACCGACTGCCGACCGGCTAGGCGCGTCGGCGAGTCGAGGTACCGAACAGGACCGTCAGCCCGATGAGCCCGAGGGCGACCAGCCCGCCGCCGGTGGCCGGCAGCTCGCGACCCTCACCTTCCGCCGCAACGGCACCCGACGATCCGATCGGGACCGACGCCGGTGGCGGCCCCATCGGCTCGCCGCCGTGGATGACGTTCCCGTCGGCATCCTGGTAGGTCAACCACGGGATGGCTGCCTGGAAGCCCTTGTCCGGTTTCGAGTGGTCACACACGCCGGTCGGGAAGACCTCGCGGAGGCGTGCCTGCTGGTCGGGCGTGAACACGTCCTCGAAGGACTGGCCCGCGTAGTCGTGTTCCTCGATGGGCTTGGTCTGGCAGTCCAGCCAGTCGTCGGTGAAACCGATCACCGGGTCGCCGCCGCCGGCCTCGATCCTCGGCGAGGAGAACAGCGTCGCGTCGACGGTCACGTCGCACACCTGGAGCGGCAGGTCGATGCCGTTGATGCCGACGCACCGGTCGTTGATGCCGGCCGTCTCGCGCGCGTCGATGATCTTCTGTGCCAGCGGCACATCGCGCGCGTCCGCGTCGACCGCGGCGAGCCACTCGTCCATGGCACGGATCGAGTCGTCGACGAACGTGACGTCGCCGAGCAACGGCGTCTGGCCCTCCCACATCACCTGGTTGGCAGCCGTGCCGTGCTCCCGGATCAGCCGGTCGCGCATCGTGTACTTGCGGTAGACGTCGTGGAATGCGCCTGGCTCGGGCCCGCCGAGGTCGATGATGGCCACCTCGT
This sequence comes from Nitriliruptorales bacterium, assembly GCA_033721095.1. GTDB lineage: Bacteria > Actinomycetota > Nitriliruptoria > Nitriliruptorales > Nitriliruptoraceae > JAWWBG01. Next base: position 6,869 of record JAWWBG010000014.1, read on the forward strand.
CCATGTGTGCACCCGTGTTGACGAGCCCGCTGCGGTACACGCGCTCCTGCGCGATCGGGTCAGCCGGGAGCCGCTCTGTGGTGCGATTGAGGTCGATGTCGAACCCGCCTGCGAGCTCGTTCACGGACACGAACTGTTCGGGGGTGAGCGCTGGCCGTGTCGCGTCCCCGACGTTCTCGCCCAGGAACGACAGGAGGCCGGACAGCCCGTACTGGATCCCGACGCTGCCGATCGGGCGGCGCGCGAAGCCGTTCTCGTCCACGCCGAACACGTTTCGCTGGTAGTCCTGCAACGTGCAACGAACCCCGTCGGGATTGGTGTTCTCGTCGTAGACGTCCTCGGCGGGGACGCCGGGACAACTGCGGGTGGGCTCGCCGCTGTTGGGGATCGCCGTCGTGAAGGTGATGGCGTTCGCGGCGTTCATGTGCCCGATGATCGAGGGCCACTGTGGCGGCGTGACCTGGTGGACCAGGAACAGCTCGGGGGATTCGAGGACCGACCGGATACCGACATAGTCGATGTACTGCTGCGCGGAGCTCCACACGTCCGTGAAGCTGCACTGGGGCGTGATGCCCTGGTAGACGCCGGGATAGGCGTTGGCCACCTGCTGCTGGACGAGGCTGCCGCCGCTGCAGCCGCTGCCGATCGTCCAGCGGATGGGCCCGAAGCGCTCGGCGACCATCTCCTTGGTCATGATCAGCGACTCGGCCTGCGTGACGAGGTTGCAGTTGTGGCCCGCGTTGTCCAGGGCATGGCTTGCCACCGCGAAGCCCTGTGACAGGGCGTCCTCGAACAGCACGTTGGGGGCCGTGCCGGAGTGGTACTCGGTGTTGCAGCTGGCACCGTGCGTGAGCACGAGCTTGTTGGCGTAGCCCGGGTTCTCGGCGGTCGGGTCGGGCCAGTCACCCAGCGCCGGGTCCCACAGCGCCGCGATGCGGTACTGGTCACGGAGGCTGTAGCCGACCTCGTCACGGACGATGAACGGGACCTCGTTGCCCTCGTCGGTGACGGTCGTGGCCACGTCGGACGGCGGGTTGGTCGGGTCGTAGGGCTCGAGTGAGCCGGAGCCACCGACGACCGGCGCGCTGAAACCGGCGCCGCCCGACCCCTCGGGGAGGTACCAGTACGTCACCTCCGGGTCCTGGCTGCAGTCCGGCTCCGGCGAACCGTTGTTGCACGTCCACGGCTGGATCTGTGAGCCCGCGAACACCGGCCCGCCCTGGGGCGCATTGGTGAGGGTGATCTCGGCACCGCGGCCGTCGGGCAGCACGGCTCGGACGACGTTGTCGCCGAGGGCAAGCGCGGTCACCAGCCCGAGCGCGCTCCCATCCGCCTGCGTCACGAAGGCAGACGAGACGTCCTGCCCGTCGACGGTCGTCGCCAGGTCCTCCACGCTTGCGTCGTCGGGAACAACCAGCCGCAGCAGGGCGTCGCCGCCGCTGACGAGATCGGCACGTCCCGACTCGACTCGGATCTCGACGACCGCACTCGCCGACGCGTCGCGTGCCAGGGGCCCGGCGAGCGCTGCGATGAGGACGGCGACGACCGCCACGATCGGCCACTGCAACGCCGGGCCGCTGCGCGGGCCATGGACGCCAGTGGAGGTGCGCGAAACGAACGGCAGAAGCTGCATCCCGACTCACTTCGACCAGTGCGATGACCGAATACTAGGGCGTATCCCAGGGGACGCCGACCTCGAAAGGGGCCACCGGTGCCGGTTGGGAATCCGGGGCGACGCATGCGATGCTCATGGCTGGAGGGTGGCCGCGCAACGGCCCGGGACCGATCGGGAAGCACCCATGAGTCGAGCCATTCGCTGGAGCCTCGTCGTCGCGATGGCCGTCGTCGGGCTCGTCCCCGCGGCGCCACTGTTCGCACAGCTCGAGGAGGTCGACGACGCCATCGATGCGGCACAGGAGGCACTCGCTGCGGCAGCCGGGGTGTGCAACGACCTCGACCCGGCCGACTGCCTCCTGCCGTTTCCCAGCGACTTCTTCACGACCGAGGATGCCTCGACACCAACCGGCCTTCGCGTCGATCTGGACGTCTTGGCGATGCCCAACAACATCGCGGCCATCCCCATCGACCCGACCGAGTTCAACCGCAACGACGGCTGGTCGCCGGGGTCACCACTGCTGACCTTCGTCCCCGGCCTGGACCTCGAGCAGACCTTCGGGATCACCGGCTCGCAGATGGACCAGCCGTCGACCTCCCTCCAACCGGACGCACCGATCGTCCTCATCGACGTCGAGACCGGCCAGCGGGTCCCGTACATGGCCGAGCTCGATCAACATCCACAAACCGCCGAGGGCGACCGCCTGCTGATCATCCGGCCGCTGACGAACTTCGAGGAGGGCCACCGCCACGTCGTCGGGTTGCGCAACCTCAAGGACGCCACCGGTGCGACCCTCACCGCGCAGTCCGCGTTCGCCGAGCAGGTCGCGGCCTACACCCCCGGCAGCGACGACGTGATCGACCCGCTGGTGACCGCCGGCGTCGATCCTGCCGAGCTGTACCTGGCGTGGGACTTCACGATCATCTCGGAGCAGAACCTGGCGGGCCGCGCGCTCGCCATCCGCGATCACGCATTCGGGCTGCTCGGCGACACGAACCTGGCTGACCTCGTCGTCGACGGGAACGCCCCTGGCTTCACGATCACCAACGTCGAGGACATCGACGACCCCGAGCACGACACCCTGCGGATCGTCGACGGGACCATCGAGGTGCCCAACTACCTCGACCTGCCGCAGGACGCTGCGGTGCCCGAGATCGCGATCCCGGACGAGATCAACGACGCGCTCGGCGACCCCTTCCCGATCGACGAGATCCCCGGCCAGGACGCCCCCGGCCAAGGCCTGTACTACTCGTCACCGGCGCCGGGCCCGATGGACCTCCCCGAACAGAACCCGCTGTTTCCGACCCGATCGGTCGACTTCGTCTGTTCGATCCCGCGCACCGCGACCGCCGACAATCCGTCGATGCCGTCGCTCTACGGGCATGGCCTGCTGGGTTCACGTGGTGAGTCCCGGGGCAGCTCGACCGAGCGGATGCGCGAGGACAACTTCACGATGTGCGCCGTGAACTGGCTCGGCATGTCCGAGGCCGACATCCTCAACGTGGGACTGATACTCACCGGCGAGGTTTCGTTCGGCTCCCTCGCCGACCGGACGCTCCAGGGATTCGTTGACTTCCTCTACCTGGGCCGGCTGCTTGCCCACCCCGACGGCCTGCGCACGAACGCGGCATTCCAGGATGCCGACGGCAACCCGCTGTTCGACGGCGAGCTGGTCTACGACGGCAACAGCCAGGGCGGGATCATGGGCGGCGCACTGACCGCCCTGGCCCCCGACTTCACCAAGGCCACGCTCGGGGTGATGGGCTCGAACTACTCGATCCTGCTCCACCGCTCGGTCGACTGGGAGGGCACGCTGGCCGACGAGGTCCCGGTCGGCTACGCGACCATCCTCTACACGTCCTACCCCGACAAGCACGAACAATTGCTGATCATGTCGCTGTTCCAGCAGCTGTGGGACCGCGGCGAGGCCAACGGCTACGCGCACCACGTGACCGACGACCCACTCGACAACACGCCGCCACACCAAGTGCTCCTGCACCCCGCGCTGGGTGACTACCAGGTCGCCACGCTCTCGGCGGAAATCCACGCTCGCACGGCCGGCGCTCGGTTCCTCCAGACGGCGTTGCACCCCGGGCGACACTGGGCCGACGAGCACGATGAGCGGCTGTTCGGCCACACGCCGTTCGACGTCGCCGCGGATGGCTCGCTCGTGCCGGTCGACGGCGGTTCGGCGATCGTGTACTGGGACAGCGGCAACCCGTTGCCCCCGAGCGCCAACCTGCCGCCCGAGCACGTCGACCAGGACCCGCACTCCGACCCCCGCAAGGACCCCCGCGGACAGATCCAGAAAGGCACCTTCTACCGGACCGGCCAGATCGTGGATGTCCACGACCTGAGGCCGTACTGCACGGACCGGTTCCCCCGCGACGAGTCGATCATGATCGACTGCACGTTCCGGGCCTCGTTGCTGGGTGCGGACACGGGTGACGAGGGCGGCGCCCCGCTTCCCGCGACAGGCGGCGGGCTGGCGCTGCTGGGCGCGGCGGCGCTCGCCGGCTTGGCCGTGGCACGCCGGAGGGCCGAAGCAGCTTCGGGCTAGCGTCCGGCAGCCATGTCCCGGTTCGCCGCATCCGCCCTCGTCTTCTTCGCGTCCGCGTCCGTCCTGGTCCTCGAGATCCTCGCCGGGCGCCTGCTGGCGCCGTATGTCGGGGTCACGCTCGAGACCTTCACGGGCATCATCGGGACGATCCTGGCCGGCATCGCACTGGGTGCGTGGTTGGGCGGGCGCGCCGCCGACCGCACCGATCCCCGGAAACTGCTCGCTCCGCTGCTGATCGTCGGTGGAGCGCTGGCGTTCCTGTCGATCCCGATCGTCGACTGGCTCGGCAGTGGCATGCGCGGCGGCACGCCGGCGACCATCGTCACGCTGGCCGCCCTCGGGTTCTTCGCCCCGGCAGCCGTGCTGTCGGCCGTGACGCCGGTCGTCGTGAAGATTCGACTGTCGTCGCTGGAGGAGACCGGACGGGTCGTCGGGATGCTGTCGGCCGTTGGCACGGCCGGGGCACTCGTCGGCACGTTTTCCACTGGCTTCATCCTGGTTGCTGCCTGGCCCACCCGCCCGGTGATCCGCGCACTCGCGATCGCCTTGGTGATCGTGGGCGTGGCGCTTGCCGCCCGGACCAGGACCTGGTCGACCGGTTTGGTGGTCGTCGCGTTGGTGGCCGGCGCCATGTCGTTCGCGTCGGCGCACCCGTGCGAGGTCGAGTCGGCCTACTTCTGCGCCCGGGTGATCGCCGACGAGGACGACCCCACCCGTCGGACGCTCTGGCTGGACACCCTGCGCCATTCGAAGGTCGACGTGGACGACCCGACGCACCTCGAGTTCTCCTACGCGCAGACGCTCAGCGACGTGATCGAGTCGCTCGCGCCGCCCGGTGAACCGCTCGACGTGCTGCACATCGGCGGTGGCGGTTTCTCGATGCCTCGGTACCTGCGGGCCACACGGCCGGGGACGCACAGCACGGTTCTCGAGCTCGATCCCAAGCTCATCGAGATCGGCCGGGAGCACCTGGCGCTGACCCTCGAGGACATCGACGTGATCACCGGCGACGCGCGGCTCAACATCGAGGACGTCCAGCTCCAATCCATGGACCTGGTGATCGGTGATGCATTCGGGGGGATCTCCGTCCCATGGCACCTGACGACGCGGGAGTTCGTGGAGGCCATCCGGGACGTGCTCCGGCCCGGCGGCACGTACGCCCTCAACCTCATCGACTACGGCGACCGCCGGTTCGCCCGTGCCGAGCTGGCAACGATCGCCGACGTGTTCGAGCATGTCGCCGTGTTCGCGCCCGAGGGCCGGCTGGGCGAGGATCCCGAGGGTGGCAACTTCATCATGGTCGCCTCCGACGAGCCCATCGAGGTCGCTGCGATCCTGGCGCGCAACGCGTCACGAGGTGATGACGAAGCCGTCCTTGTCGGCGAGGAGCTGACCCGGTTCATCGGTGACGCCCGCGTCCTCACCGATGATCACGCACCGGTGGACCAGCTGATCCAGCCCCTTCCCTGACAGCGAGCCCGGCGAGTCGGCAGTCAGGCGCGCCGACCGGCGAAGCGCTGCACGGCCAGTCCGTCCTCGGTTTCCACCAGGCGTTCAAGCGACACGCCGGCAGCCGTCACACGCACCAACGTCGTGTCCCGCAGCCAGTCACCACAGTTCACGAACGTTCCGCCCTCTCGTTCGGTCACCTCCGGCAGGTGCGTATGGCCGAAAACAGCCACGTCGAAGCCTCGCTCGAAGAGGGCATCGGCAGCCACGTGGTGCGGGTACTCGCCACTGCCGCGGCGCCAACGGTCGACCGCACGCTGGGTGGTCGACCAGAGCCGATACACGTCTGCATGTGCGACCAGCAGCGGCTTGGCCATCCTGCCGCCGAGCTCGTACAGGCCCGGGTAGCGGGCATAGGTCGGCTCGTACGCATGGCCGTGCTCGACGCGGATGCGGTGGTCCCCGCAGCGCACGTTGAAGAACGGTGCAACCTCGAAGGGGAGTTCGGTCAGGAAGTGCTCGAACACGAGGTCATGGTTGCCGATCGCGTAGAGCAGCCGACCGCCGGCACGCGAGAAATCACGCAGCCGCTTGACGACGGGCCGCAGGTCGCGGGCAATGCCGGTCACGGTTCCCTGCGTGAGGTCCACCGCATCACCGTTGATGCACAGCGTCCAGTCAGGCGTGAGGACCTCGTCGAGCAACGCCGGGAGGTTCGCCGCGGCTTGCGAGGCCGGGTTGCCCAGGTGCAGGTCCGAGATGATCAGCAGCTGGTCGACCTCGACCTCGAGCTTCACGCCCCGAGGCCCATGTCGTCAGTGAAATCTGCGTCCGTTCCCAGTCGTGCGTTCAGGCGACGAAGGCGTCCACTGAGACGATGGAGCATTTCGACGGCCAGTGACGGATCCCGACGCAGTCGCACGAGGAGTGCACCGGGACCGAGGACGAGCAGCCTCGTCGTGCCATTGGCCCTGGCGGTGGCCTCACGTGGCAACGACTCGAGCAGGCTCATCTCGCCGAAGAAGTCGCCGGGACCCACCTCGCCGAGCACGACCTCGCGACCATCAACGCGCTTGCTGATGGTCACCGCGCCCGACTGGACCAGGTACATCTCCTCGCCGGCCTCGCCCTCGCGGACGATCTCGTGGCCGTCCAAGACCTCGATGGTCCGCTCCGTCGCCGACGCCACTCGGTCCGTGAGGCGAGGAATCACGTCGCCGCTCCGCGTCGCTTGGGCCCCGGTCGGTCCGAGGCGCGCAGCGGACGAAACGGTAGTTGGGCGGGTCAGGCCGCTGCCGTCGAGACCTCCCGGGCCCGAGCTCGTCCCGATCGCCGGTCCGGGAGGGCCAGGCGGAAGATCTTGCGAATCACCGTGCCGAACTGCTTGCGCAGCGGACCCGTGTTGTACTCGAGGCCGTAGCGCTCGCAGATCTCCCGGACCTCCGGGGCGATGTGCTGGTAGCGGCGGGCCGGGATGTCCGGGAACAGGTGGTGCTCGATCTGGTGGGACAGGTTGCCGCTCATGATGTGGAACAGCTTGCCGCCGGTGAGGTTGGCCGAACCGAGCATCTGTCGCAGGTACCAGCCGCCGCGGGTCTCGTTGGCGACCTCCTCCTCGGTGAACGTCGCGACACCGTCCGGGAAGTGGCCGCAGAAGATGATCATGAAGGCCCACAGGTTGCGGATGATGTTGGCCGTGAAGTTTCCGGCCAGCACCAACGGGAAGATCGGGAACGCCAACAGCGGGAACAGCACGTAGTCCTTGAGTGCCTGCGATCCGGACTTGCGTGCGATGACGCGACCGAGGTCCTTGGCCTCCTCGATGCTCTTGTCGCCCGTGCGGATGTTCTCGACCTCGAGGTCGTGGAGCGCCACGCCGTACTCGAAGAAGGTGGCGAGCAGCAGGGCGTAGATCGGGTTGCCGAGCCAGACGGGATGCCACTTGGTGGACTCGTCCATCCGCAGCACGCCGTAGCCGATGTCACGGTCCTTGCCGATGATGTTCGTGAAGGTGTGGTGGAGGTAGTTGTGGGAGTGCTTCCACTGTTCGGCCGGGCTCGCCGTGTCCCACTCGAAGTTGGCGGAGTGCAGCGCCGGGTCCTGCATCCAGTCGTACTGGCCGTGCATGACGTTGTGGCCGATCTCCATGTTGTCGAGGATCTTCGCGACGCCCAGGGCCGCCGCACCGAGGAACCAGAACGGCGGAACAAAGGAGAGGAACAGCGACGCCCGGCCGCCGACCTCGAGGCCGCGCTGGATGCGAACCAAGCGGCGGATGTAGGCAGCGTCGATCTCGCCGAGGTCGGCGAGCTCGCGTTCGCGGATGGCGTCCAGCTCACGTCCGAGGGCCTCGAGCTGGGACTCGGTGAGCTGCGGTTTCCCATCGATGATGGGCGCCTTGATGATCCGGTGGCTCGTTGGCACCGGCTTGGTGGGATTCGGGTTGGTGGTCATGGCTGATTCCTTGAGGTTGTGACGTGGCCTGGAAGCGGCCGGGATTCGTCAGAGGTCGAGCTCGACGTCGCCGCACGGGACGGAGACGCAGATGCGGATCTCCTCGTCGGCGGTGGCCGACCGGGTGCCCGTGACGGCGTCGAGGACGGTGCCCGACGTCTTGCGGCGCGGGCAGGTGTGGCAGATGCCCATGCGGCACCCGGACGCGGGTGCGAGCCCGGCGGCCTCGGCCTGTTCGAGCAGGGTGCGGCCGTCGTTTTCGACCGTGATGCCCGACGCGGCGAACGTGATGGCGCCGCTGGCCTCGTCCGCGTCGAGGTCGACCGCTGGCGGCTGGAAGTACTCGACGAAGAGCCGGTCCTCGTTGCCCGCCCCCGACCAGATCTCGATCGCAGCGTCGACCAGGTCCCGCGGCCCGCACGCGAACGCCAGGGCCGCGGCCGGGTCGATGTCGAGCTCGGCGAGCATGGCTGGCGACAGATGCGCGCCACCCTCGCGGGTGAACACCGTGACGACGTTGACGTTGTCGTGGTCGACATCGATCAGCGCCAGCTCGTCGGCGAAGATCAGCTCGTCCGCGGTGCGGGCAAAGTGGAGGAACGTGACGCGCCCGGCGTGTTCCTCGGCAACGAGCGTCCGCAACATCGACATCACGGGCGTGATGCCGCTGCCGCCCGACACCAGCACCAGGTGGGCCGGACGGGCCGACGGCAGCGTGAAGTCGCCGGCCGGGTCGGAAATCGTGAGGACCAGGCCCGGCTCGGCGTGTGCCTTCAGCCAGCTGGACACGAACCCGTCGTCGTGCCGCTTGACCGTGATCTCGAGCCGCCTGTCGGCGCGACCAGCTGCACAGCTGATCGAGAAGCAGCGCGTGTGGGTCACGCCCTCGATCTCGACGCCGACCTGGAGGTACTGACCGGGCAGGAACTGTGCCTTGCCGTCGTCGACCGGCGCCAACGTGAGCGTGACGGCGTCCGCCGTCTGGTGTCGGACGTCGGTGACGATGGCTCGGTCAGACCGGATCGTCCAGGTCAGGTTGACCTGCTCGAGCCAGTGGCTGACGCCGTGTGGCGCCGCGAGTGCTTCGAAGAAGGGGTTGCCCAGCGCCTTCCGCAGGCGGGGCGACAGCGTGGTGACTGCCATGGAACGTGCTCCCGGGTGTGGGCGATCAACATTTTGAGTGCACATCTGTACACAAGAGTACATTCGTGCACTGAAAAGTCAAGCAGGCGATAGAAATCCCGAGCAGGCAGTGGCGTTCCTGGCGCGCTCCTCCCCCGGTCGACCCCGCGCGCGTCGAACTACCGTTCCGCCACCGTTCGGGCAGCACCGGGAGCGTGCCGATGGCGCCACACCTGCGAGTGCAGCTGCTGGGCGACGTTGCGCTGGCCATCGACGACACCGAGGTCGACATCGGAGGCGACCAGCCACGTGCGCTGCTCGCCGAACTCGCGCTGGCTCCCGGCGCGGTGCGCACGCCCGGCGCGTTGGCCGAGGCAGTCTGGGGAACGGACCCGCCTGCGAACGCCGGCCGTCGCCTCCAGACACTGGTCAGCCGGATGCGCGGCGCGCTCGCGCCACACCTCGCGGGCACGGATCCGGCCGAGGTCCTGGCCGGCGCCGGCCGGGGATACGCGCTCAACGTCGACCCCGACGCCGTCGACGCAGCCCGCTTCGAGCGACTCGTCGAACAGGGCGAGGCTGACCTGGCGGCCGGGGACCCGCGCAAGGCCCTCCACCACCTTGCTGAGGCGCTCGACGCCTGGCAGGGCCCGCCCTTTGGCCTGATCGACACACCGGGCCTCCAGGTTCCCGCGGACCGACTCGTTCGGCTTCGCAGCCGAGCCAGCGAGGCGCAGGCGCGAGCCCTCATCCAGGTGGGGAGCCTCGACGATGCGGCCGAGGTTGCCGCAGAGCTCGTGCGAAAGGAGCCCTTCCGCGAGTCCGCAGTGGCGCTGTTGATGCAGGCGCTGTACCACGCGGACCGACAGGCCGACGCGCTCGCGGCCTACCGCGGACTGCGGACGCGGCTGGCCGACGAGCTGGGCGTGGATCCGTCGCTCACACTCCAGGCGATGGAGCGCGCCATCCTCGTCCACGATCCCGCCCAGCTCGACGAGATCGCCGCGCGCGCGGGCGGCACGTTCACGCAATGGTGGCAACGGTTGCCGGCACGGCTGCGGTCTGCGTCGGCCACCCCCATCGTCGGCCGGTCCGAGGAGCTGCGCGCGATCGTCATCGCCGGCCGCGCAGTCAGCGACGGAACGCACCGCATGGTCCTCGTCGACGGGCACGCCGGCATCGGCAAGACCCGACTGGTCGCCGAGGCTGCCCGAACGCTCGTGACACAGGGCTTCGAGGTGCTCTACGGGCGCTGCGACGAGGATGTCCGCGTCCCCTACCAGCCGGTCATGGAATGCCTGCGCGCGTTCATGACCACCCGGCGACCGGTCGATCCCGGCTCCTTGGGGCCGAACGCACATGAGCTCGTCGCACTGGTGCCGGAGATCCGCCAGATCGTCACGACGGCTGGCGACCTCGGAGACCTCGATCCCCTGTCGGCCCGTCACCGGCTGTTCGATGCCGTGGCGGCGTGGCTGGCGACAGGGTCTCGAGCGCAGCCGGTGGCAGTGGTCCTCGATGACCTCCACTGGGCCAGCCCCGACACGATCCTGTTGCTGCGGCATCTCGTTCGCAGCGAGGGCCTGGGGCGGGTGCTGTTCGTGGCCGTTCACCGGCCACCGGACGACGACAGCCCACTCGCCCGACTGCTCGGTGATCTTCGCCGCGACCAGGAGATCACACGGGTGTCCCTCGACGGGCTGACCGCCCCCGAGATCGGGATGATGGCCGAGAGCCGCGGCGCAACACTCTCGCCGGCTGCCGCCACGACCGTGACGGACGCGACGGCTGGCAACCCATGGTTCGTCGAGCAGCTCCTGCACGATGCTGACGAAGGCGCGACGCTTGGCGACGGCGGAAGCCTCGTCAGGCTCGGCGCAACCACAACGGGCATTCGCGAGCTCGTGAGTGCACGAGCTGGACGACTCGGCGCCGAGGCACAACGATTTCTGAGAGTGGCTGCCGTCGCGGGCCCTTCGTTCGACTCGCGCGCCGTGGCCGACGCTGCGGAGCTTTCGAGCGATGACCACGGCCGAGCAGAACAGGCCCTCATCCGCGCAGGGTTCCTCGAGCTCGAGCCGGAAGGCAGGCGGCTGGGGTTCGTCCACGCCTTGGCCCGCGGCGCCCTGCTGGCCCGGTCCCGGACCGCGAACGCAGGCGCGTCCACCTGAGGCTCGCCGAAGGGCTCGAACAGCATGGTGCAGGCGACGACAAGACGTTGACGGAGCTGGCCTACCACTTCGCCGAAGCCGGAGAGGATGGCGACCCGGTGCGCGCCGTGCGGTACCTGACGACGGCAGGGACCCGAGCCCTCTCGGCCCACGCATTCGACGAGGCTGTCCGCCAGCTCACCCGGGCTGTCGAGCTGGCCGCCGCCGTCGAGGACCGCTCGGTTCTCGCCGACGCGCTCGCCCGTCTCGCGGATGCCCAGTGGAAGGCTGGTGTCGAGACCTACGCCGAGACATCGGAGCGCGCCGTCGGCGTGGCCATCGAGGTCCAGGACGGCGAGCTGCTCGCCCGGGCACTCCTCCCGGGGTGGGTCAGCATCCTCGGCGCCCAGCTGCGCGACCACCCAGAGGTGCGCGCCCACGCCGAAACCGCGCTCGAGCTGCTCGGCACGGACCCAGCGCAGGCCAGGCTCGCAGCCGAGCTCCGGATTGCCCACGCCACGGGGAGCGCCCTGGTCACGACGCTCTCCGAGCGGATCGCGCTCTTCGAGGTGGCCGTGGAGGCGGCACGGGACACCGGCGACGACACGCTGCTCGCATACGCCCTGGGCTCCATGTGCATCAGTGTCAATCACCCTTCCACACTCGACGCGCGACGCCACGCCGTCGAGGAACTGCGCGCGCTGCGCCGCCGGATCGCTTCACCCCGCGAGCTCATGACGAGCTTGCAGGTCTCGTTCACGGTTGCGCTGCACGAGGGCCGGACGCACGACGAGCTCGCCGAGCTGACTGCCGAGCAGACCGCGATCGGAGAGGACGCTCGGGTCCCCGTCTACCAAGGGCTCTCGAGCTTCCTCCGGGCCGTCGTTTCCGTGCTTGGCGGCGAGCTCACCACGGCCGAGCGCCAGCTCGCAGAAGGCCTTCGCCTGACCGAGTACGAGCCCATCATGGGACGCAGCGCGGCCGGTGCGCTGACGATCATGCTGCGCCGCGAGCAGGGACGCATCGCAGAGGTCACCCCCATGCTCGAGCAGGTGTCGGAGGAGTTCGGGCAGCCGCCCGTCTGGATGGCCGCCCTGTCCCTCTCATATGCCCTGGCCGGACACAACGACAAGGCGCGAGAGGGCCTCGACTGGTTCGCGACAATCGGTGTCGACAAGCTCCCCGAGAACGCCATGTGGGCGGTCACGCTGGCCATGCTCGCAGAAGCAGTCATCGACGTCGGCGGGCATGGCCTGGCGGACGACCTCGAGCGCCTGCTGTCCCCCTGGACCGATCAGGTCGTCTTCGAGGGCGGCACGGCCTGCTTTGGCGCCATCGCCCACCACGTCGGTCGTCTCCAGGGCCTGGCTGGGCGCAGCCGCGAGGCCGTCGCCTCCCTCGAGCAGGCGCTCGAGATCCACGAGCGGATGGGGGCGCGCCCCTGGGCGTGCCGAACACAACTGGCGCTCGCCCGCGAGCTGCACCGTGAAGGCGAGACCGATCGCGCCGTCACGTTGCGGCAATCCGCTCGAGCCGAGGCCGAGGAGGCCGCTTGGAAGGGAGTGATCGAGGTCGCTGACCGCCTCGAACAGGAGATCAGCGAAGGCTGACCTCCGGGCCCGACGGGCTCCCGCTCGTGTCAGCCTGCTCCGCCGGAGCGGCTCGACTCGCCTCCGTGTCGGCAAGCAGGATGATGGCCATCGATGCCAGGGCGAGCAGCGCCAGCAGCAC
>JAWWBG010000015.1:0-19813 GCA_033721095.1 Nitriliruptorales bacterium
GATGATCACCAGCACGCCGACCACGAGGGACCCTGCTCCCGTGGGGCCGACCCAGGGCGCCGAGGGAGGCGGGTTGACCTTCTGCGGCTCCACCTGGCGCGGCCGCGGTCGTTGCTTGCCCTTGCGACGGTGCTTGCTCTTGGGCATGTCGTGGCATTCCTCGGACGTCGCCCGCGAGGCTATTCGACACGTCCGCGGTCTCGGTTGGCCGTGCCCGGACCCCTGCGACGACCAGGACGTTGGTCGCCCCGACGGGTCGATGGCGTCTCGTACCCTCGGCCAAGGGCACCACACGGAACGATGCAGTGACTGACAGCCTGGCGGCACCCGAGCGCACCGAGGAGCCCTCGCCGAGCCGGGGCCGCCTGATCCTGTCGCGATCCATTCGGGGGCTCGGCTGGACGTTGATCGCTGCGGGCATCGTGGTCCTGCTCTACCTCGCCTACCTGTTGTGGTTCACGAACCTTCGGACCGGCCTGGCCCAGCGGGACCTGCTCGACGCGTGGCAGCTGGAGTTCGGTGACCCGAACGCCGCGCTGCCGGGCGAGCTCGGCGTCGAGACCGAGGTCGTCGATCCCGCGGGTCCGGGCGACGCGTATGCCGTGATGTGGTTCACGGATGGCGTCACGGGCGAGCGCAAGGTCACCAGCGAGCCGCTCTACGTCGTCGAAGGCGTCGAGGTTCCCGACCTCCGGCGCGGGCCGGGCCACTACCCGACGACCGCCGGGCCTGGCGAGGCCGGCAACTTCTCGATCTCGGGCCACCGCACCACCTACGGGGCGCCCTTCTACAACCTCGACCAGCTCGCCGAGGGCGACGTCATCAACGTCATTGACCGCAACAACGTCCGGTGGCACTACCGAGTTCGGGATGGCAGCCCCGGCGTGGACGCCGCCCATCGCATCGTGGCCCCGACCGACGTGTGGGTCATCGGCAACGACCCGCTCGGGTGGGGCGAGCCGATGATGACGCTGACAACCTGCCACCCCCGGTTCTCGTCGCGGCAACGGATGGTCGTGTTCGCCGAGCTCGACCCCGACTACGTCCCGCCTGAAGTCGAGGATGCGAACCTGCCCGTGACCGACGCAATCGAGGCACCGACGCTCGATCCGGAGGGCACCGACGCCCGCCCGTGGGCGGTCCCCGACGTCCTGCTCATCGCGATCGCGATCGGGAGCCTGGCCCTGACACGCATCAACCGACGACAGAGCACGGGGGCTCGGGCAGGGCGGGGCCTGCTGTACCTGGTGTCGTTCCTCGCGGTCACGGCGGTCCTGTTCGCCAGCGTCTTTCCCAGGGTCGAGTCCGTCCTGGAGGACCCGGTGCTCGAGGCGGGCATGGACGCATCCGACACCGCGTGAAACCGGACCGGCGCTGCGGCCCGGCTCAGTGCGTGCGATCCGCCACTTCGTCGGTCGCCTCGCGGAGCAGTGCAAGTCCCGTCTCGTCAAGCGCGAGCCCATCGAGCGCCGCGAGCGCTCGCCAGGAGTCGTTGACCAGGGCCCGGACCCGGGAGCGGACCGCGTCGGCGGCGCCGGACTGCGTGATCGTGCGCCGCAGCCAGTCCACCTCGACCTCGTCGATGCCGTCGTCGCCGAGCAGGGCGTTGAACCGCTCGGCCACGTCGAACGGGACCGCCCTGAGGGTCTCGGCAACCAGGACGGTCCGCTTGCCCTCCCGCAGGTCCGTCGTCGGGTCCTTCCCGGTGACCGCGGCGTCACCGAAGACGCCGAGGAGGTCGTCGGTGAGCTGGAACGCCACGCCCAGCGGCTCGGCCCAGGCGCCGAGTGCCGCCAGGACCGCGGGCGGCGCACCGCCGAGTGACGCCCCGATCTCGACCGGCCGTCGGATCGTGTAACGCCCCGACTTGTCGCGAGCAATCGCAAGGGCTTCGTCGATCGAGGCGGCGCCGCGGGCGGCGGCCTCGACATCCAGCGACTGGCCGCGCATCACCTCCTCCTTCATGGACGAGAAGACCCGATGTGCGGCGATCAGCTGGTCGGCTGGAAGGCGCGAGTCGAAGAACACCTCATCCGCGAGGACGAGTGCCAGGTCGCCGAACAGGATGGCCGCAGCCCGTCCGTGGGCGTCGGCATCGCCTGGCCAGCCCGCGGCCCGGTGGCGGTCGGCGACCGACACATGAAAGGACGGATGCCCGCGCCGGGTCGTCGCGGCATCGATGACGTCGTCGTGCAGCAGGGCGCACAGGTGCAGGAGCTCGGTGGCGAGCGCCGGCCCCATCGCCGGCTCATGGTCGCCCGTCACGAGTCGATGGCCGGTGAGCACCAGCAGCGGCCGGATCCGCTTGCCACGGTCGGCCAGGTTGTCGAGCACGGCCGCGTTCTCCGCCAGCGAGGGGGCCGCGTCGCGGAGGTGCTGCAGGGCGGCGTCCAGGAATCGACGCAGCGCGATCCCCACTTCGCTGCGCAGGTCCTCCAGCCGCATCGCATCCTCCCGTGTCAGGAAACGCTAGGAGTTTCGCCGTGGGCACTCCTCGCCCGTCGATAGCCTCGGGTCGTCACGTGTGAAGGCAGGCGGTGCCCGGTCCCCGGATCTTCCTGGTGGACAACTACGACTCGTTCACCTTCAACCTCGCCCAGGAGCTGGGCGAGCTGGATGCTGACGTCACCGTGGCGCGCAATGACCAGTTTGACGTCGCCGACCTCACCGCAAACCCGCCCGATGGCATCGTCATCAGCCCCGGACCCGGCACCCCCGACGACGCCGGGCTCTCCAACGAGGTCATTCGCGCGTTTGCCGGCGTCCGGCCGATCCTGGGCGTGTGTCTCGGGATGCAGTGCATCGGCGCGATCTGGGGTGGCACGATCGTGCGGGCTCCCGAGCTGGTGCACGGCAAGACCAGTCCCATCTACCACCGGCAGGAGGGCACGCTCAAGGACCTGCCGGTGCCCTTCGAGGCGACCCGCTACCACTCGCTGATCGTCGAACGGGAGTCACTGCCGACCGAGCTCAAGGTAACCGCCGAGACCTCTGATGGCCTCGTGATGGCGCTGCGGCATCGGGAGCTCGAGGTCGAGGGTGTCCAGTTCCATCCCGAGTCGATCCTCACGAGTGCGGGCATGCAGCTGTTGGGGAACTTCCTGGCCCGCTGTCACGCTCCCGCGGCGGCCTGACGACGGTCAGCCCTGGGTGAGCGCGACGAGCGCCTCTTCGAGGGTGCGCACCCCGATGACCGTGACGGTCGTCGCGGTGGCCCGCGCAAGGTTGGCCTGCCCCTGGGGCACGATCATGAGGTCCGCGCCGGCATCCTCTGCCGCGATCACCTTCTGGCGGATGCCGCCGATGGTGCCGACGAGGCCGTCGACGTCCACGCTGCCGGTGACCGCGATGCGCCGTCCGGCGACGATGTCGGTCGGCGACAGCAGGTCGTGGATGGCGAGCGCGAGTGCCAGCCCCGCCGAGGGCCCGCCGATGCTGCCGAGCCCGTCCGCCAGCCGGACGTCGACCGGGATCTCGTCGACGTGGGTCTGCAGGCGGACACCGAGTCCCGGGAGGTTCGTCGACGCCAGCAGCTCCAGGGTGACGGTGACATCGATCCGTTCGGAGCCGCGGTCCAGCTCGACGACCACCTGCTGACCGGCTTCGCGCCGCTCGAGCTCGGCACGCAGGTCCGCCAGGGACTGCACCGTCTGGCCATCGATGGCGCGCAGCACGTCGCCGACCTCGAGCACCCCATCGGCGGGCGAACCGGGCACGATCTCGACGACCTGCTGGCCGGCGTCGATGTCGCGGCCGAGCGCCTGGAGCGCAGCGATCGTGGAGATGTCCAGCTGGTTGCGGAACGTCACGCGCTGGCCGGCGTAGTACTCGTCGGCGTCGCGGTCCCCGAAGACCAGGTCACGTTCGATCAGGTCGAGGTCGCCGTCGATCCAGGAACGCAGGACGTCGAGGATGCGGGCCTCCTTGCTCCGGATGGTCAGCAGCGACAGCTGGCCGCTCAGAGGTTCGCCCTGGCCCTCGACCGTGACGGCGTTTCGCAGGTCGACCGCCTCGCCGGGCGACCAGGCCACGAAGGGGACGCTCACCACGGCGAGCGCCACCAGGACGACCAGGACCGAGGTCAGCCAGGCAATCCGGTACTTCACGAGGTCCGAGCCGGTGGGGGAGGTGGCGGCGGGGCCGGAGAGCGTGACCGGAGGGCACCAGCGAGCAGCCGCGCGGTGGCCAGTGAGCGCACCGCACCATCGGGTCCCAGCACCACGACCGCGGGATGGTCCTGGACGAGCTCGAGGATCTCCTCCAGGGGTGTCTCGAACTGCACCCGGGGCAGGTCCTCGAGGGTTTGGCGCACGTCATCGGCGGTGCGGATCTCACGATCGAACGGTTCCACCGCGTGCACGTCCTCGGCCCGGATGAGGCCCGTGGGCACGCCGTCGTCGATGACGAGGGCGATGTCGGTGTGGGCTGCGTCGAGATCGAGCTCGACGAACGAAAGCGGGCGTCCGGCGTCAACGTGCGGCACGGGGACGCGGACGAGGTCGGCGGCCGTGCGATTCTCGAGGGCGCCACGGATGTCCTCCGACCGCAGCTCGGCCTGTGCGCCGTTGAAGATGAACGAGCCGATCAGCACCAGCCAGATGGCACCGACGAAGTCGCCCACGTCGGTGACGACCGCCAGGATCCCCAGGCCCATGACGAGGACGCCCACACCCTGTCCGGCGCGGGCGGCCCACCGACTCGCACGCCGGCGATCGCCCAGCAGCCCCCACAGGATCGCTCGCAGGACTCGCCCACCGTCGAGCGGCGCGCCCGGCACGAGGTTGAAGATCGCCAGCACGAGGTTCAGCCAGCCCAGCAGGCCAGCGACCTCCGCGCCGGCGGCGGCCGCCGCGCCATCGATCTCCCCGAGTCCCGTGGCGATCAGGCCGAAGACGGCTGCGACGACGACGCTGGACCATGGGCCCACGGCGGCGATGACGAAGTCGTCGCGGGCACGGCTGGCGTGTGCCCGCATCTCGGTCACGCCGCCGAACAGGAACAGCGTGATGCCGTGGACCTCCATGTCACGGTGCCGGGCCTCAAGGGCGTGTCCCAGCTCGTGCGCGAGGATCGAGACGAAGAAGAGGATCGTCGCGGTCACGGCCATCACGATGGCGGCGCCCAGGGACCGATTGTCCGCGCCGAACTGGCCAGTGAACGACCAGGCAACGAGCAGGCCGATGACGAGCAACGTGGGGTCCACGCGCACGGGGATGCCGCGGACCCGACCCAGCGTGATCGCTCGTGGAAACATGCCGATGGACGCTACCGACGGTGCGCTGTGGCGCCGTGGCCGAAGGGACGCCGTCACGGCGGTGTCTGGCGCCCGCGATGTGCATCCAGCGCACGGACGAGGAAGCTGCCGTCGAGACTCGGCTGGGCTGTTCGACGATCTCCCGAGGCCGCGACCGCGGCAGAAAGCGAGCACAACGTGAAGTACCTGCTGTTGATCTACGCGGAAGAGGGCGAGCCGACGGGAACCCCCGAGGAGCAGGCCGAGGCCATGCAGGCCTGGTTCGACTACACCGAGGACATGCGAGCCGCCGGGGTCCACATGGGAGGCGAGCCCCTGCAACCATCGAGTACGGCCACCAGCGTGCGGGTTCGTGACGGCCAGCGCACGACCACCGACGGTCCGTTCGCCGAGACCAAGGAGGTCCTCGGTGGCTACTACCTGATCGATGTTCCCTCCCTTGACGAGGCGCTGGCGTGGGCGGAGAAGTGCCCAGCCGCGTTCTACGGCACGATCGAGGTGCGGCCCCTGATGGAGCTGCCCGACGCACCCTGAGCGGCGACGGAAACGGATCGTCGTGACGACGTGGGCGGACGCGGTTCTCGCCGAGACGTTTCGCCGCGAGCACGGTCGCGTGCTCGCGGCGCTCATCGCCGACTTCGGAGGCGACTTCGATCGGGCGGAGGATGCGCTGGCCCAGGCCGTCGAGGAGGCCACGGCGACATGGCGTCGGCAGGGCGTCCCGAATCGGCCGGGCGGATGGCTGCTCACCGTCGCGCGGCGCCGTGGGATCGATCGCGTTCGTCGTGACGCCGCGCTCCGTGACCGGCTGCCCCGACTCGTCGATCCGCGGGACCAACCAGCGCCCGAGGAGCTGGCTCGGTTGGACGAGGACCCGGTTCCCGACGAGCGGCTGCGGCTCGTCTTCACGTGCTGTCATCCGGCGCTCTCGCGGGATGCGCAGGTGGCGCTCACGCTGCGGACGGTGGGGGGCCTGACGACTGGCGAGATCGCCCGCGCATTCCTCGTGCCAGAACCAACGATGGGGCAACGGCTGTCGCGGGCCAAGCGGAAGATCCGCGATGCCGGCATCCCCTACCGGGTCCCGGATGCCGACGAGCTCCCCGAACGGCTCGAGGCTGTCCTGGCGGTGATCTACCTGGTGTTCAACGAGGGCTACACCGCGTCTGCGGGCACCGACCTCGTGCGCCCTGACCTGGTGGGCGAGGCCGTCCGCCTTGCCAGGATCCTCGCGCGACTGCTTCCGGACGAACCGGAGGTCCAGGGGCTGCTTGCCCTGGTGCTGCTCCAGTCGTCGCGGACGGCCGCACGGCGCGACCACGACGGTGCACTGGTGCGGCTGGCGGACCAGGACCGTTCCCGTTGGGACCAGCGTGCGATCGAGGAGGGCATCGGGATCCTCGAACGGACGCTGCCGGGCGGCCGCGTCGGTCCGTATCAGCTCCAGGCCGCGATCGCAGCCGTTCACGCCGAGGCACCGATCGCCGCCGCCACCGACTGGCCGCAGATCGCCGCGCTGTACCGGTTGCTCCTCAAGCTGGACCCGTCGCCGATCGTGCGACTCAACGCCGCCGTTGCCCGCGCGCACGTGCACGGCGCCGGCGCCGCACTGGCGGAGGTCAACGACATCGGCGACGCGTTGGAGGACTACCCGCTCTTCCATGTCGTCCGCGGCGAGCTGTTGGCCGAGCTCGACCAACCGGTGGCTGCTGCGACCGCGATGGCGCGGGCGATCGCACTGACGACCAACGACGTCGAACGTCGCCACCTCGCGCACCGCCGCGCCGTCCTCGTGGCCGAAGCTGAGGAGTGAGCCCGGATCCGGGAGGCCCATACCCTTCGCCTGCGTGAGTCGTCCCCTTCGCTTGCCCGCACCCCGTGCCGACGCGCGGGCACGGCGTCTGCCCGTGACGCGGTCTGCCGTCGCCCGGATCGGCGCCCTCGGCATCCTCGTTGGCCTGGCGGTGGTGCTGTTGGCGACGCCTGCGCGCGCGCATGCGAGCCTGCTGTCGACGACGCCTGCCGACGGCCAGGTCGTCGTGGAAGCGCCCGCCCAGATCACGCTGCGGTTCAACGAAGGGGTCATGGCGCCGACGGCGGGCGTGCGGGTCTTCGACGCCGCCGGGGATCGTGTCGACACCGGTGATCCGGTCGTCGGCGACGACGAGAGCATCGGCGTGGCGCTCGCGGCCGACCTGCCCGATGGCACCTACGTCGTCACGTGGCGTGCCACGTCCGCAGACGGGCATCTCGTGCGGGGCGCGTTCGTCTTCTCCGTCGGGCTTGGCGACGAGGTCGATGACGCCCTGGTGGCCCGTCTGTTCCGGGGCGATGACACGGCCGTGGTCGAGGCGCTCGCGTGGTTTCTCCGTG
Source organism: Nitriliruptorales bacterium (assembly GCA_033721095.1). Taxonomy (GTDB): domain Bacteria; phylum Actinomycetota; class Nitriliruptoria; order Nitriliruptorales; family Nitriliruptoraceae; genus JAWWBG01. The sequence goes on from JAWWBG010000015.1 coordinate 7,628, forward strand.
TCGTGACGTATGTCTCGGTGCTCCTCGTCGTGGGCGCCGGGATGTGGAGGGTCGCGGTGCGGTCGGACGAGCCGATCGCTGCCACCCTCGTGCGCCGGGGTGCGACAGTCGGCTTGGTGTCATCGCTGCTGCTGGTGCCCGTGACGGTCGAGGTCGTCACGGGCCTCGGTCTCGGACAGGCCGTTCGCCCGGACGTGATCCTGGAGTCGATCGGGCAGCCCGGCGTTGCGGCACTCATCCGGACCGTCGGTCTCGTCGGTGTGCTCGGCGCGATCACTCGCGCTCGACGGGCGGTGCTGCCATTCGCCCTCCTCGCCCTGGGCTCGTTCCTGTTCGACGGGCACACGCGAACACAGGATCCTGCGTGGGTGATGTGGGTCGCCGACGCCGTGCACCTGGTGGCAGCCGCGACCTGGCTCGGTGGACTGGCGATCCTCGGCGCGGTCCTGCGTCGCGAGCGTGCGACCGAGGACCCTGCGGACGCTGCCGCCGACGTGGGTGCCTTCTCGCGGCTGGCCACATGGTCCCTGGTGGGCGTGCTCGCGGCGGGTTCGGCCATGGCCTGGGCGCTCGTCCGGGAGCCGCGAACCCTGACGAGCACGGACTTCGGCGTCGCACTGCTCATCAAGGTGACCATCGTCGGACTGGTGATCGTGGCGGCCGCATACAACAACCGCGTGCTCGTTCCCGCCGTCACGACTGGACGGGGAGGGATGGCGCAGCTGTCGCGAACCGTTCGGTTCGAGGTCGTGGGACTGGTCCTGGCGATTGCGGTCACCGGCGTCCTCGCCCAGCTGCGCCCGGCGTCGGACGAAGCCGGGATCACCGGCGCCTTCCAGACGACCGTGGCGGTCACCGAGGAGCTGTCGATGGATGTGATCGTCGATCCCAACCGCGCCGGAGCCAACGAGATCCACGTCTACCTCGTGGATGCAACCGGACGTCCCGTGTCCAACGTCGACGACGTCCGGCTGCGGTTGGAGCAGCCGGAACGACAGATCGGGCCGATCGAGCGCGATCCGATCGTTGCGGGTCCCGGCCACTGGCAGCTGACCGGTCGCGAGCTCTCCATTCCGGGAACCTGGGAGATCCGTGTGATCGTTGGCATCGACCGCTTCGACGAGCGGACCGTGACCGTCCCCGTGGTTGTCAACCCGTGACCAGCCAGCGTGCAGAGCACGACGAGACCGAGGAATCCGTGCCCATCCGACGAACCCTTGCGATCCTCGCCGTTGCGGCCGTCGCGCTCGTGGCCGAGGCCTTCCCGGTCCTGGCCCACCCGACGTTCTCGCCCGGCTCCGCGCCGGCGGGCACCCCGACGGTGGCCGAGCTGATCATCCCGCACGGTTGCGCCCTCGACGGTGGCATGCCGGAGGCAGAAGACGACCAGAGCCCCACACGCATCGTCGACGTGCAGGTTCCCGATGGCGCCACGATCACACCGCACCCCAGGGACGGATGGACGCTGGAGGTACGCGAGGACGGCTTCGCCTGGACCGCCGAAGCGCCCGACGAGACGACGCTCAGGTTCGACGTCGACATCCAGCTCGACGGCGAGGACGGCGACCGGCGCTACGTCGGCATCTACCAGGAGTGCGTCAACGGCGAGTCGTTCAGCTGGATCGGCACGCCCGATCGCGAGGCCGAGAACCCAGCCGCGATCCTGACGGTCGGCGAGAAGGCCTCCGGACACGAGCACGCAGCTGGGCACGGCACCGACGACGGACACGCCAGCGAGCACGTGACGGACATGGGCCTTGGCACCGAGGGCATGACCGACGTCGAGATGACCGAGCACATGACCGAACCGGAGATCGCGACCGCAGGCGACGCCGCCAGTGACGCTGACAGCAGCCTGGTCGAGATCCTGGTCGTCCTGGGGTCGGCCGTGCTCGTCCTCGGTGGCGGGCTGTTGGTCGTCCGCGGGCGTCGGACAAGCCGATGAACATGCAGCGGTGGACGCGACGGAGCCTGCGATCGGGGCTGATCGGGCTCGGCCTGCTCGTGCTGCTGCCAGTTTCGGCGTCAGCGGATCCACCCGTTCCGACCAACTACCGATCCACGGTCGTCGACAGCCCCGCTGGCATCGATGCGCGCATCGTCGGCGGGGATTCCTTCCTGGTCATCGAGGCGCCACGTGGAACCCTCGTCGAGGTTCCCGGCTACTCCGACGAGCCTTACCTGCGTTTCCGCGAGGACGGGACCGTCGAGCGGAACGCGCGATCCGCGGCCACGCTCCTCAACGAGAGCCGCTACCTGACCGGCGCGGAAACCGACGTCCCGGCCGACAACGACGCGCCGCCGCTGTGGGAGGTGGTCGCAACCGAGGGCACCTACGCCTGGCACGACCATCGGGTGCACTTCATGGGCGTCGATCTGCCCAGCCGACTCGATCCTCGAGGCGGGACGCAGCTCGTCTTCGAGTGGGAGATTCCCATCACGATCGACGGGGAGGCAGCAACCATCCATGGCCGGCTGGACTGGCTTCCCGACGAGTCGCCGGTGCTCCCGATCGGGATCGCCGTCGCTGGCGTGGCTGGCATCGTCGGCCTCGCCGCCCGCAGGCAGGGCCTTGGCGCCGTCCTCGGTGCCGCGGTCGCGGGTGTGGCTGCAATGGTCGGCGGGGCGTGGCTGGCGCTCGGACTGCCCGCTGGCGCCACGGCCAACCCGCTCGACATCGCGCTGCCCGTCGCGGCGGTCGTCGCCACCGTGGTTGCCGCTGCCGCGATGCGGGCTCGACCAGTCGCGGCGGCGCTGCTCACCGGGCTCGCGGCCGTGCCCGCCATCGTCTGGGCGGTCACGCGAATCGGGGCCTTCCAGCGGCCGGTCCTGCCGGCGGAACCCGCCGGCCTCCTCCGCGGGCTCGTGGCGCTTGCCCTCGGTGCGGGCATTGGCGCCGTTGCTGCCGGGCTGTGGTCGTTCCTGTCGGCGGGGGCCGAGGAGCTGGGCCGCGCCGAGGATTGACTGCGCCTTGCCACCAAGGCCCGTCGACAGCGCTACCCGTCGAGGAGCACCGGCGGATCGTCATCGTCGTCGGTGGGCGTCGGCTCGGGGCTGGGCTGGGGCGAGCCCTCGCTCACGACGATCGTCACCTCGGCGCCCTTCTCGAGCTCCTCTCCCGGTGCGGGCGACTGGCGAACCACGAACCCAGCGGCCACGTCGTCGTTGAACTCTCGGACGACGAGAACCTTGAAGCCCTGGTCCTCGAGCCCGAACACGGCGTCGCTTTCTGCCAGGCCAACAACGCTGCGAACGCGGACGAGCTCGCGGCCGGCGCTCACCACGTAGTTGACGCGCGAGCCCTTCGCGACCGCCTGGCCCGCGAACGGGTTGGTCGATATCACCAGCCCCTCCTCGACGGTCTCGTCGAACTCCGTCGTACGGCTTGCCGGCACGAGTCCGGCCTCCCGGAGCTCATCGATCGCCTCGGCCTCCGTGAGCCCGGCAACATCCGGGACCAGCACGGTCTCGGGTCCGCGCGAGATGCGCAGGATGATGAGGTCGCCCTCGGCGACGCGGGCGCCCTTGACGGGTTCCTGGCTGGCGACGCGGCCATCCTCGATGTCGGAATGGAAGATCGTGCCGACGATGCGGCCGGTCAGGCCCCGCTCGGCAAGGATGGCAAGCGCCTGCTCCTCCGGGCGCCCGACGACGTCGGGGACCTCGATGTTCCTCGCATCCGGGCCGCTCACGAGGCTGACGACGTACCAGACGCCGACGGCAGCGGCGAGGAACGACAGGATCCCGAGCGACAGGTAGACCCGATTCCGGCGGCGGCGGATCTCGGCGGCCGAGACAGCGTTGGGGGCCACCGGCGCCAGCAGGGCCGTGTCGTCATGGGGGAGGACGGCCGGCGCAGCGACCGGCCCGCCCGCGAGTGCGGCCAGCAGGTCGCGGCGCATGTCGTTGGCCGACTGGTAGCGGTTGGCCGGGTTCTTGGCCATGGCGCGCAGCACGACGGCCTCGGCGGCCTGGCCGACGTCCACGATGGCCCGTGGTGCGGTGGGTTGCTCCTGCACGTGCCGGTAGGCCACCGTGACCGGCGAGTCGCCCTGGAAGGGCTGCTGGCCCGTGAGCAGCTCGTACAGGACGACGCCGAGCTGGTAGACGTCCGAACGCGCGTCGACGTGGTGGCCCTGCGCCTGCTCGGGGGACAGGTAGGCAGCCGTGCCGAGGATCGCGGCCGTCTGGGTCACGTTGTCGGTCGAGTCTGCGACCGCGGCGATGCCGAAGTCCGTGACCTTCACGGTCCCGTCCTCGGCAAGCAGGATGTTGCCGGGCTTGATGTCGCGATGCACGAGTCCGGCGTCGTGGGCAGCCTGGAGGGCCGCAGCGACGTCCGCGCAGACCTCGAGGGCGCGCTGTTCGGTCAGCCCTCCGGCGGCCAGGGCCTGTTGCAGTGACCGGCCGCGCACATGCTCCATGACGATGAACGGCTGCCCGCCATCCACGCCGTTGTCGTAGACCGTGACGACGTTGGGGTGGGACAGTCGCCCGGCAGTCTGCGCCTCCTCACGGAATCGCTGGACGAAGCCCGGCTCGCTCGAGAGGTTCTCGCGCAGGAGCTTGATCGCGACGCGACGCTCGAGGCGCTGGTCCACGGCCTCGTACACCTCGCCCATGCCGCCGCGCCCGAGCAGCCGCTCGATCACGTAGCGGTTGGCAAGAGTGCGATTCGGAGGCACGGCAGCCTGGCGTGCGGGTGCGGGGAAGACGCGCGCAGGCTATCGGTGGCATGTGCGTGGCAGTGGGGGAAACGGTGTCCGCTCGGCCGTGCCGAGCGAGCCAACGGCCGTGGGCTCCTGCTGCCGCGTGGGGCCTAAGACTGGGCCGCCAGCACGGCCTCCATGACCGCCCGGGCGATCGGAGCGGCGATGCGTCCACCGGTCGCGCCGTCGCCGGCGTCGGGGACCACGACGGCAACAGCCACCTGGTCGCCCGCGAAGCCGACGAACCAGACCGTCGGCGTGCGGTCCGGGACCGATGCCGTGCCCGTCTTGCCGCCGACCTGGACGCCCTCGATCTGCGCACGGGTACCGGTCCCGGACTCGACGACGGTCACCATCATCGACCGCAACAGGTTCGCGGTCTGGGGGCTCACGGCCTCGGCCCGGTAGGTGCCCTCCGCCCAGAGGCCCTCGCGGGCTCCCTGGACGACACGTCCACCGGGGTCCAGCACGTCCCGGACGAGGTGCGGCCGCGGCAACCGCCCGTCGTTGACGATGGCGGCGACCGTGAGGGCCTGCTGGAGGGCGGTGGCGCGCACATCGCGTTCGCCGATCGAGGACTGCGCCAGCTCCGGAACCTGGTTGTCCGCCAGCTGCGGGAACCGGCTGCGGACGACCGGCAGGTCGTGTGGCGGCGTGCGGTTGAAGCCGAATCGCTGCGCCTGTTCGAGGATCACGTCCGGGCCCAGGTTCACGCCCAGCTCGGCAAAGACCGTGTTGCACGACACCCGCAGGGCGTCGGTCATCGTGATGGTCTCGGCCTCGTCGCCGCAGCGGCCGGGGGAGAAGTTGGCGATGTCTGCCGTCGTGCCCGGCACGTCGTAGACGTCGCGGTTGGTGAACGCCGTGTTGGGCAGCAGGCCCTGCTCGAGCGCAGCGGCCGCGACGATCAGCTTGAACGTCGAGCCGGGCGGATAGTTCTCCTGCACGGCACGGTCGAGCAGCGGGTTGGCGGGGTCCTGGGTCAGCTTGCTCCACGTGTCGAGGATCGCGCCACCGTCGTGGCTGCTCAGTGGGTTCGGGTCGTAGCTGGGCGACGAGTAGTGCGCCAGCACGGCGCCGGTCCTTGGGTTGATCGCGACGACTGCGCCAGCCCGGTTCCCCAGCCCGTCGCGGGCGGCACGCTGCGCCCCGGGGATGAGGGTCAAGCGGACGGTGTTGCCGACCTGGGGGCCGTCGCCGAACAGCTGGGCGAGGTTCTGCGCGAGAAACTCCGTGCGGGTCCCGAGCAGCTCCTCGTTGAACGCCCGCTCGATGCCCGTCCGGCTGATCACGAACGAGTCGTAGCCCGTCACGTGCGCCCACAGCTCCGGGTCGGTGTAGACGCGCAGGTACTCGAGGTCGTCGTCGGTCTCGATGCTGCGTGCGATGGCCTCCTCGCCGACGACGATCTCACCCCGCTCGATCGCGTACTCCGCCACGAGCAGTCGGCGGTTGTTGGGATGGTCGACGAGCTCCCCTGCGCGCAGCATCTGCGTGACGTTCAGGTTGACGATCAGGGCCCCGAACAACAGGAGCATCACGAACGACACGCGCCGGATCGTCTTCGTCATCGGCCGCCTCCCCGCGCTGCGCCGGCGCGGGCGGACACGACGTCCTTGCGGGCCTGGTGGCTGATCCAGACGAGGAAGGCGATCAGCGCGTGGTTGCCCAGCAGGGACGAACCGCCGTAGCTGATGAAGGGCAGGGTGATGCCTGTCAGGGGGACAACGCGCGTGACGCCGCCCACGATGATGAAGACCTGGAGCGCGAGGATTGTCGTCAGTCCTGCGGCGACCAGCGTGTCGACCTCGTTGGCCGCCGTGAGGGCGATCTTGTAGCCGCGGACGATGACGAGGAGGAACAGCAGCAGGATCGCGGTGGCGCCGAGCAGCCCGAGTTCCTCGCCGATGACCGCGAAGATGAAGTCCGTCGCGACGAACGGGATCTCCGTGGGCAACCCAAGCCCGAGGCCCGTGCCGGTCAGGCCGCCGGTCCCCAGGGCGAACTGGGCCTGCGCGATCTGGCGACCGAACCCGTCGATCTGCGACCACGGGTCGATCCAGATGTCGAACCGTGTGCGAACGTGGCTCAGCGCCCAGTAGGCGACGTACCCGCCCGTGGCGAACGACACGCCACCGATGATCGGGTAGGCGAGGCGCCCGGTCGCGATGTAGAGCAGGACGATGAAGACCCCCAGCAGCAGGAGGCTCGAGCCGAGGTCGCGCTGGAAGACGAGGATCAGCAGCGCCGCGCCGGCACCCGCCAGGACGGGTGCGAGGTGCCGGAAGGGAGGCAGCAGGAATGGCCCGACACGTTCGGTCGCGACCGACAACAGCGTGCGCTTCTGGTCGAGGTAGCCCGCCAGGAACAGGACCAGCGTCAGCTTTGCGATCTCGCCCGGTTGGAACGACAGCGCGCCGACCTGGACCCAGAGGCGGGCGCCGTTCACTTCCCGACCGACGACTGGCAGCAGCGGCAGCGCGAGCAGCAGGATCGTCAGCAGCCCGAAGGTGTAGTAGTAGCGAGTGAGGCGCCGCCCCGAGGCGAGCACGAACAGCATGGCGACGAACACGCCGACGCCGACGACCGTCCAGCGTGTCTGGAGGACGGCGAGATCGTCGCCGGTTGCGAAGTCGACCCGGCGGACGAAGACCAGCCCGAGTCCGTTGAGCAGGAAGACGATCGGCAACAGCAACGGGTCGGCGTGTGGGGCGATGCGCCGGACGGCCAGGTGGGCGAGCAGCGCCAGGGCAGCCAGGGACCCGCCATAGACCCAGGTTCCGGCCGGGATGACCGGCGACTGCGAGAGGCCGAGCAGCGTGTAGGCAAAGACGACGATGACCAGCGCCCAAGCGAGGAGGACCGCCTCGTGTCGGCGCTCGGTGCCGGCGAGGGCAGCCGTGGTCACGGCGACGTCGTCTCGTCGGCGTCCGGTTCCGTGGATTCCGCCACCCGCGGGGCGTTGTCGATGATCCGCCGCGCATCGGTGAGGCTGGCGGCCGGAATCGTCGCACGCAGGTTGTCGACGAAGAAGGGCGCGACCTCGTCGAGGGTCAGGTCGGATTCCTCCGCAACCCAATGGAGGTCGAGGGGCCCGACCGAGACGTCGACACCCTGGAAGATGGCGACCTGGTCGCCGTTGACGCCCACGTACCAGCTTTGCCCCAACAGCCAGCGGCCGCCGCCGACGACCAGCGCACCGGCCAGCACCAGGCCGAGCAGGACGGTCGCCAGGTGGCGCCGATGGGGACGGAGGCCCGTGCCCCGACGACGAGACGTGAAGCTGCCGAAACGACGCATGCCCTGCACCCACCCGTCCTCGGGGTGTTCCTCCATGCTCTGGACGCGGATCGCGGGCCCGGACAGGTTTGCGGTGCTCCCGGAGATGTCTGGTCCCGTCGGCGTCTCATCCCACCGCAGGACGACGGCAGTGATGTTGTCGGGGCCTCCTGCCCTGTTGGCCGCCCGCACGAGCCGATCGGCGATCTCCTCCGGAGGGTCCAGGGCACCGAGGATCTCGGCGATCTCCTCGTCCTCGACCACGCCGGCGAGGCCGTCGGAGCACAGCAGCAGCTGGTCTCCCTGAACGAGATCCAGCGTCATGACGTCGACGTCGATGTCGCCCGGCTGCCCGATGGCCCGCGTGATGACGGACCGGCGTGGATGGACAGCCGCTTCCTCCTCGGAGATGCGGCCCTCCTCGACGAGCTGTTGGACGAACGTGTGGTCGCGTGTGAGCTGGTTGAACTCGTGGTCGCGGAGGAGATAGGCGCGTGAGTCGCCGACGTGCGCGAAGTGGATCCGCTGGCCCTCGAACATCAGGGCTGTCAGCGTGGTCCCCATGCCCTGGTACTCGGGGTTCTCGGACGCCTTGTCGACGACCTGCCGGTTGGCCTCGACGATGGCTTCCTCGAGCGCCTGGATCGCTGCGGCGCCGTCCGGATAGACCTTGGCATCGATCTCGGCCAGCGGTTCGAGGGCCGTCGCCGAGGCGATCTCGCCGGCGACATGGCCACCCATCCCGTCCGCGACCGCGAAAACCGAGTCCCCGATGAAGTACGCGTCCTCGTTCGAGGAACGGACACGGCCGGGATCGGTGCGGCCAGCGGCGAACAGCTTCACCGGCGCACCTCGATCCTCGTCTTGCCGAGCCGGAGCTGATCCCCGGCACCGATCAGGGTTGGCTGGGTCACCTTGGCACCGTTGAGGAAGGTGCTGTTGGTCGACCCGAGATCACGCACCGCCCAGCCGTCGTCGGTCTGGACCAGCTCGGCGTGCAGGTCGGAGACATACGGGTCATCCACGAGGACGTCGACCTCGTCCGCCCGGCCCATGACCAGCCGTTCGCCATCGAGGGAGATGACCGTCGGCTTGCGGTCGGAGGTGTGCACCACGAGCTGCCGGGGAGCCTTGCGGGGTCGACGGCTCGGCCGGGGCGTGGCCACGGCGGGACGCTGCGGCGCCACTGTCGCCTTGCGGGGCCCGTACAGGTCGGCGGTCACGACCCGCAGTGCTCGGGCCAAGAACAGGTACAGCAGCAACAGCAGCAGGAGCTTGAAGACGGTGAGGACGACGATGGTCATGTCAGCCCTCCAGGAACTTGACCTCGGCCTCACCGAACGTGATGGTGTCGCCGCCGGTCAGCGGATGCTCGGCGGCCGCGACCCCGTTCACGGCGGTGCCGTTCGTCGAGCCGAGATCGACCACCCACCATGCCGTGCCTCGCTTCACGAGCGCAGCGTGCTCGCGAGAGACCGTGGAGTCGGGGACCTGGATGTCGCTGCCGGCCTCCCGACCGATGACCACGCGGCGTCCGACGAGCTCCCATGCCTCGTCGCCGACGACCAACTGCGCCGACCGGTCCGATGAGGCGGCTCGTGGACCCGCGTCCGCGGAGGTGGGGGTCGGTTCGTCGTCGGGTTCCTCCTCGACTTCCTCGACGCGACCGGTCAGCTCGTAGCGGCCGTAGCGGACGTCGTCGCTGACCTCGATCATCACGTGGGCGGGGCCGCGCAGCTGCCATGCATGCTGCTCGGCCGTCCTCGTCACGACGGTCGCCAGTTCGCGGTCGAGCGAGTCGCCGAAGGTTCCAAGGCGTTCGTGGTCGCGCGAGTTCAGCCGAAATCGGTAGACGTTGGGGACGACCACGCCGTCGGCCGTGACGTGCTGCATGTCCTCGGCGTAGCGCTGGAGGGCCTTCGCGAGCTCGACCGGCTGGAGGCCAGAGCGGAACGTGCGCGCGAAGAAGCCCTCGACGGCTCCTTCGAGGCGCCGTTCGAAGTCCTGGAGGACGCCCACGCGTGGTCCTGCGCTCGACTCGAAGGGGATCGCCGTGGGTGCTGGCATCCACCGACGCTCCGACCAAAGGGTAGCGATGGGCGTTTTCCCAACACCCTGTCCGAACGGCGCCCACAGGCCGGTTGCTACCCTCCGCGTCTTCGATCGCGCTCCGCACGATCGTCACCTCGGGCGGGTGGCGGAATTGGCAGACGCGCACGGTTCAGGTCCGTGTCCTCGCAAGAGGGTGGGGGTTCAAGTCCCCCCTCGCCCACCATTGTTTGCATCCGACGTTCCCGCGCTCGTTGGCGGGATCTCGTCAGCCGACGTCGATCTCGGCATCTCGTCTCGGCAGCATGACCGTGAACGTGGCACCTTCGCCGGGGCGGCTCGCGACCTCGATGCGGCCACCGTGCGACTCGACGATGCTCTTGGCGATCGACAGCCCGAGGCCGGTGCTCGTTTCGTTGCCCGTCGGCTGTGAGCTCGTCCGGCGGAATGGCACGAACACGTTGGGGAGCTCGTCCTCGGCGATGCCCTGTCCCTGGTCGGCGACCACGAGCGCGACCGAGTCGTCCCGGTCCGACACCTCGATCCGGACGGTGGAGCCCGGATCGCCGTACTTGACGGCATTGCTGACCAGGTTGTCCACGACCTGTCGCATCCGCACGGGGTCGAGCAGGATCGGGCCGCCTTCGAAGTCTCGAGTCAGCCGGAGCCGGATGTCCTTCGCGCTCGCCGCCGCTCGGTGATCGCGGATCGCCTCGGCGATCAGGAGCAGCAGGTCTGTCGGCTGCCGGCTCATCGCGAGCGTTCCGGCTTCGATGGACGAGAACTCGAGGACATCGTCGATCAGCATGGCCATGCGGGAGCCCGCGTTGGCGATCCGTTCGAGCAACAGGCGGTCGCGCTCCTCGAGCCGGTCGGCAAGGAGAAGTTCGAGCGTCTGGGCATTGCCGATCAAGGCCGTCAGGGGTGAGCGCAGGTCGTGGGCTGCGACGCCGAGCAGCCAGTCCTTGTGCTCGTACAGGCGCGCGCGTTCGAGTGCCTGGTCGACTTCTCGCCCGATGGCACGGAGCAGGTCGGCGTCCTCCTCACCCAGTTCTTCAGGTGGCGTCTCCGCCGCGGAGCTGCCCGCGGACTCGCGGAGACGGGTGGGCACCTGCGCGAGGGCTATCGCGACGACACCGCCCCGATCTCCGGGCCCGAAGGGACTGGCGATCAGCTCGTGATCCATGTCCGCGACGGGGCGTTGTTCGCGCCATGCGCGAACGATGGCGTGGGTCGGCGCGGCTCGTTCCGGTTCCCGGATGCCTGTGCCACTGCGCAACAGGCGGAGCTCGCCGGGCGCGTCCGCCAGCCAGATGCCCGTCAGCGGGTTGTCGGGATGGCCGAGTGTTGCTGCCACGGCCTCGGCGATGCCCTGGAGGTCGGCGGCGGGAACGAGGGCAGCAACCGTCCGGGACAACAACGAGAGTCGTCTCTCCGAGGCCTCCGCGCGGCGACGCGCCGCCTGGATCTCGGCTTCGTAGCTGCGGCGATCCTCCGCCACCACGATGCCTGTCCGGATGACCCGTTGTTCTCCGTCGCTCGCGGGGTCGATCAGCACCGAGCGCAGCATCACCGCGACTCGCTCACCGTCTGCCCCCACGAGCTCGCCGGCCACTTCACCCACCTGTCCCTGCATCGCAAGCAGAGGCGCATAGTGGGTCTCGTGGTAGATGCGACTGCCGCTGCTCATGAGATCCGTCAGCGGCCTGCCGACCAGCTCGGCTGGGCTGTGGCCGACGAGATCGGCAAAGGTGGCATTGACACGGACGATTGACCAACGGTGGTCGGTCGAGACGTGGCCGAAGGGCGCGCGCTCGTACAGGTCGAGCAGATCGTCGTCGGTGGCCAGCGAAGCGGTCAGCTCACGCGTCTCGATCGCTGGCTCCGGTGCCGGCCAGGAAATCGCGCATCGCGGCAATCGTCTCGTTGGGCGCACTCATGTGGGGACAGTGGCCGACCGTGTCGAGGATCACGAGCTCGCTGACGGGGATCTCGGCATGGACGAACTCTCCGACCTCGACCGGCGCGATCGCGTCCTGGGCCACCTGGACGACCAGCGTCGGGACGGGAACAGCCGCGAGATCCTCCCGGTTGTCCGACAGGAACGTCGTGCGGGCAAAGTGACGCGCGATGTCAGGGTCGGTGCGGC
>JAWWBG010000016.1:0-19811 GCA_033721095.1 Nitriliruptorales bacterium
GGCACGGAGCTGTCCGACTTCGGTGGCCGGACCGCCCCGCAGAACATCGAGAATCTCCGACGGCTGGCCGGAATCGCGGAGGCACTCGAACCGCGCGCCGGCGCCCTGACGCGCCTGAACGCCCACCTCGACGAGGCCACGGCAGCCCTGCGGGAGCGCGAGGCCGACCTCGCCGCGACGTTGGACGCAACCGCAAGCTTCGCAACCGGGCTCGCGGAGTTCCTCGAGACGAGCGAGGACCTCATCGACGGGCTGATGCAGTCCGGTGACGTCGTCGGAGCCGTCCTCGAGGACCACGAGAGCGACTTCGGCAGCCTCATCGAGGGCATCATCCTGTACGGCCAGGGGCTTGGTCGCGGCGGGCTGCTGCTCGACGACGGCACCGAGTGGGCGCCCTTCAAGGTGTTCCTCAACTTTGACTTCGAGGCACTCTTCGGAGGGGGCGGCTGATGGGTGACCGCTACCCCCTGCTGAAGTTCGTGATCTTCAGCATCGTCTGCGTCGTCTTCACACTGTGGCTGGTGATGGTCATCGGCAACGTGCCGCTGGCGTTCTGGCAGGGCAAGACGACCTACACCGCCGAGTTCGACGACGTCACGGGCCTGCTCGTCAACGACAAGGTCAAGATCGCCGGTGTCGACGTCGGCAAGGTCAAGGGCATCGATCACGTGCCGGGCGGCGGCGCGATGGTCACCTTCGAGATCGACAGCGACCTGCGGATGGCTCGGGACAGCCGGATCGAGGTGCGCTGGCGCGATGTCTTCGGGCTCCGCTTCCTCTACGTCGTGCCGGGCGGCGGCCCCGAGCTTCCGAACGACGACCCGTGCCATTCCGACGACGACGTTCCCTGCTTCGACCGTGAGCTGACGGCCAACCCGGCAAACCTGGCGGACGTCCTGGCCGAGCTCACACCATTCCTGGACGCGCTCGATGCTGACGCCCAGAACGAGATCCTGACCGCCCTCGAGGAGACGTTCGTCGGACGCGAAGGGGAGATCCGGGAACTGCTCACCGACGGTACGGGGCTCCTGACGGCGCTGGCGTCACGCGACGACGAGATCGGCAGCCTGCTCACCAACTCCGCCACGATCTTCGAGGCCTACGCGAAGCGGGAGAGCCAGTTCCGCAGCCTGCTGGACACCTTTGCGGACGTGGCGTCGACGATCGCGGCCCGCAACGACGAACTGGATGCCGCCGTCGTCGAGCTCGCGAAGGCCCAGGGTGAGCTGGCGCGGCTCCTCGAGGAGAACGACGGCGACATCCGCGGGGCCCTCGACGAGGCCGAGCACATCATCGAGGTCCTGGCGAACAACCACGCCAACCTCACCTACATCCTGGAGTCGGGCGCCAACGCGGTGGTGGGATACCACCGCACCTCGGCCTTCGGTCAGTTCTTCAACATCCACGCGGTCGACATCTCGATCAACTACCAGCCGACGACGTTCATCGGCAACCGCGACGCGGCGCTGCCCCAGTCGTCCTACACGATCGAGTCCGAGGCCAGCACGACCACCGATGACAGGCAGGCCATGTCGGCGGCCTTCTCGCCCAGCGCGGCGGGCAGCTGATGTTGATCGAGCGCAGCCAGCTGGTGATCGGCCTGATCGCCATCGTCGTGATCGCCATCGGGACATCCTTCGCCGTCTTCTCGACCGGTGGCCTGCTGGTCGGCGGGCACACGGTCGTGGCGGACTTCGTCGAGGGCGCCGGCGTTGCCGACGGCGACTTCGTGTACTCCTCCGGCGTGCGGGTCGGCCAGGTGACGGGCGTCGACATCATCGACGGCAACAACGAGGGGGCCGAACCCTGCCTGGCGGGCGCGGCCGGCGGCCAGGTCCGGCGTGCCTGTGTCCGCGTGACGATGAAGATCGGCAACGACGGGATCCCCGACGATTCCCTGTTCGAGATCACGCTCCAGAACGCCCTTGGTCGTCGCCAGATCCGCGTGATCCCGGGCGACTCCTCGACCTTCCTGGCCGGTGGCTCGCATGTCGGCATCGACCGCACGAGCATCCCCGTCGACCTGCCCGAGCTCGGGGACGAGTCGGCCGAGCTCCTCGGCGGACTCGAGACGGACCGCCTCAACGCGTTGGCCATCTCGCTCGCCGACGTCCTCGAGGGCAAACAGGAGGAGGTCACCGATCTCCTCACGGCCCTCGATGCGATCACGGCCGTCATTGCCGATCGCAGGGACGAGCTCGCCTCCGTCCTCGAGAATGCCGAGACCCTCGTCGAGGCGGCCGCCGACAAGGACCAGGAGATCGTCACGATCATCGACGAGTTCGGCGCGACGCTCGACCTGCTCGCGAAGCGACGCACGGAGATCGCTGCGCTGGTTGACGAGACCGCGCGCGCAACCACCGTCAGTGCCGATCTCGTCGAGGACCGACAGGACCAGCTGGACAAGATCCTCACCGAGCTGCGCGCGGACCTCCAGATCATCGATGAGCACCAGGTCGAGGTGGCTGACTTCCTCGCCGTCCTGGGCGTCGGGTTCGAGGGCTACGCAGGCATTGGCTGGCACGGGACGACCGACAATCCCAACTGGGGCAACGTGTTCACGACCCAGCTCGGCGCCCTTGGCTACGGGGGGTTGCTCGACTGTGGCGGGGTCACGGACGTGGTGTTGTCCACCCTGTTCGGGCCCGACCCCTTCTGCGAACAGGCCGAACAGGAGGCGGCGGCCGCGTCGTCCACGACGTCGGTGGGTCCGTCCGGCTACAGCGGACTCAGCGCCTGGTTCGCGATCGGGGCGTCGTCATGACCCGGTCCCTGCTCCTGAGGCGGTCGCTCCTGGGCATGCTCGCCGCCGCGCTGTTGGCCGCCGCGTGCAGTCCGCTGGCTGCCGCCAGTGCGTACACGATGGAGGTCCAGCTCGAGCGGTCCTTCAACCTCTTCCCCGGTTCGCCCGTCCGCGTGCTCGGCGTCAAGGTCGGCGTCGTGTCCGACATCGGTGTTCGGGAAGGGGACGATTTCGTCACCGCCACCCTGCGGATCACCGACGCCGATCGCGTCATCCCCATCGACGGCACCGCCCAGATCGTGACCGAGTCGCTGCTCGGCGAACGATTCGTCCAGCTCGAGCCCTTCCTTCCGGGCGACGAGCCCGCACCGACCTCCGGCCACGTGATCACGCTCGTCGACGAGGACGGCAACCCGCGCACCTCGGTACCCAGCGAGTTCGACGAGGTGCTCGAGGGCCTGAACAACTTCGTCGGTGGCCTCAACCCCGACGACGTCCAGCGCTTCTTCCACAACCTGGCGACCGTCCTCGAGGGCAATGGCGAGCGGCTGGGGAGCACGATCGAGCAGGCCCGCGTCGCGATCAACGTGCTCCAGGAACACGACGAGGAGCTCGTCACGCTCGCGGCTCGGCTCGCCGACCTCAACGAGACGCTCGGAACTCGCGACGAGGAGTTCGGCGACATCCTCGAGGACTGGAACACGGTCGCCGAGACCATCGTCGCCGAGCGCGGTGACCTCGACGTCGCGCTCGACGGCCTCGCCCGCTTCAGCAACGCCCTCGGCGAGCTGCTCAACGAGCACCGGCCCGGCCTGCAGGCCGACATCGAGACCGTCACGCGGATCGGCCGGACGGCGGTGCGCAACCTCGGCCATCTCGAACGGGCAGCCGTCTACACCTCCGAGCTGTTCCGCCACGCCGAGCGTGTCGTCACCCGCGACCCCCACTACTGGCTGCCGCTGCTGAACGCCCTGGGCACCCTGGCCACGGGTCCGCTCGAGAGCACCCAGGGGAGCCTGATCCGGCGCATCGAGAGCAACTTCGTGGGCGGCGGCACGGCGGCCGAGCGCCGGGCACTCGCCGACCTCATCGAGCCTCTGTGCATTCCGCTGCTGCAGAACTGCCAGGAATCCGCCACGACCGCCGGTGACGTCCTCGCGCAGCTCCATGCGTTCTCGCCCGAGCTGTTCGAGGAAGTGCTCGCCAACAACGGGCTGAACGACGAGGGCGACCAGCTGCTCCGCGACCTCATCGCGAGGAGCAGGTCATGACCCTGCCTCGCATCGCACGTTGGGCACTCGGTGTCGTGCTTGCACTCGTCGCGACGTTCCTGCTGTTCAGCGGCAACGAGACCATCACGGTGACGGCCGTGTTCGACGACGTCGGCGATCTCGTCACGCGGTCACACGTTCGTGCCGGTGATGTCCCGATCGGGACCGTCACGAAGATCGAGCTGACGACCGACGGCCAGCGCGCGCTGGTGACGATGGAGGTCGAGCCGGACACGGGCCTGCCGGCAGCCGATCAGATCGTGGCCGTCCTGTCGCGCACCAGCCTCCTCGGCGAGCGGTTCGTGGACCTGCGTGCCCCCGAGGACGGTGGCACGGGCGCACTTGCCGACGGCGACCAGGTCGCCATGGCCCTGACGACCTCCGACCTCGAACAGCTCGTCTCGACCGGTGACGCCTTGCTGTCCATCTCGCTGATCGGCAACGTGGCGCTGTCGATCCAGTCCAGCGCCGAAGCACTGGGCGGCCAGGGTCAGAGCCTGACAACGCTGACCGACCGACTGCGCGACGTGATCGGGCAGTACAACGCCGAGTCGGGCGATCTGTTGCGGGTCATCGACGCGTTCGAGTCCTTCACGGCCACGTTGGCGCCGGACGCAGAGCTGAACGCCGAGGGCTTCTCGATCCTCGACGAGACGACACGCGTGCTGCAACGCCAGGACGAGCGGCTGCTCGACACGCTCAACGAGCTGCGGCGCCTCGCCGAGGTCGGCGCCCGGATCCTCAGCGACAACGCCGACGAGTTCGACAACAGCTTCCGGCGCCTGCGGCTCCTGCTCGAGCAGCTCAACCGCAACGAGTCGAACGTCCAGGACCTGATCACGTGGGTGCGCCGTCACAACGCGCACGTGAGCAACGGCGTGTTCACGTTCAACGACGGCACGCAGTTCATCGAGCACGCACAGGTCTGGCTGGACTTCATCATCTGCGGCCTGCCCGGGTTCTCGGTCGAGGGCGACCCCGCAGCCGACTGCACCCCGCCGGAGCTCCCGGGCCCGGGTGGTCCTGCCCAGCAGTACCCGACCCGGCCCGAATGCTGGGATGCCGCCAGCGACGGCGCCAACTACGAGCCGATCGAGCCCGGAGAGGGACACGACTACCCCGAATGTCGTGAAGACGTCGAGGGGCACCGCTGATGTTTGGAGTCTCCCGCCGCGTCCTCCTCAACATCGTCTCGATGATCCTGTTCTCGGTGGTGGTCATCATCGCCGCGTATCTCGTCTTCGTCACGGGTGTCGTCTCGGCCGACGCCTATCGGATCAAGGTCAGCATGCCGGAGGCCGGTGGCGTCCTGCCGTCGCAGGAAGTGACCGTCATGGGCCACGCCGTCGGTCAGGTCACCGACGTCGACGTGACCGGCGACGGCGTCATCATCCACATGAAGATCAACCGAACCGAGGACGTCCCCGCCGAGGGCATCGTCCAGGTTCTGCGCCGCTCCCCCATCGGCGAGCAGGCCGTCGACATCCGGCCCATGAGCAGCGGCTGGACCGCAATCGACAAGTCCGGCGCGGACGAGGACACCGCGATCGAGGTCAACGCGCTCGAGACGGTCGTGCCGAGTCGCGTCCCCGAGCTGCTCGACAACACGGCCAAGCTGTTCAGCGCCATCGAGTCCGACGACCTGTCGACGGTCATCTCGGAGGTTGCCGACGCCTTCGGCGGCCGCGGCGAGGAGTTCCGGATGCTCGGCCGGGACCTGATGGACCTCCAGACGACGCTGGCGGACGGCATTCCCGACTTCGAGCGGTTCATCGAGTCCAGCGACATCGTCCTCGCCACCCTCCACGAGCATCGCTTCGATCTCGCCGACAGCATCACGAACGCCGCCGACCTGGCCGAGACGTTCGCCGACGACCGACCGGCCACCGACGCGGTGCTCGACAACGTCGCGCCCATGCTGACGCAGCTCGACGCCCTGATCCGCAACGAGCGCGCGAACCTCCAGTGCCTCACGACCGACCTGAAGACCCTCAACGAGTCGCTGTTGGCGCCCAACGAGTTCGACACCAAGTACGACTACGTCGACTACAGCCACCTCAGCGACACGCCGGACCTGGGGAGCACGGACCCGTACGGGCTCAAGGAGCGCTACCCCACGATCCTCGATGCCGTCGAGTCGGTGCTCGAGAACCACACGTCGTTCTTCCAGAACGGCTTCGGGCTGCTGATCGAACCCGACACGCGCACGGGCCTCGGCTGGCCACGCGTCGCATTCATCGCGGGGACACCCAACCAGGAGGGGCGCACCTACGACCACCCGCGGGCAACGCCCAACTCGCGGCCGGGTGCCGCCTGCGAGTCCCAGGACTTCGGCACCGGTGTCAACGCCGTCGCCGACACGGGGACGCCGCTGCCGCCCACGATGGCCCAACGGGACTACGCGCCGCAGGTGGAGGAGACGGGTGGCGAGCCCATCGACCCGCCGCCGCTGAGCACGCCGGATCCGGCCAGGGACGGCCTTCCTGCGACGGGTGGCGGTGCGCTCCTGGTTGCCCTGATGGCCGTCGGCAGCGCCTTGGTGCTGCGGCGCTCCACATGAGTGGCGGGCCCGTCGACGTGAGCGAACGACCGGAGTGGCCGACGTCGGCGCCTGACGGCGAAGGCGACGGGGCCACGAATCCGCCAGCAAGCGCGCCGACCGAACCCACGCTGGCTGCTCCGTCCGACGCGCAACCCGTGCAGCCGGTCGAGGCGCATGACCCCGACGCTCGGGCCTGGTTGCCGTGGACGCTGGTCGGGCTGCTGGTGGTCCTGCTGTTGTGGGTCTGGCTGGGGGTCCTGGCGCCGCTGCAGCGCGACGAGGCGCGCCGGGACGAGGCCACGATCGCGATGGTCGACTTCCTGTCGCAGTTGACCAACTGGGACGCCAGCGACGGCCTCAGCGCGACCCAGGACGCCCTGCTCGCATTGGGAACGGAGGGCTTCCGCACGGAGGTCGGTTCCGTCTTCGAGACGATGGACGACCTCGTTGCCCTCGAGATGCGCAGCACGGCGGTCATCGACGACCTCTTCGTGCAGCAGGTGGAGGGCGACGAGGCGGTGCTGTTCGGCGTGGTGACCCAGACCTTCACGTCCAACCAACCCGGAGAGCCCAGCGTCGTTCGTCGGTTCTGGCGTGCCACGCTGGTCAAGCAGGATGGCACCTGGCTGGTCCGGGACCTCGACCTGGTCCACCAGCAGCAGGTTTCGGGCGCGAGCCCGGGAACACCAAACATAGGCTCGACGCTGCCCGGCGAATCCACGCCGGAAACGGACGCGTCGGGTCAACCGATCGACGACACTGTCGGCGGCGACGGCCAGGGGGACGGATCGTGAGCTACAAGAACGTGATCGTCGGGACCGATGGTTCACCAACGGCTTCCTGCGCGGTCGAGGCGGCCATCGTCATGGCCCAGGCAACCGGCGCGGCCCTCCACATCGCCACCGCCTGGTACCCCAACCTGGACGATGCCCGCGGCTCGCAGGCCGTCGAGGTCGACCACGGCGAGGGCCCCCGGTTCGAGCCTATGTGGGCTGCCGAGATCGCGACCGACGCCGTTGCGGTGGCGCGCCGCCGCGGCATCGAGGACGCACGTCAGTACAACCCCAAGGGCAACCCGGCCGACGTGCTCATCGACATGGGCGAGAGCCACGAGGACAGTCTCATCATCGTCGGGACGATGGGCCTGACGGACAGGACCGAACGTGTCCTCGGCAACATCCCCCACTCACTGACCCACCACGCACGCTCGGACGCGCTGCTGTGTGACACCAGCGACTGTTCCGAGAGCTACGCCTGGAAGTCCATCGCGCTGGCCACCGACGGCTCCGAGACGGCAGCCGTCGCCGTCCAGCACGGCATCGCCCTCGCCCAGCAGATCGGTGCCGAGCCCACGTTGCTCACCGTCGCGTCCGACGAAGCTGCCGGCAACAAGGTCCTCGACAGCGTCCCCGGCTCCGACGGCGTCGCGCGGCGCATCGAGACCGGCAAGCCCGCGGAGGGCCTGCTGTCCGCAGCCGCCGACTTCGACATGCTCGTCGTCGGCAACAAGGGCATGAGTGGACCGTCCCGTCTCCTCGGATCGGTCGCCAACACCGTGACCCACCACTGCCCGACCGACCTGTTGCTCGTCAACACCACGAGGTGAATCCATGGTTGTCAACTATCTGAAGAACTTCCAGCCGGTCGGCGCCGGGATCGGGTTTGGTGGCAACCACCTGCACGAACCGACCAAGCCGTACGACAAGACCAAGGACCCCGTGTTCCCGGGCAACACGCCGGTCCCCGATCCGGCCATTCGCGCCATCGGGGTGACCAAGTCCTTCGGTCCGAAGACCGTGCTCGAGGACATCTCGATCGACTTTCCCAAGGGGGCCATCACCACCGTGCTGGGTCCGTCGGGGACCGGCAAGTCGGTGTTCCTGCGCAACCTGATCGGGCTGCTCAAGCCCGATCGCGGCGAGATCTGGGTGGGGGACCGCAACATCCCCACGTTGTCGCGCCGCGAGCTCCTCGAGACCCGCAAGAAGTTCGGCGTGCTCTTCCAGGACGGCGCCCTGTTCGGGTCCATGAACATCTTCGACAACACCGCGTTTCCGCTGCGCGAACACACCAACAAGACCGAACGCGAGATCCGCTCGATCGTCCTCGAGAAGCTGGAGCTCGTTGGCCTCGAGGCCGCGACCGACCTGATGCCCGACGAGATCTCGGGCGGCATGCGCAAGCGTGCGGGCCTGGCCCGGGCGCTGGTGCTCGAGCCCGAGATCCTGCTGTTCGACGAGCCCGACTCCGGCCTCGACCCGGTCCGGACGGCCTACCTGAACGACCTGGCCCGCGACATCGTCCGCGAGCTGGGTTCCACGATCATCATCGTGACCCACCACATCCCGTCGGCCCAGCAGGTCGCCGACTACGTCGGGATGCTGTTCCGTCGCAATCTGGTCGCGTTCGGCAAGGTCGACGACATGTTCAACAGCTGGTACGCCCCGTGCCAGCAGTTCCTCCACGGCATCACCGAGGGACCCATCGGCATGTCCGAGGAGCGCGACCGCCCCGAGCTGCTCTGAGCGCAGCGAGCGCCTTCCACTGCGCCGGGGGCGAGCACCCGCGCTGTCATCCGCCCCCCCGGACGGCCGGGGTGACTTCCTGACTTGCCTGCACTCACCTCCCGGGGCCGACCCGACCCGGATGGGTACGGTGCGCGCCCGATTCCAAAGGATGTCGCGTGGCCGAGACGGACTTCGAAGCGCTGCTGTCGGGCAGCCAACGTGCCTACGCCAAGATGTTCGAGCAGCGGCGCCTCTTCCTGCGGGGGCCGCTCGAGGACGACAATGCCGACGCGCTGGTGGCCCAACTGCTCGCCCTCGACGGCGAGTCCAACGACGACATCACGTTGTTCATCAACTCCCCGGGCGGGATCATCACCGGGATGTTCGCGCTCTACGACACGATCCAGCTGCTGGGATCCAGGGTGAACACCCGCTGCCTGGGCCTGGCCGCGTCAGCGGCGGCGTTCCTGCTGGCCACGGGCACCGGTGAGCGGTCGGCAACCGAGAACTCGCGGGTGATGATCCACCAGCCCCTCGGTGGGGCGCGCGGAACGGCCCGGGACATCGAGATCCAGGCCAAGAACATCGTCTGGATGCGCGAGCGCATCAACGAGGTCCTTGCCGACAAGACCGGCAAGCCGGTCGAGCAGATCCGCGAGGACACCGACCGCGACTACTGGATGACGGCATCCGAGGCCGTGGAGTACGGGCTCATCGACGCCGTCGCGTCCACCGCTGGCTGAGCCTCGGCCATGTCCGCGATCCCCCCTCCCCCGCCGTCGGTGCCGCCGGCACAGACGCCTGACCAGCGCACGTGGGCGGTGATGACGCACCTGTCGGGGCTGCTGCTGGCGGTCTTCTCGGGCGGGGTGCTGGGCTTCCTCGGACCGTTGATCGTCTGGCTGATCAAGAAGGACGAGGACGCCTACCTGCGGGCACACGCTGCCGAGGCGCTCAACTTCCAGATCTCCCTGGTGATCTACGCGATCGCATCGGCGGTGCTGATCCTGGTGCTGGTCGGCATCCTGCTGGTCCTCGTGGTGATCGGGATCGCGATCGCCTTTCCGATCGTTGCCGCCGTCAGGGCGTCCAACGGCCAGGTCTGGCGTTACCCGCTGACGATTCGCTTCGTCTCCTAGGACTGGACGTACAGGTAGTACTCCTGGTCGTCCTCTTCCCAGTCCATCTCGACGAAGTTCTTGGCCACGGCGGCCTTGCAGAACTGGAGGAAGCCCGAGTAGCCGAAGTCCTTCTCGGAGAAGTCGGGCTGACGCTTGCGCAACTGGTCCTTGAGGCCCGACAACGGCGGGTCCCCGCCCAGTTCCTTCTCGAGGTCCTTGACGACGTCGGCAAGCAGGGCGAAGGCCTCCGACTCGTCCTTGGCCTCGGGCGCGAACCCGATCTCGGGATCGCCCGGAGCCGAACCGTCCGACATCTCGATGACGCCGGACTCGGCCAGGTGGTTGAGGAGCTCCCGAAATGCGCGAAAGCCGTAGTCCTGTTCGCTGAAGGTCGGGTCGGTCCGCAACAAGGCGCGCTTGAGGTTTGACGCCTGCACGGTCCCGGCCCCGGACGCCTGAACACCCGACAGGGTGCGGCGGATCAGGCGCTCGAGCTTCTTGAGGTCCTCCTTGCCCGTGGAGGAGGTCTCGGCGGCCTTCTTGGACTTCTTCTTGTCCGACCCCGAACGGCCCTTGGCCTTGTCCCTGGGCGTGCGCAGCGGCGCGCCCTCGAGGCGGTTGTAGAAGATGAACTCGTCGCAGGCGAGCGGCAACATGCCCGACGTCGAGCCCTTCATGCCCACGCCGATGACGCGCTTGTCGAGCTCGCGCAGCTTGGAGACCAGCGGGGTGAAGTCGGAGTCACCCGACACGATCACGAAGGTCGACACGAAGTCCCGCGTGAACGCGAGCTCCATTGCATCGACTGCCATCTGGATGTCGGCGGCGTTCTTGCGGACGGAGTCGCTGCGCTGGGGGATCTCGATCAGCTCGACATTGGCATCGACATAGCCACGCCGGTCCTCGCGAAACAGGTTCCAGTCGCCGTACGAACGGCGCACGACCAATCGGCCACGTGCAGCCAGTGCGTCGAGGAGTGGTCCCAGCTCGAAGCGCATGCCGATGTCGCGCGCGCCGATGGCCACGTTCTCGTGATCGACGAACAGCGCGAGCCGTTCCTCGGAGTTCCCGTTGGGAGTCATGCCCGCAACGCTACCCGGGTGGGTTGTCACCACCCGGATGGCGAACCGGCTTTGATGTGCACCTGCGACACGCAGAATCGGGTCGGATGAGCACGCAACAACCTTCCGTTGGGTATCGGGCGGCGCTGCGCGAGCCCGTGGTCGGCCGGTTGTACGCGGCGTTCGCGATGTCGGTCGTGGGGGACTACGTCGCGCAGGGCGCGTTGCTCTTCCTGGCCTTCGAGCGCACCGACCTGATCCTCGGACCCGCGGCGGTCCTGGCCGTGGCGGGCCTTCCCGCGGTGCTGACGGGCGGCATCGGCGGCGCCTGGCTGGACCGGCTTCCCCGCCGCGAGGCCCTCATCGGCCTCCAGTTGCTGGGCGCCGTCTCGGTCCTGCTCCCCGTCCTGTTCGACGCCACGCCGTGGGTGTTCGTCGCGGCTGGACTGCTCGGCGCCGTTCGGGCGGCCAACGTCGCCGTTCGTTCGGGGGCGATTGCCGACGGCGTCCGTGAGGAACACCGGGGGCCGCTGCTCGGGTTGACGGGCACCACCGAGCAGGTGGGGCAGGTGCTCGGCTATCTGACCGGGGCAACCCTGTTCCACCTCATCGGCAGCGATGCCGCGCTGCTCACCGACGCGGCGACGTTCGTCCTCGCAGGGATCATTCTCACCCGCCTGCGCATCAACGAGCAGCATCGCCGCGCGGTTGGCCGTGACGTCCGGGCCGGCGTCCGGGAGATCTTCGGACACCCGATCCTGCGCATCCTGGCGCCGGTGGTCTGGATGTCAGCGCTGGCCGGGGCCGTCCCGGAAACCATGGCATCGGCCATCACCGACGACGGCGACGCATGGCGGACGATCGTGCTGATCAGTGCGCCTGCCGCCCAGGCCGTGACGTCGTTCGTGATCGGACGGACCGAGGTCCTCAAGCGGTTGTCGTTCCAGATGACCCACCTGGTCTGGTTGGCCCTGGCCTACGGACTCGCGATGCGGTTCGCCGACAGGGCGCCGCTGTTGGCGGCTGCGAACGCGCTGGTGGGCGTCGGGCTCGCCTGGACGCTGGGCCCACAGCTGGCCTTTCTGCGGCATGCACGCCCGGAGCGCATGGCACAGGTCACGGGCACCATGATCGCGGGACTGATCGTCTCCGAGGCGGCTGGGTCGCTTGCGCTGGGATGGTTGGCGGACGCCACGTCGGTGCAGGCGGCCTACCGCACGGCAGGCTTCCTGGTGTTGGCCACGGCGGTCGTCGGCTGGATCGCAATGCAGCGGACCCCCGACGCCCGTGCACTCGACCGGGCCTTCACGGAGCGCCTCTTCCGCTGACCGCCCGTTCGACGCACGCGTCCACGCTCAGGTCAGGCTGACACCGAGGAAGGGTTCGAGCCGCTCGACGGTCGTCTCGACCGATTCGTGGAGCACGCCGTGCATGCCGAGCTCGTCCGCAACGTGGACGTTGTGGTGGAGATCGTCGACGAACGCGCACTGCTCCGGGGTGGCACCGAAGCGGTCCATGGCCAGCTGGTAGATCGCGGGATCGGGCTTGCGCAGGCCCACGTCGCCGGAGATCACGAGATCATCGAAGATCTCGTTGAGCTTGTCGTAGGGATACCAGTCGGTTCCCCACGAGTTCGACAGGAGGCCCGTGCGGATGCCGGCTGCCTGGGCCCTCGCGACGACTTCCCACATGCCACCGTCGTCGCCGGCGAAGCGGAACAGCCGTGCGATGAGCCCGTCGGGATCGACGTCGCGGCCCTCCTTGCGCAGCAACGTCGCCAGCGCCTCCTCGAAGGCCGCCTTGGTCACCTCGCCACGTTCGAACTGGCCGATGAGGCCGCCATGGTCGCCGACGTAGGCCTGGCTCAGGATGCGGTAGACCGTGCCGGGCTCGAGATCATGATCGGTCTCGAAGCTCTCGAACGAATCGCCAATCGACCCGGTGAGGACACCCCCGTAGTCCACGAGGAGGACTTTCCCGTTCGGCGTTGTCATCGTCCTGCTTCCTCCGTGGCTTCGGCAGCGGCCTCCGTGAGACGATCGATGACGCCCCAGAGTGCCTTGAGGGCGTCGGCGGCCTCCTCGCCGTAGGCGCCGTCCTCGTACCGCGTGGCGACGCCCTCGAGGATCGCCGACAGCTTCCAGCGGCCAAAGGCGACGTAGTAGGCCAGCTCGGACAGGTCGCGGTCCGAGTGGCGCATGTACAGCCCCGGGAGATCGGCCCGGCGGGGAAACCCGGGCAGGCGCGTTGGCGTGCCCACGACGCCGATCGGCTCGTCCTCGGGATCGAACCAGTAGACCTGCAGCAGCCCGACATCGGCGAGCGGATCGCCCAGCGTGCACAGCTCCCAGTCCAGGACGGCCTGGATGCTCCCGTCGTCGGTGACGATCATGTTGTCGAGGCGGTAGTCGCCGTGGACGATGGCCACGCCCTGCTGCTGCGGGATGTCGGCTGCCAGGCGCGTGTGGAGCTCGTGCATCAGGGGCAGGTCGCGCTTGGCGCCCTTGTCGAGCTGACCCTTCCAGCGCCGCAGCTGCCGCTCCAGGTAGCCCTCATGGCGTCCCAGGTTGCCGAGGCCGACGGCCTCGGGATCGATGGCGTGGAGCGCGCCGAGCACCTCCAGCATCCGATCGGCGACGACACCCCGGGCGCCTGGCGTCAGGCGCTCGGCGTCCGGCTCGTCGCGGATCACGAGGCCGTCGACGAACTGCATCACGTAGAAGGGCGCCCCCGTGACGTCCTCGTCCGACTCGAGTCCGATGACGTCGGGCACGGGCACCTCGGAATCGGCCAATGCCAGGAGGATGCGGGCTTCACGCCCCATGTCATGGGCGGATTCGAGGACCCCGTGCAGTGGCGGCCGACGAAGCACCCACTGGATCCCGTTGTCATCGGCGACCGTGAAGGTGAGGTTCGAACGGCCACCCTCGACCATGGTGAACGCGAGGTCTCCCTGCACGTCGGCACGGTCGGCCAGCCACCGGCGAACGCCATCGGCGTCGATGCCGGGAATCTCGGTCACGATGTGCCCTCGCTGCGGGATGCGGAGCGTAGGGGGTGGCCTCGTACGCTCCCGGGGCGATGGATGACCGAACCGCACGGGTGGTCCGGGCCGACCACGAGGTCGTCTGGCATCCCTTCACCCAGCAGCGCCAGTGGCTCGAGACGACGCCATTGGTCATCGACTCGGGCGCGGGTTGCTGGCTGACGACGACGGACGGGCGACGACTGCTGGACGGCAACTCGTCGCTGTGGGTCAACGTGTGGGGGCACGATCGCCCCGAGATCGTCGAGGCCATCCGCACGCAGGCCGAGCGGCTCCCGCATGCGACCTTCCTGGGACTCACCAACGAGCCTGCGGTTGCGGTCGCCAAGCAGCTGATCGAGTTGGCGCCCGGTGACCTGTCACGGGTGTTCTTCTCCGAGAACGGTGCGGCGGCGGTCGAGGTGGCCATCAAGATGGCCTATGCCTACTGGCAGCACCGGGGCGAGTCCGATCGCACGACGTTCGTCTGCCTCGACAACGCCTATCACGGCGACACGCTCGGCGCGGTGAGCGTTGGTGGCATCGACACGTTCCATGAGCTGTACGGGCCGCTGTTGTTCGAGACGCTGCGAGTCCCGTCGCCGTACTGCTACCGCTGCCCGCTCGCGCTCGAGTACCCGTCGTGCGAGCTGGCGTGTGCCGACGCCCTCGACGATGTCCTGGCCGAGCAGGGCGATCGCGTGGCAGCCGTCATCACCGAGCCGCTGGTCCAGGGCGCCGCCGGCATCATCACGGCTCCGGACGGGCACCTGCGGCGGTTGCGCGAGATCTGCGACCGTCACGGGGTCCTGCTGATCGTCGACGAGATTGCCACGGGCTTCGGCCGTACAGGCGCCATCTTCGCGTCCGATCTCGAAGGCGTGGCCCCCGACCTCATGTGCGTGGGCAAGGGGCTGACCGGCGGCTACCTGCCCATGAGTGCAACACTGACGACCGAACAGATCCACGACGCGTTCCTGGGTGACCCCACTGACGGCAGGACCCTCTACCACGGCCACTCGTACTCGGGGAACCCGCTCGCTGCGGCCGCGGCCCTGGCCAATCTGAAGCTCGTCGACAGCGAGGACCTCGCGGCGCTCAGCGCGCGGAAGGCCGCGGTGCTCGCCGACGCCCTCGGCGCCTTCGAGAGCGTCCGCCATGCCGGTGACGTGCGCCAACGTGGACTGATGTGCGGCGTGGAGCTCGTCGCCGACCCTGACACGCGGACGCCGTTCGATCCCGCGCTGACCGTGGGCAAGCAGGTGTGTGACGCACTGGTCGACGACGGCATCATCCTGCGGCCGCTCGGCGACGTGCTCGTTCTCATGCCGGCTCCGGCGATGGCGGATGACGACATCCGGCACCTCGTCGAGTCCACGGCCAAGGCCGCCGACCGTGTCACGCGCGCGCTCGCGACCTCGTGATGGGATCGCACGAGCGGATCGAGGACTGGCTTGCTGGCGAGCTGGCCGCCATCGACGAAGCGGGCCTGCGTCGGCATCTTCGGCACGTCCAAGGGCCACCCGGCCCGTGGATCGACATCGAGCTCGATGACGGGACCGAGCGACGGGTCCTGCACCTGTGCTCGAACAGCTACCTGGGCCTGGCCGGCGATCCACGGGTCGTGGCTGCTGCCGCCACAGCAGCCGAGCACCATGGGACGGGCACCGGCGCCTCCCGCCTCATCACGGGCTCGCAGCAGCCACACCGCGACCTGGAGGAGGATCTCGCCGACTGGCAGGGCAAGGAGGCAGCGACCCTCTTCTCCAGCGGCTACCTCGCCAACCTCGGCCTGCTGACCACGCTGGCGGGGCCGGGCGACACCATCGTGTCGGACGAGCGCAACCATGCGTCAGTCATCGATGGTTGTCGACTGTCGCGCGCATCCGTCCGCGTGTACGGACACGGTGACGTCGAACACGCCGAACGGCTGCTCTCCGATGCCCCCGGCCGGAGGTTGCTGGTCACCGACGGGGTCTTCTCGATGGACGGTGATGTCGCGCCGATCGCCGCGCTGTGCGATGTCGCGGAGCGCCACGGCGCCATGGTCGTGGTCGACGACGCGCACGGCGTCGGCGTTCTCGGTCCGGAGGGCGCAGGAACGGTGGCGGCGTCCGACTGCACCGAACGGGTGACGGCGATCGTCTCGACCCTCTCGAAGTCCCTGGCCTCGTCCGGCGGCGTCGTGGTTGGCAGCCGCAACCTCGTGGACCTCGTGCGCAACCGGGCTCGCTCCTTCATCTTCGACACGGCGCTCGGCGCACCGTCCGTCGGGGCCGCCCACGCGGCAGTGCGCATCGCTCGCACCGAGCCCGACCGACGCACAACGGCACGACGTCACGCCGCGACGTTGGCGGCCGAGCTCCGGCGCCTCGGCCTGGACGTCCTCGAACCAGCAGCATGCATCGTTCCCGTCCTGGTGGGTGACAACCAGCGGGCCCTCGACCTGTCCCGGCGCCTACTGGAGGAGGGCGTGCTGGCCGTCGCCATCCGACCGCCAACCGTGGCACCGGGAAGCGCACGGCTGCGCCTGACGACGATGGCCACCCACACTGACGACGACATCCAGATGGCCATCAAGGCCTTCGACCTGCCATGAGCGGCTGGCTCGTGACCGGCACGGACACCGGCGTCGGCAAGACGTTGACCTCGGCCGCAATCTGCACGTGTCTCGTCGCCGCCGGCCACGAGCCCACCTACGTAAAGCCCGTCCAGTCAGGGTCTGCGGACGGCGACGACGACGCGGCCGACGTGCGCGCCCTGGCCGGCGTCCCAACCGTGACGGGGGTCACCCTCGGCCCGGCACTTGCGCCGGCCGTTGCGGCCCGCCTCGCCGGCGAACAGCTGACCGGGACGGACCTGCTGGCAGCCGTCACACCGGACCTCCACCGACCGCTCGTGGTGGAGGGCGCCGGCGGACTGCTGGTGGAACTGGGCACGGACGGGACGACCATCGTGGAGCTCGCGCACGCTCTCGAGCTGCCCGTCGTGGTCGTCGCACGCCCCGGACTCGGGACGCTCAACCACACTGCGTTGACGTTGGAGGCTGCCGCCAACCACCGACTCGCGGTGGCCGGCGTGATCATCTGCGGCGCAACCGATGCGCCCGACCTGGCCGAGCAGACCAATGTCGCCGAGCTCCAGCGCCTCTCGGAGGGACGGTTGCTCGGCATCATTCCCCACCTCGACGACGTGACGCCCGAAGCACTGTCCGCAGCGCCCGCATGGCTCGGTCCGCTGTTCGGCGGCTCCTGGTCGCTCGCGTAGCCTCCGCCCCAGTCCTCCTCCGAGTCACCGTGACCACTCCCCCACGCGACGCAGACGGCGTTGCAGCGTTCGTCGCGGACCCTGCCCGCCTCGTTGCCGACGTCGAGGAGCGACTCCTCACCGAGCAGCGCGAGATCGATCCTGCACACGCCTACGCGCTCGCCGAAATCGATCCGTTGACGCCGTTGGGTTCTGGCACCGTTCTCGACGCCCTCCTCGATCTCGCACACCGCGTCCGCCTGGCCTGGACCGCCCCCGAGGTCGCACTCGAATCGATCGTCTCCGGCAAGACCGGCGGCTGTCCCGAGGACTGCTCCTTCTGCTCGCAGTCATCGGCATTCCCGAGCAACGTCAAGCCCCAACCACTGCTCACCGAACCCGAGGTGCTCACGGCTGCCGCAGACGCCGAGGCGCAGGGGGCAACCGAGTTCTGCATCGTGTACGCCGTACGCGGGCCCGATGAACGGCTGATGGAGAACATCCTGCGGCTCACCGCGGTCGTTCGGTCACAGACCCGGATGTCCGTCGCCGTCTCGGCGGGGATCCTCACGGCCGAGCAGGCGGCAGCCCTCGCCGATGCCGGCGTCGTCAAGTACAACCACAACCTCGAGACGGCGCGTTCGTACTTCGAGCAGATCGTCACCACCCACTCGTGGGAGGAGCGCTGGGCCACGCTCGACCGGGTCCGATCGCACGGGATGGAGGTCTGCACCGGCGGCATCGTCGGCATGGGCGAGACGCCGACCCAACGAGCCGAGCTCGCGCTCGAGCTCGCCGAGTTCCGGCCCACCGAGACGCCGCTCAATTTCCTCAATCCCCGGCCGGGCACGCCGCTGGCCGAGCAGCAGGTGCTGACCCCGAGCGAGGCGCTGCACGCCATCGCGCTGTTTCGGCTGGTCCTGCCTTGGACGCTGCTGCGACTGGCCGGTGGCCGCGAGGTCGCGCTCAGGGACGTCGCGTCGGCCGGGATCCTCGGAGGCGTCAACGGCCTCATCATCGGCAACTACCTGACCACCCTCGGCCGGGCTCCGCAGCAGGACCTGCAGTTGCTCCGTGACCTGGACGTGCCGGTCCGCGCCTTCCAGGACGTGCTGTAGCGCCATGACGCGCGGCGAGGATGTTCCGAGGCCGTGGCCATCGCCGACACGGACGAACGACGAAGGGTTCTGCGGTCACTGCGGGCAGGCCCAGGTCGACGGACACGATTGCGTGTCCGGTGACGCCCTTGATCCCGAGCGCTGGTGCCGTCGCTGTGGACGCCGCCTGGACGTCCAGGTTTTTCCGACCTCGGTCCGGGCAACCTGCCGGCGCTGCGACGACGTCCATCCGTCCCGACCGCCGGGATTGGCGTCGCACCCCGGCAGCTGATCAGGTCCATGGATCAGCCGCTGCGGGGACGCCGCCGGGCGTCGAGGCCGCGGCGGCGCAATCCCGCGCGCGGCTACGGTCAGAAGCGTGCAGGCGCATGACGATCCCGACGCCGTCGAGCCCACGTCCTCGGACCGCGGCTCGAGTCGCCCACGGACCGGGATGGAGCGCATCAGCCGCCTGACCGGGCGAGCGGCGGGATTGGCTGGACGCGGCGGCGTTCGGGGCGCGAAGGCCGTTGGCCGCCACGTCAACACGCTGTTCACGCGTGACGGGAAGGGGTTTCGGGATCTGGCGCTGACCCATGCGACGGGCTCCGCCGGTGACACCCTGGTCGCGATTGCGTTGGCCGGGACCCTGTTCTTCTCGGTGCCGTCGACCGAGGCGCGCGGCAACGTGGCCTTGTACCTGCTGTTGACCGTGGCGCCGTTCGCAATCATCGGCCCCGGCCTCGGCAGCCTGCTCGATCGGTTCCCGACCGCCTATCGCACCACGCTGATGGCGGCGTCCTCGACGCGCACCGTCGCCGCGCTCGTACTGATCTTCGCCTACGAGACCCTGTGGCTGTTCCCGCTCGCGTTCGTGCTGCTGGTCGCGTCTCGAACGCATGGCATCTCACGCAACGCGCTCATGCCCGTCGCGTTGGGCACCGACACCGAGCTGGTCGCGGCCAACGGACGGCTCGCCTGGATCGGTGTCCTCGGCGGCTCGGTCGCGGCAGCCGTGGGCGGGCTGGCTGTGTGGCTCATCGATGTTCCGGGACCGCTGTGGGTTGCCGTGATCGCGTTCCTGGTCTCGACGTGGACGGCAATGCTCGTCCCGGATCCCCAACCCCAGGATCGATCCGGCCCGCAGGCGGGGCGGTTTCGACCCGACCGGCCCCTCCGCCTTGCCCAGCTCGCAACC
>JAWWBG010000017.1:0-19716 GCA_033721095.1 Nitriliruptorales bacterium
CCCCGCGCGCCCCCCCCCCCGTGTGGCCCTCGCCCGGCCGGTGGTGTTTGCCGTTTTGGTCTGGCTGTTGTTTCCGCCCCGGGCGCGGCCCCCCGCCGGCCCGTCCCCCCCCCGCCCCCCGGCTGGTCACGGTTCGCGAACACACCGGACGACGATCTCCTCATCGATCTCGCCCGTCTCGACGTCCAGGTGGAAGTCGTGTCGAACCTGGTACTTGCCCCCCGTCTCGTCGTTGCTGTTCATCCACCGGACGCGGACCAGGACGAAGTCACCGTCCTTGACGACGTCGGTTTCAGCGCTCTGCCCGACATAGCCGTCTGAGGTCTCACCACTGCCCTTGACGGTCAACACGGTGTTCCCGCGGTGCTCGTGTTCGTGGACCACGAACGTGAGCATGACCGTGTGCGGCTCGCCTGTGCACACGTTGACGTCGTCAAATGTGCTCGTGGCAACGAACTCCTCCGGAGCATCGGCCACCGCTGGCGCTCCGAACACGAGCACCCCCAGGGCGACGACGCCCGTGATCATGTGTTGCTTCCCCATCGTGTTCTCCTTCCTCCCCGGCGGCCGATTGCCGCCAAGTCAGTTCTTCGCGCGTGCCCCTGCATGAATGACGATCTGGCCGCCCCCAAGTGACCGGTCAACGTCGTTGTCGTACAGCGTCACCTCGTCGGTCTCACCGTCGGTCCAGATCCGGATGCGGAACGTGTCGTCTCCGCTCGACTGCCCGTCGGCAACCCACACGTGGAAGCGGTAATCGCCGGTGCCATTGACCGCGCCCGTGCCCCAGTACTGGGCTCGCGAGGCGTTTGCCGTCACGACAAGGGCGTCGTAGGTCACGCTCTCGAACTGAAATCCGCCGGCGCTGAAGACGAACGTCGTCGATCCGTCCGGCGTGGCCCGACCACGGTGGTACTTGGCAACGAGCCCGAAGTTCGCCCGTCCGTCCACGCCCATCGCGCAGACCGAATCGTCCTTGCACGCGTCCGGCGAGGAGTCGATCCATCCGCCGCCCGTCACGAAGCCGCCGTCGGGGTCGTAGACCACGACCATCACGGTCGTGGTGTCAGATGCGCCGTTTCCGTCGTCCACGAGCAGTTGCACCGAGACGATGCCGGCCTCATCGCCGGCGGTGAAGGCAGGCCTGACGGCAGACGGGTCGTCAAACGCTCCCGACGACGTTGACCAGGCGAACGTGAGGGCGGCGCCTTCTGGATCGGTCGAGGCGGATCCATCCAGCAGGACCGTGTCGCCAACCGCGACAAGGTACGGCCCACCGGCATCCGCCAAGGGCGGCGCGTTGGGATCCGCGGGTTCGTCCTGGATCTCCGGGTCACACGGCGCCCAATCGTCGACGTCGGGGCGGCCGTCGTTGTCATCGTCGGTGTCGTAGGAGTCGACAAGCCCGTCAGCGTCGCAGTCCGGGCCGTCGTTGTTCGGATCCCAATCCGGCAACGGGCCAAAATCGTCGGTCCCGATCGTGCAGTCGTCGGCACCGTCCGCGTCGATGTCCCAACAGCGATCCGGGTCAAGTGGGTCGATGTCAGTCAGATCGCTGACGCCGTCGTTGTCGTCGTCATCGTCATCGATGTCCATGACGCCGTCGCCATCCGTGTCCGTCCCCGCAAGCACCGGCAAGGTCGTGAACGAAATGAGTAGCGCAGCTGCCGTCGCTGACAGCATGATCTTCTGGATTCTCATTCTGGCCCCCTTGCAGTCCACCGGCTGAAACCGGACCGGGCATCACCTTCGAGACGCTGCGGCACCAGTTGTTGTAACGGCCTGCGGGGGCAAGGGCGGACCCGGAGACCGGGATTGGGTGTCTCCGACGCGGGATTGCGTGGACGGCTTGGCGTGTTCGCGCGTGAAGCCCGTCGCTCCCCTACACCTCGACAGGAACGATCGCAGGCAGGGATTCGATGTCGCCACGGAGCAGCTCGCGAAGTTCCCCCCGACCATCAACGTCCAGCCGCTTGAACACCCGATAGAGATGGCGCTCAACGGTTCTGACCGACAGATGCAGCTCGTCTGCAACATCTCTGTTTGAAGCACCGGCGACGACTCGGTCGACCACATCGCGTTCGCGATCGGTCAGGATGGCCCTGACTCCTCGCCGAAGGACGTGCATCCCTGGTACGGCCTGAGAAAGGTGGCGAACGAGGGCCAAGTTCCGGGCGGCCTCCCTGTACTTCTGGCGCTGGATGTGAATCGACGCGGCCGCTTCTGCGGCCTCGAGTCCAATCCCGGCCGCCTCGAATCGTGCAGCCGCGAGGGCCACGTCACCGAGCGACTGGGCATCTCGACGAGCGAGTGCTTCGATCTCTCGTCCAATCATCGACGCCAACGGGGTGTCTGACATCTCGACGAGTTCGCGAACTCGGCTCGTCACATCGGCCACTCGCCCGAAGTGGGCCCGCTCTCGGAGGAGTTGCAGCTCGTGCAAACCGCAGGCTCGACGACGCGCATGATCCAAGCCGGCCTCGAGCGCTGGCAGCGGCGAGGCACCACGCGCTCGATCCAGGCGGGCACGGGCGAGCCACAGCAACGGCCCAGACACCCAGTACGGCCCTTCCCAAGGCTGGGGAATCATCGCCAGATATTCCTCGGCATCGCCCGACCGCCCCGCGAGCATGCTGAGCGAAGAGGCTCGAATGCCGTCGGCCAAGGCAGCAATGCGCTGTTGGACCAAGAATGCCCTCAGGGATGCCAGGCGATGCGTCACGTACGCGGCCTCTCCGTGGCGCCCGCCGTCATGCAGGGCAGCGGCCAGCGTGATGCGGGCCAGCAACTCGTCCTCGGGTTCACCCTCGGCACGGGCTCGCTGGACCGCTGCAACGCCCCGAGCCGCTGCTGCCGAAGGCCCATCCCGCCAAGCGGAATACATCGTGAACGTCGCGCGCACTCGCGTCAACTCGATGGGCGGCAACTCTGCGGGCTCGTGGAGACAGGATTCCAGGACCTCGCAGGCCTCCCTGAGCCGCCCGAGGTGACCCAGCGCGGTGCCGAGGTCGAAGCGAGCGCGTTCCACGGCGGCCGGGCTCCGGGGTACCGCGAGAAAAGAGCCAACATCGGCGACGGTTTGGGCCATGCTTCCCGAAAACATCTGCGCCCTGATCAACGCGAGCTCAAGCAGTTCGGCAGCCGCCGGAGAGACGCCCGGCGTCTTCAGCGCATTCCTTGCCCAAGCCACAACATCAGTGGGGTCAGCACGGAACTCAAAGTTGAGGCGCGCCCATTCAGCCATGAGGCGTCCGTCGTCGCCCCCACGCATTCGCTCACGTGCACGACGAAACGCGAGTTCTGCCTCGGACCATTGACCCTGCATGGCCAAGGCCTGCATCCTCAGCATCTCCGTGTACGAATTTGTTCGGCCTTCGTCCAGTGCAGCGACCAGCCGGCCAGCCAAGTCAGAGTGATAAGCAGCAATTGCCGTCTCGAGCGCTGGAACCAACTCCTTCGCTCGAAGCGGCTCCCCGGCGTCCAGCCGCAACATCGCGACGTGGACCGCTTCCGCTTCCCCGATCGACTCCAGTGCGTTGGCGAGATCCCGACGAAGTGAGTTCTGAGCCTTCGTCGAGAGTTCATGCAGCACGAGCTCCCCGTACAGGGGGTGACTCGGAGCCAAGCGGGGGCCGTAGCGCACGAGCAATGCGCGGTCACGAAGCGCCCTGCCTTCCTTCGCAAGGCCCAGCACTGGCACGGCTTCCTCGGCCAAGCTGCCCCCGACGGACACGAGGGCAAGCAGCCGTCGCTCACTCACTGACAACTCGCTGAGGCGACGCAGCAACAGGTCTCGGAGTCGAGACGGAAGCTCCGGCTCGGAAAGCAGCTCCCACTGCCCATCGACGAACGCCAGGTCGCCGCTGCGCCGGGCGCTGTCGAGGAGCTCACGAATGAACAAAGGATGCCCGCGGCACCTGGCCCAGACGTGCCCCCGCACCGCCCGAGCCGCTGGCCCAAGCAACTCTTGAACCAAGCGGTCGCTGCCAGCCCGGTCAAGCGGCGCCAACGCGATGTCGGTCGCCAAGCCATCTCGCCAGATGGCCTCGATCTGGCTTGGTTGTGACTCGCCGGGACGCAGTGCAGCGATCACGCTGATGCCTTCCGCGCCACAGAGCTGATGGACAAGGGCCGCGGAGGCTTCGTCGAGGGCATGAGCATCATCCACGAGCATGACCGTCGAGCGATCCATCGAGCGGCGGTAGAACTCGCTGAGGATCGCGCGTGCCGGCTCCGTGCTACCGGGCGGGACCAGTTTCAGAAGCGGCGCCAACGGAATCGACGAGGCGGCATCGCCCCCACTGATGGCAATCGTCACCGCCTCAGCGCCGACGGAAGTTCTGAGCTCGTCCAGCAGGCGCGACTTGCCGACCCCGGCCGGGCCCATCAGGAGGGCGTTCTGCTGGTGCGCAACGACGTCCTGCAACGACGCCAACTCCCGCCGGCGCCCAACCAGAACAGAAGGGCCGTTCCCCATCGCGAGCCCTCGCACTACGCGATCCACTATACGCATGCCGGCGCCCGGTCGGGCCCAACAACCTTTGAAACTGCGACCCGGCTCCGCCAGGGGTCGCGCCACGCGGCCCGGCCGGTCGCGTCACTTGGGCCAGTAGCGCAGCCCGGCAGCGCACTTCCATGGCATGGAAGGGGTCGTGGGTTCAAATCCCATCTGGTCCACGAATCCGAGGTCAGCCCTGATGGGTCATCCGGGTTGTGGGCAACCCGGCAGTCGCCCACAACCCGTGACCCGTGGCTGTCACCGTCAGGACGGCTGACGGACACATCGGACGACGAGGTCCTCGTCGACCTCACCGGTCTGCAAGTCCAACGTGATGTCGTGGCGAACCTGGTACTTGCCGCCCGTCTCCTCGTTGGAGGTCATCCACCGCGCGTGGACGATGACGAAGTCCCCGTCCTTGACGACGTCGGTTTCAGCGCTCTGCCCGACATAGCCGTCTGAGGTCTCACCACTGCCCTTGACGGTCAACACGGTGTTCCCGCGGTGCTCGTGTTCGTGGACGACGAACGTGAGCGTGACGGTGTGGGGCTCGCCTGTGCACACGTTGACCGATTCGAACGTGCGACTGACGACGAACTCGTCGGGCGCGTCGGCCACCGCCGGGGCGGCCAGCATGAGCGCCACCAGGCCGACGGCGGTTGCGAACAGGTGCTGCATCCTCATGATCTTTCTCCTTGTTGTTCGGCAGCGAGGTGCCGCCGCTGGCTTCCTCGTGTCAGTGCCGGAGCAACTGGTGCTTCTCCATGCGCAATTGATCGAGACGCTCCTCACGACTGTCGCCAGCCGGTCGCGCACGACCGACGATGCCGAGCTTCTCGGCGAACAGCGCGTGCTCGTGCTCCAGCGAGCCGGTCGAGTCGACGCGAGCTGGCGCCGTGACAAGCGCAACCTTCTCGACGTGAAGGGCCTGCGCCTCGCCCGCAAGGGAGGTCACGTTCGGGGACGCGTCAGTTCGTGGAACTGCCAGCGAGATGACGACGCCCATCCCGATGGCCCCGAGGGCGACGACAGAGCGACGACCGCGATGGCTCCGGCTGCCGCGCTCGACACGTGACTCCTCGATTTCACTGTGGCCGCCGGTGGACGGGATCGTCACCGGATACTGCGTTGTCTTCGTGCTGCTCATGGTGTGCTCCTGGTCTCCGTGAGCGATGGAGACACGATCCCGTCCGCGTGTAAGCGGCACGTGAGCACGTTCGACCGAGGGTGTAAGTGAGCCGTAAGTGGCCGGCCCGCCGTCCTCATTGACGCGTTACGGTGACCTCGGCGATGGGACAAGGGCATGACTCAGCTGCGCGTCACGCTGGCAGGGGCACTGTCGCTGCAACGGGGAGCGCACCGTGTCAGTCACCGGTCGTTCGGCGGGAACCAACTGCCCATCGTGACCGCCACGTTTGTCCTTCATCGACGGCGCCCGGTAGCCGTCGAAGCATTGGCAGGGCAGCTGTGGGGCGACACCCTGCCCGACCAGTGGCGAGTGGCAATCCGCGGACTGGTGTCGCGACTGCGTCACGTCCTCGGCGACGTGGGATACGCAGACGACGTCATCGTCGCCACGACAGGGACCTACCGAGCGCGGTTGGGGCGGACCGAGGTCGATGTCGAGCGCGTCCCACACCAGCTCGCCCAAGCCCGGGTCCTCCTCGATGACGGAGACATCGAAGCCGCGCGCGACCAGGCGTCAGCGGCCCGACAGGTCGCTTCGCGGCCAGTCCTGGAAGGCATCGATGCCCCCATCCTGACCGAGTTGCGACGCGACCTCACTGGCCAACGCATGGAGGCCCTCGACCTGCTGGCCGAGTGCCGTCTCCTCTCCGGCGAGCACGCAGCGGCCATCACCGCGGCCCAGGAAGCAATCCGGCTGGATCCGTTTCGCGAGACGTCGTGGCGACACCTCCTGTCGGCACACGCAGAGTCAGGCAACGTCGCAGTCGCGCTGCGCGGCTACGAGCGGATGCGACGCCTGTTCGCCGAGGAGCTGGGCGTCGACCCCTCACCCCCAACGCAGGCGCTCCACGCGGAGCTCCTGCGCACCACCTCCCCGCAGGATCCAGACGACCGGCAGGTGCTCGAGCTCCTGCCGGAGACGCCGTCGAACACCGATCGCGTGCCCTACCGGGGACTGCTCGCGTTTCGGCCCGAGGATTCCGATCTGTTCTTTGGCCGGGACGCTCACGTCCAGGAGCTCATCAGGCGGCTCGCCGACACGCAAGTCGTCACGGTGACCGGCCCGTCCGGATCCGGCAAGTCGTCACTGGTGACTGCCGGGCTGCTGCCAGCGCTCACCGCCGGTGCGCTGCCCGATGCCGACACATGGATCGTTGCGCTGGCCTCCCCTGGTTCCGATCCGCTCAAGTCGCTGGCCGCATCCCTGGCGGAACTCGGTGACATCGGCCAAGACCCGGTTGGACGGCTGTGGACGGACGACGATGCCCTCGCCGATCTTGCCAGGTTGCTGCTGGCGTCGCGCGGCGCCGCCGCGTCATCGCGGCTGCTGCTCGTGATTGACCAGGCCGAGGAGCTGTTCACGGCGTGCGACGACGATGCAAAGCGACGCCGCTTCGTCAGCGTCATTGCGCGTGCCGTGCGTGGACCGGACGCGCCGGTGCGGACAGTCGCGACCATCCGCGCCGATTTCGTACCACAGGCTGCAACCGTCCCCGAACTGGCCGAGCTTCTGTCCACGAGCCTGTACGTGGTGCCACCGCTCGACGGAGACGGATACGAGGCAGCCATCGTCGGTCCGGCTCGACAGGTCGGCGCCAAGCTGGAGCCTGGGCTGGTGGGGCGCATCCTTGCGGACGTGGCCGGCGAGCCGGGCGCCCTCCCCCTTCTGCAACACGCCTTGCTGGAGCTGTGGCAACAACGCGATGGTGCGACGCTGAGCCTCGCCGCCTATGAATCGACCGGGGGTGTGACCGGCGCGCTTGCCCACCGCGCCGAGTCGGTCTACCAGTCCCTGGCCGACGACCACCAGGACGTGGCGCGACGACTCTTGCTGCGGATGGTGCATCCGGGAGAGGACACCGGCGACACCCGTCGCCGCGTCGCACTCGAGGAAGTGCGCCGCGACAGGTCCGGAGCAGACGTGGTCGAGACCGTCATCGATCGAATGGTTGAAGCGCGACTGCTGACGACCGGCACCGACGGCTCGAGCGAGCCGGTCGTCGAGGTGGCGCACGAGGCATTGATCACGGGCTGGCCGCGACTGGCCAGCTGGATCGCCGACGCCAGGGAGGACCTGCTGGCGCATGAGCGGTTGGCGCAGGCGACCAACGAATGGGTGTCGAACGACCGCACGCCGGCCTATCTCCTCCGCGGCACGCGGCTGCTCCAGCACGAGGCGTGGACGGCAGCAACGACGCTGCAGCTCGCCCGCGAGGAGCGTGAACTCATCGTTGCGAGTCGCGCTGCGGAGGACGCGGAGGCCCACGCGAAGCAACGACGACAGCGGGCGACGATCAGCATCGTGTCCGCGACTGCCGTCGTCGCGCTCGTCCTTGCAGGCGTGGCGCTGGCAGCTCGGGACAATGCGGCTCATCAACGCGACATCGCCGAAGCCCGCCGACTGCTCGCCTCATCAGGAGAAGCCGCCGACGCCGACCCCGAGCTTGCGCTGCTCCTGGCCCTGGAAGCGGCCGAGCGACTGCCCGGCGACCCGGAGGCTGCGGCCGCCCTGCACGGTGCGGCGGCAGCGAATCGAACCCTCCTGACGGCGACGTGGCCGGAGAAGATCCTCGGCAACACGCAGGTGGACATGTCCGACGACGGGAGACTCATGGCCTGGGCGGGCCAACCGGGTGGCGTCGTCGAGCTCTTCGACATCGACCGTCGCGAGGCCATCTGGAGTCACGACTTCGCTGACGGCGGCGGCGACCTCCTCGTACGCCCTCGGTTTGTCAGCCAGGACCGCGAGCTGCTCGTGACGGTGCAATTCTCACCCCAGGACGAAAGCCGGGCAACTGAACCCCCGGCTGCCGCCGGCGTCCACGTGTTCGACGTCGACACGGGTGAGTTGGTGCGCACGCTGCCCTCGACCGAGTGCGGTGCGTGGGGGGCCGCCCCGGGCATCGCGTGGGCGGCCGTCGTCTCCGAGGACGGAGACGACTTTGTCCTGTGGAACCAGTACGCGAGCGAGACCATCCGGGAGGAGGGATGCGTGCCACTCGGAACGGGCCCGGCAACCATCGACGTCGTGCGCACCGACGTGCAAACCGGCGAACAGCGGGCAATCGCGGCCAACGTGGAAGCCAATGGCGGGCACTACTGGTCGGCGCTCAGTCATGACGGCCGTATCGCCGCTGTCGACCACTTCCGCGGATCACGCACGGTGATGGATGCCGTGACCGGCGAGGTCCTCTTCACCCTGCCAGGCGTTGCACCGGACGGGCCGGTCACTCTGTCGGCCGACGGAGCGCGCGTTGCCTTCGTTTCCGAGGCCGGCGAACACCGCACCGAGATCTACGACGTGGCCACGGGCGAGCACATCTCCACCACGACCGGACACACCGATGGCGTTCAGCTCTTCACGGCTCGGTTCTCGATCGATGGCCGGTGGCTGTACTCGACGTCGGCCGACGGAACCGTCCGCCTCTGGGATGTCGAGACCGGCGAGGAACTCGATCGTCTCAGCGGGTTCAACGCGCCAGCCGTGGAACCGCGTTTGAGTCGCGATCGGACCCGCCTGCTGACATCCACCTTCACACCGACCGTCCACGTTCTGGATCTCACGCCTGGCGGCCGACCGGAGATCGTCAACATCGCTCCCTGCGGTCCGGAAGGAGCTGCGGGCATGGAACTGCTTCCCGGAGGTCTCGAGGTGCGCGGCGATCGGCTCATGGTCCACGCCAGCTGCAGCGGCCCCGGTATGCCCGGACGACTTCATGTCCTGGACCGAACAACCGCCGAGGTCCTGTTCGACGTGCCCGCGCTCGGGCTGATGTCAGCCGTCTCGCACGACGGCAGGCTGATCGCCTCACAGGACTGGTCAGAGGACGGCAGCGGAGGAACCATCGTCATCCACGACGCGGCGACGGGCCGGCGCGTCACTGTGCTCGATGGCCTCTGCACGTGGGAGTGGTCGGCCCTGCCGCCAGGGGCACACACCGAGGGGGACTACACCGACGCCGAAGGGCCAGCCTGCCTCCAGCCGCCGACGCCGCCGTTCGCGGGCTTCAACCAGGGCTTCGCGATCTCGCCCGACAATCGGCTCGTGGCGGTGCAGACCGACACCGTCACTGTCCATTGGATCGTGGTGTCGGACATCGCGACGAACTCGGTGCTCGGCGTGGTGCCGGGCGACGGTGCGACGTTCGCGCAGGAGCGAAGCGAGTTGATCACGTACCAGCACGAAACCCACCGCCTGTCTGCCTACTCCACGGACGACCTGTCACTCGTGCGCGAAGGACCCGTCCTGGACCTGCCGTTCTTCGAGGACGTCCACTGGGTGCCGCACCGCGGCGAGATCGTCGCCCGCTCAACCAGGCTCAGCGATGCTCGGATCTACCGGTTCGACGTCGAGTCGCTCGAGCTGATCTCCGAGATGAACGAGGTGCACGAAGCCGAGGTGACTGACCTGGCGGTCAACGTCGCAGCCGGGCTGTTGGCCTCCGGCGCCGCCGACGGCCGCGTGCGCGTCTGGGATCTGGACACGGGCGAACTGCTCCATGAGGTCATCCTCGGCGACACGGCGCTTGCCGTTGCCCTGTCCGAGGATGGCAGCACCCTGTACACGGGGACAACCTCCGCGGGAATCCAGGCCTGGATTCTCGACCACGACCAACTGATCGAGTTCGCGCGCTCCCGGGTCTCGCGAGGGTTCACGGATGCCGAATGCGCTCGATACTTCAGCAACTCGGCGTGCCCAGAACAGGCCATCTGAGCCCCGTCCGAAGGTCGGCGGCGGGCCGGACAGAGCGTGGGGCGAGACGTCAATGCCTCTTCGACATCGCCTCGACTCGTGGATTCCCCGGCTCCAAGGGGGAATCTGAATTCGGGACATCAGTCCCTCAAGTTTTCGGATACATTGTTCGCGTCAGCACGGAGGGTGTTCAACCGGCCACTGTCGGTCGAACACCACGGGCGCGATGATCTGTTGAGGGCGAACCCGGTTGCCAGGGGGCGCACCCCCACCCTCGGCAGGGAGCGAGTGGCGAGACCGACCGTGTGGTGTTGACGGGGACAACCCACACGGAGGCTTCCAGCAATGACCGCTCACCCCCCGACCCACTCTGAGGGCGTTCGCTCAGCATTCCACCTCACAGTCATCGGTGTCACGATGCTGCTGGTGCTGTTCAACTTCGTCGGGCTCGCGCTCGCGACACTGCCCGGTTCCAGTTTCGACGGGACCGATGGTGTCCTCGACGATGACGGCGACCTCCTCCACCTGACCGACGCCTGCGGCGCCGAGAAGGAAGACGCGCCCATCAACGGCGCCCCCTACCAGCTCAACGTCATCCACGACACGCCCCCGCCGGTGCTGAGCGACTCCATCGCCAACGCGGACAAGGCAGACATCTGCCAGATC
The DNA here is from genome assembly GCA_033721095.1 of Nitriliruptorales bacterium. Classification (GTDB taxonomy): domain Bacteria; phylum Actinomycetota; class Nitriliruptoria; order Nitriliruptorales; family Nitriliruptoraceae; genus JAWWBG01. The sequence goes on from JAWWBG010000017.1 coordinate 11,046, forward strand.
TGGATCGACAGCGAGACGGTCCCCAACGGAAACGGCGACGACTTCCTGCTCTACGTGGCGTGGGAGCGCGCGAAGACCACCGGCTCGACGGTCGTCTTCTGGGAGTTCCACACCCAGCCGCTGACCTGTGCCGTCGTTGCCGACGACTGCAACCCGTTCCACCCGCGTTCGGATGGTGACTTCCTGTTGACCTATGACTTCCAGGGCAACCAGATCGACCTGGAGATCCGCTTCTGGAATGCCGCGGAGAACAAGTTCGACCCGCCGTCGATGGTCCTGCCCACCGACTCGGAGGCATCGCTGTCGGCCGACACCTCCTTTGGCGAGGCCGTCCTGAACCTGAGCGATCTCAACATCATCATGCCCAGCGACGACGAGTGCCAATCGCTTGCCGGCGTCATCCCGGGCTCGATCACAGGCAACAGCGACAGCGCGGACTACAAGGACATCGTGCTCACCGGCGCCGACCCGGGCATCACCAACTGCGGCACGGTCGTCGTCGAGAAGGAGGTCGAGGGCGGCAACGACTTCGGCCAGGACTTCGACATCTCCCTGTCCAACGGTGACGGCCTGATCCACAGCGAGGGCCTTGGCCACGGCGACTCGTACACGGTCATCGATCAGTTCGAGGGCAACGACTACGAGGTCTCCGAAACCGTCCCTGCTGGCTGGAGCATCACCGGCATCGACTGCACCGACGGGTCATCGACCGACGGTGCGACCTTGACGGGCATCTCGGTCTCCGCCGGGGAGACCACGACCTGCACGGTCACCAATGCGCCGGACCTGCCCACCATCACGCTCGTGAAGAACGCCGTGGGCGACAACATCGGCGAGGACGACTTCCAGGCCTCCCTGAACGGCGGCGACGTGGACTGGGATGCCACCACGGAGGTCGCCCCCGGCAGCCACAGCATCGCCGAGGCGATCGCTGCCGGCTCGGATGTCCAGGACAGCTGGTTCATGGCAGGTACGTGGTCGTGCGACAACGGTGACTTCGGTGCCGCAGACGGCGCGTCCGTGACGGTCGGCCTCGGCGACGACGTGACGTGCACGATCACCAACACCGAACTGCCATCGACCCTGACCCTGCACAAGATCGTCGACAACGGCGACGGCGGCAACGACACCCAGGACGACTTCCAGGCGCGCATTGACGGCGACCCCGTCGACTGGGATGTCGCCTACGACGTCGAGGCACTCGTCGAGCACACGGCATCGGAGGACAGCCCGCTCCCCGGCTACACACCGGGAACGTGGACGGGCGACTGTGCCGCGGACGGCACGGTGACGCTCGAACCGGGGCAGGACGGCGTGTGCACGATCACCAACGACGACAACCCGCCGACCGTCACGGTCATCAAGGAGGTCGTCAACGACAACGGCGGGACGGCCGTGCCCGGTGACTTCACGCTCCATGTCGGCAACGCCGACCTGGCAAGTGGCGACACCGTGAACGTGCCCGCGAACACGGACGTGGTGGTCGGCGAGGACTTCCTCCCCGGATACGTGCTGGACTCGATCGAGTGCAGTGACGGCACGTCACTGGAGGGTGAGGACCTGACGGTCACGCTCAACCTGGACGAGGGCGAGGACGTGACGTGCACCATCGTCAATGACGACCTCCCGGCATCCGTCACGCTGGTCAAGAACGTCGTCAACGATGACGGCGCGACGGCGACAGCCGACGACTTCCAGGCCTACATCGACGGCAACCCGGTCGATTGGGGCGTGTCGGTCGACCTGCCGGCCGGGCAGTACGTCGCCAGCGAGGACTCGTTGGAGGGCTACGTGGCCACTGATTGGGGTGGTGACTGTGCCGCTGACGGCAGCGTCACCCTGGGCCTCGGCGAGCACTTGGTCTGCACGATCACGAACGACGATCTCCCGGCCGAGATCGACGTGGTCAAGGACGCGACCGACGGCGTCGTTGCTGACGAGGAGGGCAACCTGGTTGCGACCTTCGACCCGACCGACGACGACGACGAGACCGTCACGTACACCTACGTGGTCACCAACACCGGTGACGTCGCGCTGGAGAACGTGACGCTGGTCGACGACGTGCTCGGACCGATCGCGCTGCCCCAGACCACCCTGGATCCCGGCGAGTCCATCACGGTGACGGCGGTCCACACGCTGAGTGACGACGACGGCGACGTGATCGTCAACGTCGCGACCGTGACCGGTGACCCGATCCACGGCGGACCGGAGGTGGATGATGACGACGACGAGACCGTTTTCGTCATCGAGGTCCTGCCCGAGACCCTGCCGGAGACCGGGCTCGACAGCGTCGCGCTCGCGGTCATCGCGCTGCTGCTGCTGGTCGGCGGCACGACGATGGTCGGCGGCTCGCGAATCCGGCTCGTGCCCGCGCTGGCACGTGTCCGGGCCGTGCGATCCCTGCGCCAGGCGCAGCACGCACGTCGGCACGCCGTCACGAAGCTGACGTCGGGCACCTGGCCGCACCGGGTGCGACACCGGTGGTGAACCACTGAGCTGACGCTCGGCGGCCACACGCGAACGCGTGTGGCCGCCCAGCATTGTGGGCACAACGCCGAACGTGCGTCGATGGACCGCGCACCGGTCTCACGAGGCGGCCACGAGTCGGAGGCCACACCATCGCCACCACGCTGCGCATGCACCGACTCCTCGCAGTCGTCTCGGTCGTGGGAACGGTCCTGCTGACGGGACTGCCCGCGATCGGCGACGGGCACCTGACGCTGGAAGGCGTGCCACGGGCGGACTGCGGCCCGGGCTCCGATCCCGAGACCGCCGAGCAGGGACGAATACCACCGGCGGACAGGGCTTCCGGGAGAGCGGATCGGCCCTACACGTGCAACACCGAGCTGGTGGGGCATCACGGTTCGACCGGCGGCTTCAAGGTGTTCCGGTACATCGACCAGAAGGGCACCGAGTGCGCGTTCTACGACTCGACGATCCTCCTTCCGGTCAACGTGCTTGACCAGGCCAGCACGGGGTTCGGTGTCATCGTCCTCGACATGACCGACCCGTCGAACCCCGTCGCCACCACCACGCTCACGACGCCCGCGATGCTGTCACCGCACGAGTCCCTGGTCCTCCACGAGGGGCGCGGCCTGCTCGCGGCAGTCCTGGGGACCGCAGCGACCTACCCCGGCCTGGTCGACATCTACGACGTGTCCGAGGACTGCACCCAGCCCCAGCTGCTGTCCTCGACGCCCGTTGGCTTCCTCGGCCACGAATCCGGCATGGCGCCCGACGGAATGACGCTCTACGTGGCGTCGACGGCGACGGGATTCAGCGCCGCGGTCGACATCTCGGATCCCACCCTGCCCGTGCCGTTGTGGGTCGGGACCCGGAACTCGCATGGGATCAACATCAGCGACGACGGGTCGCGCGGCTACTTCACGCCAATCGACATCGAGAACCGGGGTGTGATCCCGTCGAACGGGCAGTTCCGTGGTGGCGTGGCCATCTACGACACCAGCGCCATCCAGGAGCGCGCGGCGAATCCCGAGCCGGTCCTCATCTCGGAGACGACCTGGCCGGAGGCGAGCATTCCCCAGATCGCCATTCCTGTCACGATCGACGGGCACCCGTACCTGGTCGAGCTCGACGAGTACGTCTCGTTTCGAAACTTCACCTCGCCGGATGCCGTGCCCGGCGCCGGTCGAATCATCGACATCTCGGACGAGACGGCGCCACACGTCGTCTCGAACATCCGGCTCGAGGTCCATGATCCCGCCATCCGCGCGGCAGAGGACCTCGCCAACGACTTCCCCTTCCCGGAGGCCGCCGGAGCCCTCGGTTACGTCGGTCACTACTGCGCCGTTCCCCAGCGTGAGGATCCCGGGATCGTCGCCTGCGGCATGACGGCCTCGGGGATGCGTGTGTTCGACATCCGTGACCCGCACAACCCGCGGGAGATCGCCTACTTCAACGCACCGGTCGACAACAGCACGTTCCTCGGGCAGTGGGGCACGCCGGTCAACTTCTCGGCACCAGCCTTCGTGCCCGAACGCAGCGAGATCTGGTACTCGGACGGGGCCAGCGGGTTCTGGGTCGTTCGCGTCACGAACGACGTCTGGCCGTTCACCGACCATGGCGCCGTGGACCCCTCCGACGAGGATCCTGACGCCGCCAGTGAGCCCCAGACCGAGCCGACGCCGTCCACCGGCCTGCAGGTTCCCGTCGCGTTCGCACTGGTGATCGCCCTGCTGGCGCTGGCCCTCTGGCGCCGCCGTGAGGGCCCGCCCTCGGCGGTCCGCAGGTGACGCTCGGCGGGTGCTGGCGGGCCTTGGCTGCTGCCACGGTCGTGGCTGGCGCCATCGGGTCGCCGGCGCTGGCTCACAGCCCAGGCTCGGCTGCCACCTACCACTGGGTCGAACCACCCGGCGGCGGCACGTCGATGCCCGCGGCCACCGGCCGCTCCGCGGAGGTCACCCCGGAGCTGCTGGCAGCCGGCGGCGCGAGTGTCTGGACCCCCGACGCCCAGGCGATCGTCACGATCCGGACACGTGCCGCTTCATCCTCGGCCCGGATCTCCATCACACCCCTGGCCCCCGCGACGCTGCCCCCGCTTCCCCGGCTGCTCCCGAACGGCAACGCCTACCGGGTCGAGATCGAGACGGTCGGCTGGGAACCGGACACGGCGGAGCTGCTCCTCGTCACCCCCTGGTCTGCCGCCACCGTGTACCGGTGGGACGGGCAGGCCTGGACCGACCTGCAGGCCACCCCCGGCCCGGACGGGCGCGTGGCCGTCCCCGCCGATGGGGGCGGCACGTTCCTCGCCGCCGCGACGTCACTCGACGGCCACGAGGGGTGGTGGGCCAGCTTGACGCACGACCCGATTCGGCCAGCGGTGGCAGGCACGGGACTGGCGCTGGCTGCCGTGGCCGCGCTGCGGCGCGGCCGCAGCGCGATCAGCCGGGCTGGTTGACCGTCGTCAGGCGTCGTCGGCTTCGACGATCCGGATCACGTCCTCGACGGCCGGGTGGTCGAGGATGATCAGGTCGAGATCGTTGGAGAGGTCCTCACCGCTGTCCGCGTAGATCTCCGCCAGGTCGTCCGCGACGGCCGGGCCGGCGTCGACGCGAAGCTGCGTCACGTCACCCATGGCTGCTCCTGTCCGGTCACGAATCACTGTATGCACGACGGCACCAGCCTGTCATGCGCCGATCGGAGGACGACAGGATGGCGCGCTGGGGCTGGTGAGCCGTGCGTGCAGCGCCGGGCCACCGAGTCTCAGGCGCCGACGTCCGGCTCCTGAGCGCGCTGACGCGGCTTCTCGGCAGCCTTGCGCGTGGTTACGAGCTCGGGCGCCAGGTGACCGGTCCCGTTCCACTGGTCGCAGAAGCGGCGTTGCTCCCACTCGACCAGTTCGGTGATCGAGCAGTTGGCGACGCCGCCGAGGCTGGGCTCGGCGAGGTCGACCCAGCGGTGCGTGCCATGCCAGACCGGTCCGCCATGCGTCACGACGACGGCCGTTCCGCCCTCGGCGAGCTCACCCAGGATGTGCTCGAGCGTGTCCTCAACCCGGTCGCCGAGGACCTGCGACGATTCGCCGCCCACCTCGCCGATGACGTCCTCGCCGTTGGCCCAGCGCTGGAAGCGCTCCGTGTCGTTCTCGGCGATCTCGGTGACGAGCTGGCCGGTCCAGCTGCCGAAGTCCCGCTCGCGGAGGCCGACGTGCCGCGTGGCCGTGACCCCCAGCGCGTCCTCGATCGACTCGACGGTTTCCTCGCAGCGTTGGAGGTCGCTGGTCCAGGCGGGCGCGCCCGGGTACTGGTCGGCGATGCGCACGGCAACCGCCTTGGCCTGTTCGCGCCCGACGTCGGTCAACCCGGTGCCCGACTGGCCCTGGACCCGTCGCTCGACGTTCCACGCCGACTGGCCGTGGCGTATCAGCACCAGCCGCTTCATGCCTCGCCGCCCACGTCGATCACCACCGGCGGACGTGCGTCGGACTCGATGATCTCACCGTCATCGGCGGCGCGCCGCGGGACGTCCGCCCACAGGCGTTCGAGGTCGTAGTAGGCGCGTTGCTCCGGGTTGAACACGTGCACGACGATGTCGCCGTAGTCCAGCAGCGACCACCCCGAGCCGACGGTGCCTTCGCGACGTTCGGGACGTCGTTCGCGGTCCTGCTTGAGGAGCCGCTCGACCTCCTCCAGGATCGCCTTCATCTGCGGCTCGTTGTTGCCGGTCACGAGCACGAACAGGTCGACGAGGCCGAGGAGGTCGGCGACGTCGAGGATGACGGGGTCGGCCGCGTGCTTGTCGACGGCGGCGCGGACGGCGTCGAGGGCCGCGGCGACGGCATCGGCGGTGGCTGGCATCTGGGCGATCGTTGAGGCTGCGGCGGACGCTACCGGTACAGCCCGGACGACCGGACGTGCTCGTCGACGGCGTCGGGAACCAGGTAGCGGGTGGGCCGGCCCTTCGCGTAGCGCTCGCGGAGGTCCGTCGAGGAGATGTCGATACCGGGCAGGCGCACGATGTTGACGCGCTGCTGCACGGGGTGGGCGCGCGGGAGCTCGTGACCCGGCCGCTCGACGGCGACGAAGGTGACCAGGTCGGGGAGTTCCTCGGCGCGGTGCCAGTTCGGCAGCTCGACGACCTCGTCGGAGCCGAGGATGAAGAAGAACACGTCGTCGGGACGTTGGGCCCGCAGCTCCGACAGCGTGTCGAACGTGAACGTGGGCCCGTCGCGCCGGACCTCGCGATCCTCGACGACCAAGGCGGCGTTGTCGACCGTGGCAAGCCGGGTCAGCTCGAGCCGAACCTCCGCAGGCGTCTCGACCGGCTTGTGCCGGGGATCACCGGCGACGACGAACCAGACCTCGTCGAGTCCGAGCGCCCACTTGACGCCCTCTGCCACCACGAGGTGACCGACATGGGGAGGATCGAACGACCCGCCGAGCAACCCGATCTTGGCCACCGGACGCCCTACGCGATCCGCTCGACGAACTCGGCGAGCTGCTTGAGGTTGCGCACCTCGACCATGTCGTCGACGTAGCGGGCGTAGTTCCAGGCGATCGAGTCGCCCGTCCCCCAGAACTGGGCGCGTTCCGGGTTGAGCCAGAACAACCTCCGGGCCCGTTTCTGGAGATCCTGGAGGACCCAGTCGTTGGCCTTGCGATAGTTGTTGCGGGCGTCGCCGAGGATGATCACGGTCGAGCGTGGCGTGACCTCGTCGGCGTGTTCGGCGTGGAACTTCTCCAGCGAGTGGCCATAGTCGGAGTGCCCGTCGAGCCACACCAGCTCGGCCTCGCTCATCATCCTGCGCACGCCCTCGGTGAAGTCGCCCGTCTCGAACAGTGCCGTGACCTCGTCGATCGTGTCGATGAAGGCAAACGAGCGGACCTTGCTGAACTGCTCCTGGAGCGTGTGCACCAGCATGAGGGTGAAGCGGGCGAAGCTTGCGACCGAGCCCGACACGTCGCAGATGACGAACAGCTCGGGCTTGTGGGGCTTGCGCGGCTTGAAGGCCGGGTCGAACGGGACACCACCCGTGGACAGCGAGTGACGGACCGTTCGCCGGACGTCGAGGCGGCCGTCGCGGCCGTGCTTGCGCTTGACCGACACGCGCGTCGCGAGCTTGCGGGCCAGCGGACGGATCTCCGCGCGCATCTCGGCTTGCTCCTCCGCCGTGAGTCGGAAGAAGTCCACCTCGTCGATGGGTGGTCGCGTCATGCGGTCGGCGACCTGGTCGACTCCCCGCTGGGCGGCGGCGCGGCGACGGATCTCGGCCTCGACCTCCTCCTGGAACTCGCGCAGGCGCGCCTCGTACTCGTCACGCCAGAGCCGCTCCTGCAGCGCGCTGGGCGCCCCCTCCTCCTCGGTCTGGGCGGCGAGCATGTCGCGCAGGAGCTGCTGGATGTCCACGGCCCGGAACACGCGGTACTGGAAGTAGGAGGCCGAGCCGTCGCGCTGCTCGACGCGGCCGAACTGGTCGACGGCGCGGCGCGCCATCTCGCGGATGGACTCTGGCGTGCCCTCCATGAGCTGTTCGAGCAGCTGGCGGACGAACTCGTCGGGATCCAGTTCCTCGGGTGGCTGATCGGTGACCATCGGCGTGTCGTCGTCAGGCGCGACCCGCGCCGGGAAGTACACCTCGAACAGATCGTCGAACGCGCGCCGGTGAACGTGCTGCTTGACGCAGACAGCCGCCAACGACTCGCGCAGCATGGGGCGGTTGAGCAGGTCAACGTGGCGCAGCAGTCGCGTGGCCTCGATGGCCTCGGACTGGCTGGCGCCAACCCCTGCTCGTCGCAGTGCGTCGACGAAGTCGAGGACGCGCTGGAGGAACCCGTTGAGCTCCGGTCCCGGCTCGGCCAGGACCTCGGCGAGGCGATCCGACGAGACCATGGTCAGTTCATCTCGGGGTTGGGCGGCAGGCGCAGGTGGGCGTGGGCCTTGTGGACGTCCTGCTGGTACTTGAGCAGGACGTTCATCGTCGCCCGCGCGACGTTCTCGTCGATGGTGTCGAACCCGAGCTCGAGGAGGGTCTGGGCCCAGTCGAGTGTCTCGCTGATCGACGGCGGCTTCTTGAGCTCGAGCTGGCGCAGCGACCGCACGATCCGGACCAGCTGATCAGCCAGCTGCTCGGGCGCGTCGGGCACGCGGGACAGGACGATCTGCTTCTCGCGTTCGACCGAGGGGTAGTCGAGATACAGGTACAGGCACCGGC
>JAWWBG010000018.1:0-19432 GCA_033721095.1 Nitriliruptorales bacterium
CCTTCTTCCGAACGAACGTCACGTGGCGTTGGGACGGCGAGGTCTACCGGTCAGACAACGGCAGGGGCCGCGGCCAGGACTGACGTGCCGCCGCGGAACGCGATGCGCCCCGCCGCAGGGGGCTTGCAGCGGGGCGCCGAAGACGGTGATGCCCGACCGGGCAGCAGAGGGGATGGGGAGAACCTGCCCAGTCCACCGTCCTTTCGCGGCATCGCGACCGCGATCTGTCGGCTCGGTGTGAGCCGTGGACGACAATGTAACGGTGGACCTCGACTCCGCGTCCACCCTGCTGGACCATCTCTGATGGGCCGAAATGACTAGTCGTGTCTCCTCACCCGGGACTCAAGTCTCCCCACGACGTGCCGATGAAATGGGGGTGGACGGTCCGCTCCCGCGGGTCCGTCAGACGCGTCAGGAGATCCTGGTGGCCGAGTTCCTCGACAGCTTTGATGCCGAGAAGGGGCAGATCCTCGCGGCCATGGCCGACTTCGAGCGGGCCTGGAGCATGTTCCAGGAGCGCCAGGGCGGCCTGGTGCGCGCCGACGATGCCGCCACGTCCCTCATCGAGGACGAGCTCACCCGTCTTCGCCGCGACCTGGACGCGACCCGCTTCACCGTGGGCCTGTTCGGCCTCATCAAGCGCGGCAAGTCGACGCTGCTGAACGCGCTCGTCGGCCGCGAGGTCTCGAGCATGCACGTGACGCCCGAGACGGCGGTTCCCGTCTACGTCTCCTACGCCGAGACGCCCCATGGCCTCGTGCACTTCGCCGATGGGCGCGTCGAGAAGGTCGCGGTGCACGAGACGGCGGCCTACACCTCGCAACGCCACAACGCGCGCAACCAGCTGGGCGTGACCCACGTCGAGCAGTTCGTTCCCGTCGGCTTTCTGCGCCACGGTGCCCGGCTCCTGGACACGGCCGGGCTCGACGACGCCGACGTCGAAGCCGGCTACGGACAGCGGACCCTGCGCGAGCTCGACAGCGTGGACGCCGGCATCGTCGTCTTCCTGACGCCGCCGACCGTTGGCGCCACCGAGCTCGAGTTCCTCGAGGACCTCGCCCGCCGCGACCTCAAGAAGACCTTCCTCGTCTGCAACATGTACCCGCAGTACTTCCACGACCAGCAGGCCCGCAATGACGTGCTGCGCTACGTCGGGTCGCGGATCGTCGAGGGAACGCGCCGCACCGGCGTCAACGGGGAGGTCCGGATCTACCCCGTCTGTGGGATCGACGCGTGGAACGCCCGGCTCGAGCACGACGTGCGCAAGTGGCGACGTTCGGGTGCCGACCGGCTGCTGCGTGACCTCGAGGCGTTCCTCACTGACTCCGCCGGCACGGCAGTCCTTGACTCCGCTGCCGAGCGGATCATCCGGGCGGCCGACACCGCACGCGCCCAGGTCACCCTGCGGATGGACCTGCTGCGTGACCCGGAACGGCTCGGCGAGCTGCGCGAGCGCATGACCGACCAGATCGGCGAGATGGAGCACACCTTCAACATGGCGCTCGCCGAGTCCCTGCGCTGGATCGAGCCCGTGCGCCAGCATGTCCGCGAGATGGTCACGGCTCCGTTCGAGCCCGCCCTCGAGCGGATCGACGACGTCAGGAACGAGGACGACGTCAACGACTTCGTCAACGACCTGCGCGCCGCCGTCCAGATCGCCGGTGCCGACGCGGCCGCCGAGTACTCGCAGACGCTCACGCAGGTCGTCGAGCACCTGACGGCCACCCTCGAGGACCGGTTCACGTCGGCGATGGGGGAGTTGGCCGGCAACCTGCCCCCGATCGAGCTCTCCTCCCTCGCCTTGCTCGAGCGGACCGAAGGCGACTTCGAGGACGACGAGAAGGAAGGCATGAAGGGCGTCGCCCTGCCCGTCGCCAGCTCCCTCGCCGGCGGCAGCGCTGCCTACGCCGCTGCCGGCGCCCTGCTCGGCCCGCTCGGGCTCGTCGGTGGTGCCCTGGTCGGCTGGTCCATGGGCAAGCTGCTCAAGCCCGGTACGCGCAAGGAGCTTCGCGCGGCCCTGCGCAAGCGCGTCTTCCAGGCGCAGGAGGCGGTCATGCGTGACGTCGACCGACAGGTCGAGGGCGCCGTGGACAGCATCCGTCGCGCGCTCCGCAAGCAGCGGGAGGCCTTCGCTGCCGACACGTTGCGGCAGATCGACCTCGTCATCGACGCTGCCGAGGATCCCGCCCGACTGGCGGCGCAGCGCTACGAGGCCGAGGAATTCCTGGAGGCCTTCGAGAAGGCATCGAACCTGGCGCGCAAGGCGCTGGCCGCCCAGCAGCCAAGGACTGACGCAGCCATGGCTGGCGACGAAGCCGAGGATGGCGAGCCCGCCCACCTGCTGCGCGTCGTCTGATCCGAGCCGCTCGAGGACCGATCCGCCAACGCTCAGCCCGTTCGACGTGTCCTGCGGACTCCAGCCTGCTTGAGGGTCGCCGCGGGCACCCCCAGCTCCCGCCACGCCGCCCATGAGATGCCCTTGCGGTCGCTGTAGGCCGCGGCGTGGGCCACGAACTCCTCTTCCAGTGCCGCCAGGTCGGGCTCGTCGGCGGCCGCTGCCAGGCGATCCTCGAGGTCCAACCGTTGCTGGATCATGTCGAGTCGCCTGGTGGCATCCGACTCATCGCTGATCTGCTGTTGGAGGCGCTCGACGCGGGCCTGGAGCTCCTCGCGGGACACGCGACGACCGCGGCGCCTGCCGCGTTCCAGGGCATCCAGGTAGGCGCGGATGGCGCGGCCCTGCCGGCGCCCTTCCGCGAGGGCGTCCTTGTGCTCCTGGCTCATGGGGCGGCGCGCCATTTCGTGCTCCTCGCGCTCACGGGGCCCGTTCATTTGGCGGAATCGGGCCAATTTCGGACTCGAACATAGTCAGGCATGCCACCCGCGTGGCCCTGGATCGTTGTGTCGGGGTGCGCGGCTCGCGTCCGCACGGCGACCAGGCGGACCCGCAGGACTGGTCATTTGTGACCAGACGAAGATGACCCGTTCCGGGGTGCATCCAGGTCCGGCATGGCTCGTTGACTGAAGCAAGAAACGACCATGGACCGGACGGTCCCCTCACAAAGAAGCATTCCATGAAGCATCGAATCTCGCGAGCAGTGGCGGCGACGGTGGGCCTTGGCCTGGCCGTTGCTCCCGTCACGACGGCACTCGCCTCGTCCACCTATGGCAGCGGCGCCTCGACCAACGCGGTTGTCCTCCAGCTCCTCGACCAGCTGACCGTCGAGCTGGCCGAGACGACCTCGGCCCTGGAGTCCTCACCCCTTGGAGACGCTGCCGGCATTGCCGTCACGATCGCCGACCAGACCTTCGGGGCGACGTCCGCGTCGTCGTCCGGTGCCGCGACGCAGGAGCCTGCGAGCGATGCAGAGCAGTGCCTGACGCCGGACCTCGGGATCGCCGGTCTGGACCTCCTGGGGGTGTGCAGCGTGTCCCGGGCCGCGGCGTCGCCGATGCCGCTCGGCACTGCGGCCACCTCGATCCTCGACACGTCGGTGAACGGGTCGCTCGTGCCCGACCTGGTGGATGCCATCGTCGACATGCTCACCGGGACGCTCGGTGTCTCGCTCGACGACGCCGTCGCGACGGTGACCTCGGCCACCGGTCCCGTGCTCGAGCCGGTCATCGCGCAGCTCGAAGCAGCCTGTGACGCCGTGCTGGGTGACGCTGACCTCGGCGACGTGGCCACGGAGCTCGACGGCGTGATCGGGACCCTTGGAAACAGCCTGCCGGACGAGGTGGCCACGGCCGTCGACCCGGTGGCCCAGGCCATCATCGACGCCATCGGCGCCGACAGCGTCTGCACCGTCCTGACCGACCTGCTCGGCAGCCTCCCGGAGATCGGGTCGCTCGTCGACGCACTGGCGGATGCGCTCCGCGAGCTGCTCGCCGGCCTGGACCTGCTCCACGTCGGTGTGGGTGGTGCCTTCAGCGACTCGACGTCTGATCAGGACACCGTCGTCTCGGAGGCCAGCCTGACGGGACTCACGCTGTCGACCCTGTCCCTCGCGGACATCCAGGGTGTCGTCGACAGCGCGATCGGCGCGATCGTCGGCCTGGTCGTCAGCCAGCTCGAGCCGATCGTCGGCGACGTGCTTCCCAGCGACTTCGCCGACGTGGTGTTGGGTGACCTCATCGCCGTCCTGGAGGCAGGCCTGCCCGTCGGGCTCGACCTTCTCGACCTCTCCGATGACCCGATCCTGTCCCTGTCGGTCACGCCGACGTCGGCAATGGCCGTCCTCGACCGCGCAACGGGGGAGGTCACGTCGTCCGGTGCGGCCCCCATCGCCACGATCGACCTGTCGGACTCGCTCGCGCTGCTGCTCGGCGAGAACACCAGCTTCCAGGTCGAACCGGGCATGGACCCCGTCGTCCTCCTTGCGGGGACGCCCCTGGAGACCATCCTGGGTGTGGGTCAGGTCACGACCTTCACGGACGAGGTTGACGGCATGCCCGTGGCCGGCGCCACGGCCAGCAGCGTCGACCTCGTGATCGGGACCGGTCTGCCGGGCGGCGGCATTCACCTCGTCGGTGGCGCCTCGACCGCCCAGGTCGCGGGCATCGACGTCGCCCCGGCCCAGCCCACCGAGGAGCCCACGCTCCCACGGACCGGCGGCGGGTTGGCGCTGCTGGGGCTGGTGACCATGGCCGGCTTCGCCATGCGCCGCCGCTGACCACGGAGGGGACACGGGCGTGGAGCACCGCACGCCCGTCCGAAACGGGGCCGGCACCGCCGGCCCCGTTTCTGCGTTCGCCCACCCCCGGTGCGGCGACTACCGTTCCAGCCAGTCACTGCCGGTTCGCCCACGCGTTCCATCCGGTCATCCCAGGAGTGTCGCCCTTGTCGTTCGTGCTACCCGACGCCAGGTCCGTTGCGGTCGACCCGACCCAGGACGAGATGCGCTCCTGGGCCGAAGAACTGCTGCCGGGCGTGCAGAAGACCGAGTTCGGCAACCTCAACTACAAGGCGCGGATCACCGCCCGGCTTGCTCCCTCGACGTTCTTCGTCACTGACGAGCCCAACGACAAGCCGACGATCTCGGTTGCCGAGGCCGCCGAGTGGGCCGCGAAGCAGGACGCGCACATCGCCGAACGGGACATGATCCTGATTCGCGGCTACATCGGCCCGGACGAGGACCGTCGGACCGGGTCGCAGCTGTACATCGAGAAGGCCCACGCCAACATCCCGGCGATGCAGCAGCAGCTGTACTTCCCCCCCGACGATGCGTGGTCGCCCGAGTTCACCGTGATCTACACGCCGACGCTCGTGGCGGAGGGCAAGCCGAACGACTGTCTGATCCTGGTCGATCTCGAGGCGGGGATCACCCGCGTCTTCGGGTCGGACTACTTCGGCGAGTCCAAGATGGGCGGCCTGCGGATGTGGAACAAGCTCATCCACGACCGGGGTGGCCTGGCCATGCACTCCGGTGCAAAGACCTTCCCCGCCGACCAGACGCCGGACGGCACCGAGAAGCTGGCGTTGATCATCGGCCTGTCGGGAACGGGCAAGACCACGACGACCTTCCGCAACATCAGCGGGTCATTGCCCGTTCAGGACGACTTCATCGGCCTGTTCCCCGGTGGCGAGGTGATCACCACGGAGAACGGGTGCTTCGCCAAGACGTACGGGCTCGATCCCAAGGAGGAGCCGACCATCCACGGTGGCGCCGTGTCCGCGTCGGCGTGGCTAGAGAACGTGTCGGTCGCCGACGACGGCACCGTCGATTTCTTCGACACCTCGTACACGGCCAATGGTCGCTGCACCTTCGGCCTCGATGACATCGTGCACCGTGATCCGCGGAACCTGCCGAAGGCGAACTACCTGTTCATCCTGAACCGCAACGAGAACATCATCCCGGCGGTCGCCAGGCTCAAGCCCGAGCAGGCCGCCTACTACTTCATGCTGGGCGAGACCAAGGGCACGTCCGCGGGCGGCGCGGCCGAGGCCGGCAAGAGCCTCCGCGTTCCCGGGACCAACCCGTTCTGGTTCGAGAACGACGCCAGCCAGGCCAACCGGTTCCTCGAGCTGCTCGAGACCTGCGACCTCGAGGTCTACCTGTTCAGCACCGGCCGAGTCGGTGGTGGCGAGGACGTCCCGGGATCCAAGAAGGTGAAGATTCGCCACTCGGCGGCCGTCCAGCAGGGGATCCTCAACGGGACGATCGAGTGGTTCGAGGACCCCGACTTCGGCTACCTGGTGGCACAGTCCATACCGGGGTTCGAAGGCGACGAGGACCTGCTGCAGCCCCGGAGGCTCTACGAAGCCCAGGGTCGCGGGGACGAGTATCGCCAGATCGTCGAACGGCTCAAGGCCGAGCGAGCCGAGTACCTGGCGCGTTTTCCCGCCCTGGATCCGAGGGTCGCGGCCGGGGGCCAGTAGCGACCGTCCCCGCCGTCGTGGGCCGGGACCCCGACGCCGGCGCAACCGTGCCGGCGAGCACGTCGTGGAGCTCGGCCACGGCACCGATCACGAGCGTGGCGGGGGGTCGAAGATCCGCGGCTCGCACGGCGTCCGCGATCTCGCTCAGCGTGGACCGGACAACCTGCTGGCGATCCGTGGTCGCCCACCGGACCATGATCGCCGGCAGATCCGGTTCGGCGCCGTGCGCCAGCAGCATCCCGGCGATGTGGCCCACGCGGGTCGCCCCCATGAGGAAGACGAGCGTCCCACGCGAGGCCGCAAGGGCGGCCCAGTCCAACTGGCTCTCCGTCTTCGCCGGGTCCTCGTGACCGCTCACGAACGTCACGGACGCCGACAGCCCTCGATGGGTGACGGGCACCCCCGCCGCTGACGCCGACGCGATCGCCGACGTCACGCCGGAAACGATCTCGACGGGGATCCCGGCGGCCTGACATGCCAGGGCTTCCTCGCCGCCGCGGCCGAAGACGAACGGGTCGCCGCCCTTGAGCCGGACAACGGACCGGCCCGCGGTCGCGGCGGCGATCAGCATCCGGTTGATGTCAGCCTGCTCCCACGAGGGCTGGCCCTTGCGCTTGCCGACGCAGATCAGCTCGGCGTCGTCCCGGGCCACGTCGAGGGCCGTCTGTGGGATCAGTCGATCCCAGGCAATGAGGTCGGCGGTCTGCAACAGGCGCAGGGCCCGCAGCGTCAACAGGCCGGGGTCGCCGGGACCGCCACCGACGAGGTGAACCGTTCCCGCCGCTGCCGGTGGGCCGGCAAGCTCGGTCAGCGGGTCGGTCACGATGCCTGCTCGTTCGCCAGCGCGGACGGCTCCTCGTCGCCGGCTTCTGTTGCGGGTTCCCCGGTTCGGACGGCCGTGACGATCCGCTGGAGCACCCCGCTGTCGTCGCCGGCGGCGATGCGCGCCGTGAGCTCATCCAGCGGTTCGAGCGCACGGGACCACCGTTCGCTCCACTCACCGAACGAGATGGTGCGTGGCACCAGCTGCGCCCGGGCCGCTGCCAGCACGTCCACGAGGCGCCCGACCTCCTCGCCGATCGTCTCCTCGAGTCGCGTGCGCAGGCGCTTGGAAAGTGCTGGAGCCCGGCCCGAGGTGGAGATGGCCACCTGCAGGTCGCCGCGGCGGATCACCGACGGCATCGCGAAGTGGCAGTGGTCGACGTCGTCGGCCGAGCTGAGGAGCACGCCGTGCTCGTTGGCGTACGCCCACAGCGCGTCGACATCCACCTCGTCCTCGAGCGTGACGAAGGCCACGCGTGCGCCGTCGAGGTCGGCCGGCCGCGCCTGCCGCCTCATCAGCCCCGCGCGGCCGGAACGCACGAGCTCGTCGATCTCCGTGCTCGGCTCCTCCGAGATGATCACCACGTGCGCGCCAGCGTCGAGGAGCAGCTCTGCACGCTGGGTGGCGATGGTCCCGCCGCCGATGACCAAGCAGCGCTGGTCGTTGACGTCGAGGACGATGGGAAGCCGGAAGCTCATTCGCTCAGCCCGGTGTCGTGGTGGTGCGGATGACCTCGCCATCCTCGGACAGGTGGATGCCGCACTCGGTCTTGCCGGCCTCGGCCCACCGGCCCGAGCGCGGATCCTCGCCGGGGGCGACGCGGCTGGTGCACGGGGCGCAGCCGATGGAGGGATAGCCCTCGGCGACCAGCGGATGGCGCGGCAGGTCGTACTCGTCGAGGTAGGCCTCGATGCGCGCGTCGGTCCAGGCCGCCAGTGGTGCCACCTTCACGAGATAGCGCCCGGCATGGGCACGCCCCTCGATCACGGGCGTGGCCGCCCGCTCGGGCGTCTGGACCCGCCGGACCCCGGTGGCCCACCCGTCGTAGTCGGCGAGGGCCTGGCGCAACGGCTTGGTCTTGCGCAGGCCGCAACAGCTGTCCGGGTCGGTGCGGTACAGCTCCGGCCCGAGGGTCGCGGCCTGCTCGGCGACCGTCAGTTCCGGTTCCAGGTCGATGACGGTGAGGCCCAGCTCCGTGGCCAGCCGTTGGCGAAACGTGATGGTCTCGGCGAAATGGAACCCCGTGTCCAGGAAGAGCACGGGCACGTCCGGGCACACCTTGCTGGCCAGGTGGAGCAGGACCGCGGAGTCCGATCCGAAGCTGGACGTGATGACGAACCGCGGAATCACCTTGGCCGCCCAGTCGAGGATCATGTCGGCGGGCTCACCCTCGAGCCGCTCGGCCGCCTCGGCGGCGAGCATGCGCATGAAGGCGCCGCCGGTGTCGTCGTCACCGTCACGAGCCCGAAAGCGTTCGTCGGCTGACTGGGCACGGCCGACCGTGGCGCGATCGAGACTGCTGGCGAGCGCAGCTCGATCGGCGTCGGACACGCGTGCAGCGCTCACGTTTGCGTGGGCTCCTGGAGCTCGAAGCGACCGGGGACTCAGATGCGGGCAAGGGTGCGGTCCCGGCGTGGGACGGTCGACCGGGCGCCGGGCGAACAGTGGAAACGTGCTGCGCCCCTGCGTGGGTCGAGCTCCCCCGGCGGCGATTCCGCGGTCAGCCGCGTGCCGTGCTGAGCCCGAGGGCCGCGTGGATCTCGCGTGTCGCCGTCGAGCGGTTCAGCGTGTAGAAGTGGAGGCCGGGCGCACCGATGTCCAGCAGGTCGGCACAGAGCTGGGTGGCAAGCTCGACGCCGAGGGCACGAACGGCGGCGGGGTCGTCCTCGACGGCGTGGAGCTGCTGTGCGATCTCCTCGGGGAACGCGGCGCCCGACAGTGCGGCCATGCGCTCGATCTGCCCAACGTTGGTCACGGGCATGATGCCGGGGATGACCGGCGTCTCGCAGCCGAGGTCAGCGAGCTCAGCCACCATCCGGTCGTAGTCGGCCACGCGGAAGAAGAACTGCGTGATCCCGAAGTCCGCGGCCGAGAGCTTCGTGGCCAGGTGCCGGCGGTCCTCGGCGCGACTGGCCGACAGGGGATGGAGCTCGGGATGTGCGGCCACGCCGATCGAGAACTGTGCACCGCCGACCTCACGGGCCAGCTCGACCAGCTCGATCGCGTACGCGAGCTCACCAACGGGCGCGCCGGGATCGTCACGAGGCGGGTCACCGCGGAGCGCGAGGATGTTCTCCACGCCTGCGTCCCGGTAACGCTCGAGGATCAACTGGAGCTCTCGCCGCGTGTGCGAGTAGCCCGTGAGGTGCGCCATCGGTGTCATCGTCGAGCGCTCGAGCAGGTCGACGACGATCCCATGTGTCCGCTCGCGCGTGGATCCACCGGCCCCGTAGGTGACCGAGACGAAGGACGGCTGGAGTGGCTCCAGTTCATTCAGGGTTTCACGCAGGTGGCGCTCGCCCGCGTCCGTCTTCGGCGGAAAGAACTCGAACGACACCGTCGTTCGATCGGCCAGCAGGTCGTGGATGCGCGTCATGGTCCTCCTGTTGTGACGCGACGGGACGGCGCCTCGAGCGCGCCGCAGGCTATTGCCCGGCGGAGGGGACGGACTCCGACGCGGGCCCGGGGGGCGGCTCGCTCGCGGGGGCTGGCCCCGAGGGGGCTGGTGACGGGCTCGGGTCCGGCTTGGCAGTTGGGCTCGGCCCGGCGGTCGGGTCATTGTCGGGGTGGGGCCAGGGATTCGGGAGGCAGCCGGACAGCGACTTGGTCTGCTGCACCATCACGGGTGCCAATTGGCCGCGACCGGGACAGCCGACGTGGTCGTGACCGAGGGCGTGTCCGACCTCGTGGTTGACCAGGTAACGGCGGTAGCCGGCCACGTCGTCGCCGTAGGTCGGGGCGCCATGAAGCCATCGATCGACGTTCAGGAGGGCACGGCCCCCGTTCCAGCAGGACAACCATCCGCCCGTGTCGAGCGGTCGGCACAGCCGGTCGACGGTGGCGGGGGAAGCCAGCGTGACCCGGAATTGCACGCTGCCTCCCGCGACCCGCTCGAGCCGCAGGTCTCCCTCGCCGGTCCACGAGCGGGGGTCGTCGAGAATGGCGTCGACGGCCTCCGCAACGTCGTCGGCAGCAATGCCGAGGCCGTCCTCGACCTCGACGAGGTAGCGCACCAGGCGGCCGCCGGTTCCCGACAGGTGACTGCCGCCCGCCGTCGTGAAGGTCCCGTCTCCGGCCGCCACGACGGGGACGTCCGGCCTCGGGCTGGGGCTGGGACTGGGCGCCCGGGTCGGGATCGCTGCCGGGGACGGGCTCGGGGATTGGGCGGGAGACGGCGGGGCGACGGGTCGCGCCGCCAGCTCGGGCGGCGGCGCGGCCACGGTTGGTTCGTCGGAAATACCCGTGCCGAGGACAGCCAGGCACAGGACCGCGGCGGTCACAAGCGGCATGAGGCGACGTGACGGTTGCGACATGGATTCCCGGCGTGGACCCGATCGGAGGCTATGCGCCGGGTCCCCGTTCCCACGATTGGGTGGCCGGTTCGCCGCGGGGACGGTCGGCACCGGCCTGTCAAGTGCAAGCCGGAGCGGGCGGTTGTCCAGTGGCGAACGAGCGGGCACGATGTGCCCCCCACGAAAGGCTCATCGTGTCCGAGCTCGACATCCAGCTCGCCGCAGCCGAGGCCGGCCTGGCGCGGATCGACGACGAAGCGGGTGAGCCGGACGGGCCGACCGAGGTGCTCGAGGTGCTCGAGGATGCCGATGGCGGCTGGCACGTCGAGGACGAGAACGGGCCCGTCGATGTCGACGATGATGAGGACGGGCACGTGTCGGTCCTCCACGATGATCTGCTGGACACCCTCAACGAAGCGTTCAATGCCCGAGACCTCGAGGGACTGCTCGAGGTCCTCGCCGACGACGTGGAGCTGCCCGGCCTCGCCGGTGATCGGCTCGAGCTGCCCGAGCGTCTCGAGGACCTGTGGGAACGCCGCCCCACGTGCCTGCTCACACGGGCGGTCAACGGCACCGAGGGCATCTCGGTGCTCTGGGAGATCGGCGACGAGGGACGCTGGTGGCCACTGGCGACGCTGCACGTCGATGACGTCGTCGACGGTCGCGCCGGCGTGCTGGAGTTCTCGGACGACGTTTCGCTGCTCGATGAGCTCGATCCCGAGGTGCCTGACGACGACCTCGACGAGGGCAGTCGTTGGGAGGAGTGGGACGAAGGCGCGATCGACTAGTCCCTCGCAGTCCGATCAGCGCCGCGGGATGGCCTCGCCGGGTCCGGTGTCCCGGATGTCGGCCCAACTCGGTCGCCGAAGCTTGAACACCTCGCCCAGCTCGGCGTAGCCGCTGCCCGACAGCCTGCCCAGTGGATCGAGCAGGACCGGGTCGACCCGGCCGTCCTTCCAGACGGACGGGTCGACATGGACGTGGACGACCTCACCGAAGGTCACGAACGACGGCCCGACCTGGACCTCCTCGACGGCCAGGCATTCCAGGTGTGCGCGCGCCGCGGCAACGCGTGGAGGCGCGACCACGGCCGACGGTGCCGCCTCGAGCCCCGCCCACGTGAACTCGTCCTCCTCCGGCGGGAAGTCGGTGGCCGTGAAGTTCATCGGCTCGGCCAGGTCTGCCGCGACGAGGTTGACGACGAACTCGCCGGTCGCGCGCACATTCGTGATCGTGTCCTTGACGCGGCTGGAGCTGAACATCACGTGTCGCGACGACACCAGGTTGAAGTAGGAGTGTGGGGCGACGTTGCGGATCCCGTCATCCGAGACGGTCGAGATCCACCCGATCGGACGGGGCACCACCAGCGCCGTCATGAGGAAGTACAGCTGCCGTGGCTCCCACTCCCGCGGATCGAGCTCGAGCGGTTCGTCGAGCGAATCGGGAGGGACGGTGTGCGAGGACGTCATGGGCCGAGCCTACGGCCGGGCGTGTTGGCGTCCGCCGACCCCGGGCGGGCCGTGCGAACTCGACCCCGCCGGCTGCCTGGTCAGCTCCCGTCCAGCCGGTACCACCAGTGACCGCCGGTCGGCAGGTGCTCGACGCGCAGCATCAGGCTCGAGGCCTGCGAGGGTGCAATCTCCTGGCAGATCCACTCGAAGTTGCCGTCGCCACCTGGCTGGTACACGGCCGACGGGTCGTAGAAGACGTCCCGGTCATCGGAGCCACAGGCTGGGTCGCCATCGAGGACGGTGTCACCGTCGAGCAGTGCAAAGGCCAGTTCGTCACCGACGACGATGGACGGCTCGGCACCGTTGTAGTCGATGCTCACCTCGACGTAGAAGAGCTGGTTGCCGGCGGCCGGCGGGTCGGCGCCGAACTCGATCATGAGCTCCTCCCCGTCGGGCTCGATGTGCCGAAGCGCGATCAGCCATCCGTTCACGTCGATCACGCCACCGAAGCCCGCTGGGTTGTTGCGATCGGTGCCGAATCCCTCGAGCTGGCCCTGGCCCTCGCCAATGTCGGCGCAGGAGTCCATGAACCAGCCGCCCTCCTCGAAGACCCAACGATTCGGGACCATCTCGCGGAACGTCTCCGAGGTGCCCGTGATGTCCAGGGTCACATCGGCCGCGCTCCCGTCACCGGAGACGATCACGTCCACGAGCACGAGGTCTGACATGGCGATTCCCGCCAGGTCGATGCGGTTGTGGCGGGCGTTGAACCAGTCCCCGACGCGAGCAAACCCGAGCCGTTCCCGGCAGGCCCGTGACAAGGTCCCGAACCAGGTCTCGCGGTCCCTGTCGGTGAAGGCGTTCCACTGATCGGTCGCGGCCTGCACGAGCGCAGCCTCGGTCCCGGTGCCGGTGTCATCGGGTTGGCTGCCAACGGTCCCGGCCGATGTCGGGTCGTCGCCGACCGGGTCGTCCCCACCGTCGCCGCAGGCCGTCAGCACGAGTGCCGCCGCGATGGCCACGGGGAGGAAACGAGAGCGCTGCATGCCGGTCTCCGTTGTCACAGCGCAGGCTAGGTCTCAGCGCCGATCACGGCTCCGCAATCGGACAGCTCGCGAGGCTGGTCCGTGCCGCTCAGCGAGCGTTGAAGTACTTGGCCTCGGGATGGTGGACGATGATCGCGCTCGTCGACTGCTCGGGATCGAGCATGAACTCCTCGGAGACGCTGACGCCGATCTGCGCGAAGTCGAGCAGCTGGTCGAGCTTGGCCTGGTCCTCGAGATCGGGGCACGCCGCGTACCCGAACGAGTAGCGCGAGCCGCGGTAGCGCTGCCGGAACCAGGCCTGCTTGTCGGGGCCATCCTCGTCGGTGATGCCCAGCTCCTCGCGGATCCGCTTGTGCCACAGCTCGGCGAGTGCCTCGGCCATCTCGACGCCGAACCCGTGCGCGAACAGGTACTGCTGGTACTCGTCGGTGGCGAACAGCTCCTGGGCGACCTCGCTGATCCGACGGCCCGCCGTGACGCAGTGGGCGCCGAGCACGTCCACCTCACCGCTGTCGATGTCCCGGAAGAAGTCGGCGATGCACAGGAACCGTCCGCGGGTTTGCCGCGGAAACGTGAAACGCACCAGCTCGGTGCCGCCGGGGTCCTCGGGATCCCACACCACCAGGTCGTCGCCGTCACCGTTGGCCGGCCAGAAGCCGTACACGACCTCCGGCGTGATGACCTTGTCGCGCTTGGCCCGGTCCACCCAGTCCCGCAGGACCGGTTCGGCCTCCTCCTCGAGGAACTGCTGGTACTCGTCGGGTGACCGGTCACCGGGCCCGAAGCCCCACTGGTTGCGGAACAGCGCGACCTCGTTGACCAACGGCCAGACCTCGTCGAACGGGATCCCCCGCACGACGCGAGCGCCCCAGAACGGCGGCGTGGGAATCGGCGCGTCGGTGGCGACATCGGACCGGGGGCGGCCACGGCTGTCGGTGCGCGGCGCGACCGCGTCGTCCGACCGCGTCGGGCGAGCCCGCTTCTCGCGACGCCCCGCGATCTCGTCGGCGATCGGCGTGCCGGCGCGGATCGAGGCCATCACCTGGTCGAGGATCGACAGCCCCTCGAACGCGTCCTTGGCATAGAAGACGCTGCCCTCGTAGAGCTCGCGCAGGTCGTCCTCGACGTAGGCGCGAGTCAACGCAGCGCCGCCCAGCAGCACGGGCAGGTCGGCCCGGCCGCGCTGGTTCATCTCGGCGAGGTTGTCGCGCATCACGACGGTCGACTTCACGAGCAGACCGGACATCCCGATGGCGTCGGCCTCGTGCTCGTCGACCGCGGCCAGGATCTGGTCGATGGACTGCTTGATCCCGATGTTGACCGTGTCGAAGCCGTTGTTGCGCAGGATGATGTCGACGAGGTTCTTGCCGATGTCGTGCACGTCGCCCTTGACGGTGGCAAGCACGATCCGGCCCTTGCCGGACGCCTCGCCCTTCTCCATGTGGGGTTCGAGGTGGGCGACGGCCGACTTCATCGCCTCGGCGGACTGGAGCACGAACGGGAGCTGCATCTGGCCGGAGCCGAACAGTTCGCCGACCACCCGCATGCCGTCGAGCAGGAACTCGTTGACGATGTGCAGGGCCGGCCAGTCCTCGAGCGCCGTGTCGAGGTCGGCCTCGAGGCCGTCGCGGTCACCGTCGATGATCCGGCGCTTCAGCCGCTCGTCGATCGGCAGTGTGGCCAGCTCCTCGGCGGATGTGGTCGTGGCAGTGGCGCCCTCGAACTGCTCCATGAGGGCGTGGAGGGGGTCGTAGCCCTCGTCGGCTGCACCCTCCTGGCCGGCCGGTCCTCGCAGGTCGAGGACGAGGTCGCGGGCGACCTGCACCTGCTCGTCCGGGATCCGGTGCAGCGGCAGGATCTTGCCGGGGTGGACGATCGCCGAGTCCAGGCCGCGGTCGATCGCCTCCTGGAGGAACACGGAGTTGAGCACCTGCCGGGCCGACGGGTTGAGCCCGAAGGACACGTTGGACACGCCCAGTGTCGTCCAGCAGCCCGGGACCGCCTCCTTGACGCGCTCGATGGCCTCGAGGGTCGCGAGCGCGTCGCGGCGGAGATCCTCCTGCCCCGATCCGAGCGGGAAGGTGAGGCAGTCGAAGATGAGGTCGGCGGCCTCCATGCCGTACTCGCCGATCGCGATGTCGGCGACTCGCTTGCAGACGTCGACCTTCCAGTCGGTCGTCCGGGCCTGGCCCTCCTCGTCGATCGCGAGCACGATCACGGCGGCCCCGTACCGCCGAGCCAGTGGCAACAACCGATCGGCCTTGACGCGGCCGTCCTCGAGGTTCACCGAGTTGATGACCGCTCGGCCACCGATGCGCGTGAGCGCCGCCTCGATGACCTCGGGCTCGGTCGAGTCGATCACCAACGGCAACGTGGACTGCGCCGCGTAGCGGTCGATGACCTCGATCATGTCCGGGACGCCGTCACGGCCGACGTAGTCGACGCACACGTCCAGGACGTGGGCGCCCTCGCGGGTCTGGGACTTCGCCAGCTGGACGATGCCGTCCCAGTCGCCCGCCAGCAGCAGGTCACGGAAGGCCTTGGAGCCGTTCGCGTTGGCGCGTTCGCCGATGACCAGGATCGAGGTGTCCTGCTCGATCGGGACGGCGCTGTAGAGGCTGGCGAGCGACGGCTTGAAGTCGATGTCGCGGGGGGTCGGCGTCAGGTCCGCGACCGCGTCGACGAGCGTCTTCAGGTGCTCGGGCGTCGTGCCGCAGCAGCCGCCGACGATCGAGACGCCGAACTCGGCGATGAACTGCCGCTGGTTGTCCGCGAGCGCCGTTGGCGTCAGCGGGTAGCACGTGGCGCCGTCGACCATCTCGGGGATGCCGGCGTTCGGGATGACGCTGATCGGCTTGCGGGAGTGGCGCGAGAGCGTCCGGACGTGCTCGCGCATGTCCTCGGGGCCGGTGGCGCAGTTCATCCCGATCACGTCGATCGGCAGCGGGTCGAGTGCGGCAATCGCGGCCAGCGGCTCGGTGCCCAGGAGCATCGTGTTGATGTCCTTCTCGACGGTGAACTGGACCATCAGCGGGACGCGTTCGCCGCGCTCGACGAAGACGTCGTTGCAGGCGGCGACGGCGGCCTTGGCCTGGAGCAGGTCGAAGACGGTCTCGATCAACAGGACGTCGGCACCACCGGCGAGGAGGCCGCGAACCTGGCGCCGGTAGCCCTCCTCCATGGTCACCGTGTCGATGAAGTCGTTGGTGGTCGCCGGGTCCTTGCCGAGGCTCAGGGTCGGCGACCGTGTTCCCGGCCCGATGGAGCCGACGACCCACCGGGGGCGATCGGGCGTGGAGAACTCGTCACAGGCCTCGCGGGCAAGCTCGGCTGCCAGGCGACTGAGCTCCTCGGTGTCGTCGCCCAGGCCGTACTCGTCGAGGACCCACGGTGCGCCCCCGAACGTGTTGGTCTCGACGGCGTCGCAACCGACCTCGAGGTAGCCGCGATGGAGGTCCTTGATCACGTCCGGACGCGTCCGGACCAGGACCTCGTTGCAGCCCTCGAGGTCCTCGCCGCCGAAGTCCTCCGGTCCCAGCCCGGCCGCCTGCAGCCCGGTCCCCATCGCACCGTCGAAGACGACGACACGCGACGTGATCGCATCGAGGAAGGGATGCGAAGCCAGCGGGGGGAGTGGGGCGCTCATTCGGGTGGCCATGCGGAGTCGGGTCGGGTGCGGGGACCGGGACTCCAGCGCGCGCCATGAGGGTATCTCCGCAACACCGGAAGTCACGAGCGTCCCGGCAGCAGGTCGAGAAGGTCCGACGTCCAGGTGCCGTCGGCTGGACCTGTTCCGGTCGGGTTCCCGCGGTTCGGCGTCGTTAGCCTCGCCGGCCGATGCCCCTCCGCAACCGCAAGCCCTCGCTCCCCGCCGACCGCAGGGCGGCGTGGCAGGCGTTCCTGGACTGTGCTGCGGTCATCGAGGGCGGTCGGCGCCAGTTGCTTTCCACGCTGCCCGCGGGCCGCGTGGAACCGGCGCCCGTGGGTGTGGGCATCGAGGCGCTGGAACGCGCGCTCCAGGATGCCGCGGCATGGATGGTCACCTGGCGCGTGCCCGAGCTCGAGGAGGCCTGGGACGCCTGCCAGCGCGGGATCGCAGAGGCCGTGGCAGCCCTCCCGGCGGTCCACGACGTGGCAGCAACGACGTCCGAGCTCGAGGAGCTGTTGACCGCCGTCAGCGAGATCGTGTCCTCCCTTGACCGATTCGCCGACGCCGAACGGGCCTGGCGTCGCCAGTGGCGCATTCCCCGGGACCGTTCGTGACCCTCAACCGGCGCATCGTGGCGCTCGCGGTGCCCGCCGGAGTGACGCTCATCGCCGATCCGCTGCTGGGCATCGTGGACACCGCCGTGGTCGGGCGAGTCGGGTCGGTTGAGCTCGGGGCACTGGGCCTTTCGGTGGGCCTGCTCGGGTCCGTCTCGTGGATCTTCAACTTCCTGGTCTACGGGACGACGGCAACGGTGTCCCGGGCGGTCGGCGCGGGCGACCTCGAGCTGGCTGGCCGTCGTGTCGCGCACGCCGTCTGGCTGGCGGTCGGCCTCGGCCTGTCCGCCGGACTCATGTTTGCCCTCCTGGCCGGATCGATCGTCGACTGGACCGGCGCGGATTCGTCGCTGCGCGCTCCGGCGACGAGCTACTTGCGCATTCGTGCCCTCGGAGTGCCGTTCCTGCTGTTGTCCTACGTGGGGCACGGGGCCTTTCGCGGTGTGTCGAACACGCGCTCGCCACTGGTGTTCGTGATCATCGCAAACCTGCTCAACGCGGGTCTCGACGTTCTCCTCGTGTTCGGCTTCGACCTCGGGCTCGAGGGAGCCGCGTGGGCGACTGTCGCCGCCGAGGTCGTGGTCGTCCTTCTCTTCGTCCTCAGAGGGCGCTCGCTGGGGCTGTCGTTGCGAGGGCACGGCCTGCCGGCGCAGGCAGACGTTCGGGCGCTGTTGGCGATCGGGCGGGACCTGTTCCTGCGCACCGGGGCGCTGCTGCTGGCGCTGTTGTCGGTCGCCGTCGCGTCGGCGCGGATCGGGCCCGTCGCAGCAGCTGCCCACCAGGTCCTGTTCTCGACGTGGATCTTCGTGTCCGCTCTTCTCGATGGCATCGCGATCGCGGGCCAGGCGCTCGTGGGCACCGCACTGGGGCGCGGAGAATCCGCCGAGGCCCGCGAGGTGGCGGGTGCCCTGCTGCGTTGGGGCGCCTGGTCGGGGGTCGCCGTGGCGGGGGTGCTCCTGCCCCTCGGTTTCGTGGCGCCGTCCGCACTTGCCGAGCAGCAGGCCGTCGTCGAGCTCGCGACCTCGATTTGGTGGTTCGTTGCGGCCGCGCACGTGCTCTCCGGGGTGGTCTTCGTCCTGGACGGTGTCCTGATGGGCGCGGGCGATTTTGGCTGGCTGCGCACGTGGAGCGTCGTTGCGGCCGCGCTGTGCATCGCGCTCGTCGTCGTTGTCCGTGCCTTCGACGGCGGCCTGCTGTGGCTGTGGGCCAGCTTGGAGCTCATGATCGCGGTGCGGCTCGTCGCGAACGTCGTTCGTGTCCGAGGGGGAGGCTGGGCCGTGACGGGTGTCACGAGATGACGTCCGGGTCCCGGGTCCAGGACGTGGGTTGACGCGCGTCAGCGGGCCAGCTCGGCGATGACCTCCACGTGGTGGGTCATCGGGAACAGCGCGAGCGGCTGGGCACCGACGAGTCGGTAGCCGTGCTCCCGCAGGGTCCGGACGTCGCGGGCCAGGCTCGCCGGGTCGCATGCGACGTAGATGACGGATGGGACCTCGAGGGCGGCGATCGCCGCACAGATCTCGGCTCCCGCCCCGTCGCGGGGAGGATCGAGGACGACAACGTCCGGTGGGTCGGTGGCGTGCTCACCTCGCCTGACGAACTCGCGGACCGATGCCTGCTCGACCGTCACCTCGACCCCGGCCGCGGCCGCGTTTGCCGTCGCGTGGGCGCAGGCGGACTGGTTCCCCTCGACGGCCACCACGTCTGCGCCGGCCAGCGCCAGTGGTACCGACAGCAGGCCGACGCCGGCGTAGAGGTCCCAGGCGAGCGCTCCGCCGACGTCGCCGAGTGCCTCCAGCACGGCCTCGACGATCGCCTCGGCGCCGTCGGCGTTGACCTGGAAGAAGTCGCCGGCGCCGTACCCGTACCTGATGTCGGCAACTGTCTGCTCGAGGGAGTCGCGGCCGCGCAGGGTCACCGTCGTGCCGTCCGGCTGGGACACGTGGATGTCGGCTGCG
>JAWWBG010000019.1:0-19250 GCA_033721095.1 Nitriliruptorales bacterium
CCTGTCCCCACGTCAGGCTTCCCGGCTCCCCTGAGGCATTCCGATGGGCCAGTCACGCAATGCACGCCATGTCATCGTCGCTCGATTCGTGTCGGGCGTCGGGGCCGAGGCGTCATTTTTTGTGGGCCTGTGGGGCAAGGCGGCCTTCGAGTTCGACGGTGGGCCGACCGAGCTGACCGTGCTCGCCGCGATGATCGGTCTCGGGACGATCATCGGCAACATCACCGGCGGTTGGATGGTCGACCGTTGGGACGCACGCAAGGTGCTGATCGGCGCGGAGGTCGCGTTCGTCCCGGCCGTCCTCGGGCTCGCGTTCACGACCACCATGACGCAGCTGCTCGTGGTCGGCCTGATCGCCTGGATCGCGGACGGCTTCATCGAGACCGGGCTGTCCTCGATGGCGCCGGCGCTCACCGACGACGAGCGGCAACTGACCCGGCTGAACGCTCGCATCGACCAGGCAACCTGGCTCGCGGTCGTCGTCGGCCCGGGAGCCGGTGCCCTCATCGCGTTGGTGGCACCGATCGACCTGGTGTTCGTCTTCGACGCCGCGACCTCGATCGCCGCCGTGGCGCTGCTCAACCTGGTACGGCTCGACCCGCGCGACACGGACGCGCCGGAACCGTCGCTGCGCGAGATCGTCGGCGGGTTCGTGTACGCCGCCCGCCACCGCGCGGTGCTGTTGACCATGTACCTGATGGGCCTGGCATCACTGAGCTGGGGGGTGTCGCTGGCACTCGAGCCCCTCTACTTCCGCGACATCCTGGATCTCGGGCCCGTTGCCATCGGGTTCGTCAACTCCCTGTTCGGGCTGGGGCTGTTCGCCGGGTCGAGGCTGCTGGACCGTTCTGCTGACAGGCGCCTGGGGTTCCTCGCGGCGATCGTCATCTCGATGATCAGCGGCGTCGGCGCTGCCCTCTATTTCGGGACGGCCTCGCTTGCGATCGTCCTCGTCGGCGCCGTGGTGTGGAGCGTCCCGTTGGGCGCCCTGATCCCGCTGGTTCGAACGTTGGCCCAGCGCGCCACGCAACCGGGGATGGTCGGTCGGGTCATGGGTGCATTGACGATGCAACAGAACCTGTCGGGCGTGCTCCCGCTTGCCTTCGCGCCCGCGCTGGCCGGTGCCCTCGGCGTCCAGTTCGTCCTGGTGGGCGCCGGCGTGCTCATCATCGTTGCCACGCCGTTCGTCCTCGTGCCGGCCCGTCGTCTCGACGCCGCCGAGCCGGGACTGTCAACCAGCGCGACCTGACGCCCGTTTCGGCTCGGAGACGGTCGCGAGTACTGTCCAGCGCGAGTCGGGTCGGGAGAACCCTCGTGCATCTGCGTTCCATCACTGCCCTCATTGCCATGCTCACCGTCGTGCTGGCCGCCTGCGGCGGCGATGACGCCGATCCGGGCGAGACGGCGAGCCCATCGGGCGCGGCCACCACCACGGCAGCAGCCGCCCTGGACGACTGCCCGGACGACCCAGTTGGTGACGCGACGCGCCTGACGGTGACGGCCACCGACGACTTCCGTTTCGAACCGGATCCCCTGGAGGTCGCGGCAGGTGAGGTCCTCATCGACTTCGACAACCCGTCACTGGCGCAGCACAGCTTCGTCATCGAGGGCACCGACATCGGGGTGCTGGCCGAACCCAGCGCGGACTGCGCCGAGCTCGTGACGCTCGAGGCCGGTACGTACACGGTCTTCTGTGACGTCGTCGGCCACCGCGAGGCCGGCATGGAGACCACCCTCACGGTCTCATGACGCCAGGAACCCGTGGCCGCCGGGCCGCCACTGTCGTTGCACTGTTGGCGGCGGTTGTTGTCGGCCCCGGCGTCGCCGGCGCTCAGGATGCATCCGACGACACGTCGTACGCGGCCACGATTCGACGTGACAACGTTGGCGTACCGCACGTCACCGCCGACAGCTACGGCAGCCTGGGCTTCGGCATCGGCTGGGCGTTCGCGGAAGACAACATCTGCACCCTGATGGACTTCACGGTCACGGTGAACGCCCAGCGGTCGAAGTACTTCGGGCCGGACGAGACGTGGCGGTTCCACGGCAACGGGACGACCAACACCAACCGTGAATCCGACTTCTTCTACGCCGCCGTCAACGCGAGCGGCGTGATCGAGGCCGAGCTGGCAAAGCCGCCACCCCACGGGCCCCATCCCGAGATCATCGAGGCCGTGCGGGGCTATGTCGCTGGCGTGAACGGCTGGCTGGCAAGCGTGGGCGGCGCCGATGGCATCTCCGATCCGCGTTGCCAGGGCGCCGAGTGGGTCGGTCCGCTCGAGGAGATGGACGCCTTCCGCCGCTTCTGGCAGCTCGCCTCGTTGGCCTCCACCGGGGTCGCGATCGACTTCATCGGCGGCGCGCAGCCTCCGTCGGCCGACACCGTCGCCAGCCTGATCGGGCAGTCGGCAGCCGCGTCCGCCGAGGACGACACGGCCCTGCTCGCAGCCCAGACGGCTCTCCTCGAGCACATCCCGACGAGGTTCGGCGAGGCGCTCGGGATCGGCTCGAACGCCTACGGACTCGGGTCCGAAGCCACGGCCAACGGCAAGGGCATGGTGCTGGGCAACCCGCACTTTCCGTGGCACGACGGCGAGCGGCTCTACCAGCTGCACCTCACGATCCCGGGCGTTCTCGACGTCGCCGGGGCCGGCCTCTACGGCGTGCCCCTCGCCCTGATCGGCCACACCGCCGGCGTCGCCTGGAGCCACACCGTCTCGACGGCCTATCGGTTCACCCCGTTCGAGCTGACGCTCGTCCCCGGCGACCCGACCAGCTACCTGGTCGACGGCGTGCCGACGCCCATGGACGCGACCGAGGTCACCATCGAGATGCCGGACGGATCGCTCGAGTCACGAACGCTGTACTCGACCCAGTACGGGCCGGTCGTGACAGGGATCGTCGGCCTGCCCCTGTTCCCCTGGACGCCCGCCAAGGCGTGGGCCATGGGGGACGCCAACAACCACATGCGCTACCTCAACCACTTCTTCGAGGTGGACCACGCCCAGTCCGTGCGTGAGCTGTTCGAGATCCAGACGCGCAACCAGGGGATTCCCTGGGTCAACACCATCGCCGCCGACAGCACGGGCGAGGCCTACTACGCGGACATCTCGGTCGTCCCCAACGTCCCCGACGACAAGGCCGCCGTCTGCAACACGCCGCTCGGCGTCGCGGCCTATGCCGCCCTGCGGCTCCCGGTGCTGGATGCGTCACGGTCGGACTGTGGCTGGGACACCGATCCCGATGCCGTTGTTCCCGGGATCTTCGGACCCGACAACCTGCCCCACCTGTTCCGCGACGACTACGTGACCAACGGCAACGACTCCTACTGGCTGTCCAACCCGCACGAGCCACTGACCGGCTTCGCCCGAATCATCGGCGACGAGGAAACCGAACGGACCCTGCGCACGCGCATCGGCCTGATCATGGTCGAGGAACGACTCGCTGGCACCGACGAGTACGACGGCACGAAGTTCACGCAGGAACAACTGCGGCAGGCCACGCTCAACAACCGGCAGTACGCCGCCGAACTGGTCCGCGACGATCTCGTCGGCCTGTGCGAGAGCCTCCCGGGGGGCCAGGCGCTCGGTTCCAGCGGCCCGGTCAACGTCTCCGACGCCTGCCCGGTGCTGGCCGCGTGGGACCTCCGCGACGACCTCGACTCGCCGGGCGCGGTCCTCTTCCGACGGTTCTGGGTGAACCTGCGCGGCTTCGACCCCGGCCAGGGCCTCGTGTCACCCGGTGACCTGGCCAACGCCTTCGGTGTGCCCCCGGGGCCCCTCCCGAGCACGGACATCCCGTGGCTGACCCCGTTCGACGCGAGCGACGCGGTGCACACACCGAACACCCTCAACGTCCTCGACCCCCGCGTCCAGGCCGCACTCGCCGATGCCATCGCCGATCTCGAGGGGGCTGGCATTCCCCTCGACGGTGCCCTGCGGGACTGGCAGTACGAGATGCGCGGCGACGAACGAATCCCGATCCACGGTGGGCCCGGCTCGCTCGGCGTCTTCAACGCCATCAACGCCAGCTGGTCGTCGAGCGAGGGCTACTCGGACGTGCCGCACGGCTCGAGCTTCATCATGGTCGTCAACTTCGTCGACGGTGACTGCCCCGTCGACGCCAACGCGATCGTCACCTACTCCCAGAGCGAGGACGTCACCAATCCGCACTTCGCGGACATGACGCGGATGTTCTCGAACAAGGAGTGGAATGACATGCCGTTCTGCGAGGACGAGGTTGCCGAGGCGGCCGAGTCCGTCCAGGACGTCGGCGCGGTCCGGGCTGCTCCGGGCGCGGAAACGCCGGGGACCGGTGGCGGTGTCGGGGGAGCCATCGCTGGAATCATCGCGCTCGTCGCGCTGGCCGCTCGTCGACGCTGACGACGGAGTCGCCGCGCCTCAGTCCTCCTCGCCGGCCGGTTCCACCGGCACGATCTCGATGTCTTCCTCGGTTTCGGGCATGGGCTCCGGCGTCGCCGGCGGCGGGGCATGCGACCCGACGGCGACAGGCTGCCCACTGTGGACGGCCCGGAGCGTCGGGTAGGCCAGCTCGACGGTCGGATCGGCCGCAATGCGGTCGAGCATGCCGCGCCAGATGTTCTGTTCACGGCTGCGGCGTTGGCGCACGGGCACGAGCATCCGTCCCGTCAGCAGGACCCCCGAATCGCGCACCGTGAGGTAGACCGTCGGCGTCAGCGAGCGGTACCGGATTGGCAGGTCATCCGTGGCCCGGGCAATGGCCGCCCGAGCCTCCTCGACGGTGTCCGCGCAGTCCGCCTCGAGCACCTCGAGCAGGTGCTGCTCGGCACGGCGCCAGTCCGACTCGAAGGTGATCAGCACCGGAATCTCGTGCCACGCGAAGGCGAAGCCCTCGGACGAGTTGATGATGGGTTCGGTCAGCACCTTGCCGTTGGGCACGTTGATGATGCGCCCGGTGGACTGCATGGCATCGACGTAGGCGCCAACCTCCAGGAGGGTGAAGCTGAACAGGCGGATGTCGAGCACGTCGCCCATGTGGTCGCCGATGACGACCCGGTCGCCGCGACGGAAGGGCCGGCGCGACAGGATGAACGCCCATCCGGCGAAGTTCTTGAGCAGATCGGACAACGCGATGGCGATGCCGGCCGACAGGAGACCAAAGAATGCGGCCAGCCCCCGCAATGGCTCAACCCAGATGGTGGCCAACCCCGCGATCAGGAGGATCGTGACCACGTAGGTGACGGCGCGGCGTGCCCGATGCCGGATCTCGACGTCGTCGACGCGACGGCGAAGAACGCGAGCAACGATCCAGCGTGTCAGCAGCAGCAGGATGACGAGAATGGCCGTGATGAGCAGCCGGAACTCAACGTCGTCGATCTGGAGGTCGGGGAACTCGAACCCGCCACTGTCGACAGCGATCACGGCCAGAACCCCCACCTGCGGCGACCTCGGGGCCGATTCCACCCTATGGCATGGACCCGGTACGACGGGCCAACGGGACCGAATATCGTTGCACCCTTCCCCCAGGTGGACCCTGCATGGCCATGGCACCCAAGGGCCTGTTGACGTCAGCCGGCCGCATCGGCGCAGCGGCGCAGAACGCCCTCGAGATCGCCCGCCTCGGCGGCCTCGAGACCGATGAGGAACCATCGCCGTTCGAGCTCGTCTCCAGCGGCGAGGACTACCGGCTCCGCCGCTACTTCCCGGCGAACTCGGCGCCCGGCGACCGGCCACCCGTGCTGCTGGTCCCGCCAATGATGCTGTCGGCGGAGGTCTGGGACGTCTCGCCCAAGGCCAGCGTGGTCCTCCGGCTCCACGAGGCGAGCCTCGACGTCTACGTCGTCGACTTCGGTTCCCCCGAGCACGAAGAGGGTGGCCTCGAACGGACCCTCGCCGACCACGTCGTGGCGGTCAGCGAGGCCGTTGCCGCAGCCAACGATCTGACGGGTCGGGACGTGCACCTGGCCGGCTACTCGCAAGGCGGCATGTTCGCCTACCAGGCCGCCGCCTACCGGCACAGCAGCGGGATCGCCTCGCTGATCACCTTCGGTGCCGCCGTCGACGTTGCCCAGGTCTCACCCTTCCCCGTTCCGCAATGGGGCATGGACATCGCCGCGGCCGCCTCCCAGCGGATCTTCCGCGACCGCTCCCTGCCTGCCTGGCTGTCACGCAATGGGTTCAAGCTGTTCGATCCGGTCAAGGCACTGCAGAACCGTCTCGACTTCATGATGCAGCTGCACAACCGAGAAGCGCTGCTGGAACGCGAGGGACAGCGCCGCTTCATGGAACAGGAGGGGTGGGTCGCGTGGCCCGGCCCGGCCCTGGCCGACTTCATGTCGGAGTTCGTTGCCCAGAATCGCATGCTCTCGGGCGGCTTCCCGATCGAGGGCCAGATGGTGACGCTGGCCGACATCACGTGCCCCGTCCTGGCCTTCGTCGGCACCGTGGACGAAATCGCGCCACCGACGTCGGTGCGGGCGATCCAGCAGGCGGCACCTCGCGCGGACCTGTGGGAGAAGCCCATCGAGGCCGGCCACTTCGGGCTCGTCGTCGGGTCCAAGGCGCGGGCCGACTCGATCCCGACGATGATCGAGTGGGTCCAGGGCCTCGAGCAGGTGGGGGCCCCTCCCGAGTCGGTCGAGCGGATCCCGGAGCCCGAGGCGGCGAGCGACGGCTCGGCCACGACCCAGGTCAAGTACGGCGCCGAGCTGTTGGCCGACGTCGGCAAGGGCATTGCCCGAGACGTGGCAGGCACGGTCGGCAAGGCGGGCCGGTCCGTGCTCTCCCTGGCTGACGACGCCCTGTGGTTGCTGCCACGCCTGGCGCGCCTCGAACGGGTCCGCAAGGACACGCCGATCTCCCTCGGACTGCTGCTGGACGAAAAGGCAGAGAGCAACCCCAACGACACCTTCTTCCTGTTCGAGGGTCGCGGGCACACGTACGCCGACGCGAAGCGGCGCATCGACAACATCGTGCGCGGCCTCATCCACGTCGGGGTGCGCCAGGGCGACCACGTTGGCCTGCTGATGGACACGCGACCCTCGGCGATCGCGGTCATCGCTGCGCTGAGCCGGCTCGGAGCGATCACCGTCCTGATGCGGCCCGACGGGGACTATGCCGTCGAGGCCGGCCTCGGCGAGGTCAGCCGGGTGATCACCGACCCCGAGCACGGCGCGGCCCTGACGGAGGCCCTGGACGTCCCGGTCATGGTCCTCGGTGGCGGCGGCGAACCGCGCGAGCTCGGGTTCGGGCTGCTGGACATGGAGCGCATCGACCCCGACGAGGTGCGCGTGCCCTCCTGGTACAGCCCCAACCCGGGTCGCGCCGAGGATCTCGCCTTCATCCTGTTCACGGGCCGCGGTGCCGAGACGCACGCGAGCCGAATCACCAACCGCCGCTGGTCATTGTCGGCCTACGGCACGGCCTCGTCGGCGGCACTGACGGCAAACGACACGGTCTATTCGGTCACGCCGATCCACCATGCGTCGGGCCTGCTGGTCGCCGTCGGCGGCGCGGTCGCGGGTGGCGCACGCCTGGCGCTGGCCTCGGAGTTCAAGCCCGAAACGTTCTGGCGGGAGGTCCGCCGCTACGGCGCGACGATCGTGTCCTACACGTGGACGCTCTGCCGCGAGCTCGTCGACGCGGACCCCGACCCGGCCGAGCAGCACCACCCTGTCCGGCTGTTCATCGGCTCGGGCATGCCGACGAACCTGTGGCGGCGCGTCATCGAGCGCTTCGCGCCCGCCCGTGTGCTCGAGTTCTACGCCTCGACGGAGGGCACCGCCGTCCTGGCCAACGTGAGCAGCAGCAAGATCGGCGCCAAGGGCCGTCCGATCCCGGGCAGCGCCGAAGTGGCCCTGGTCCGCTACGACGTGGCGACCGGCCGGCCGTTGATCGGCCCGGACGGCTACGCGATCACGTGTGGCGTGGACGTGCCGGGGCTGCTGCTCGCCAAGGTCGACCGGGAACGCGGCGCGCTGCCCGGGAGCCCGCTGCGCAGCGTGTTCCGCCGTGGCGACGCCTGGCAATCCACCGGCGACATCTTCCGTCGTGACGGCCAGGGCGACTACTGGCTCCTCGACCACGCCAACCGACTGATCCTGAAGGAAGACGGCCCCGTGGCCAGCGTGCCGATCGAGGACCATCTGGGCGAGCTCGAGTCCGTCGACCTGGCCGTCGTCTACGGCGTCCGCGGCAAGTCGAAGAAGGCCACGCACGACGTGGCCGTGGCAGCCGTCACCGCCCGGCCGG
Source organism: Nitriliruptorales bacterium (assembly GCA_033721095.1). Taxonomy (GTDB): domain Bacteria; phylum Actinomycetota; class Nitriliruptoria; order Nitriliruptorales; family Nitriliruptoraceae; genus JAWWBG01. The sequence goes on from JAWWBG010000019.1 coordinate 8,232, forward strand.
GACGCACGATCGACCCGGGGACGATTGCCGCCCACATGGAACTGGCCGAGCCTGCGCAACGACCGGACATCGTCCTTCTCGTCGACGAGATCCCGCTGACCACCTGGTACCGACCCAAGAAATCCGCTCTCATCGCCGAGGGCGTTCCGAAGAAGAATGATCCCCGCGTCCTCTGGAGGGCCTCGTGACCATCCGCTCGACGGCCGCCGTCCTCACGGTGGGCCTGCTCCTGGCCGCCTGCGGCGGCGATGATCCGGAGGCGACGCCGTCCGCCACCGCATCGACCATCGTGGACCCGTCCGGGTCCCCCGGAGACGACACGACCGCGACGGCATCCCCGACGGCCAGTGAGACCGCGACGCCCACCCAGGCGCCAACGGAAACCCCGCCAGACCCGACGAGCTCGCCGACCAGCCAGCCCAACCCCAACCCCGAAGGGGCCACGCCCGAGCCGATCCCGACCGGTACCTACTCGTACGCAACCAACGGGTGGTCCCAGCTCGGCAACGGGCCGCAGGAACCGATGCCGTCAACAACGACCCTGTCAGCGGCGGCGATGTCGGGGGGGCGGCAGGTCGTGACCCGCGACCTGACCGATGACGAGGGCTACGGCCAGACCATCCAGCGGGTCATGGAGTACGCGAAGACCGGTTTCTTCCTGCATGAGGTGCGGACCTCGGCCAAGGTGAAGGTCGGGCTGCTCGGCGACGTCGTCGACAACCGCACGTTCGTCGCCTCGCCGGCCGGCGCCCTGGGGACGCCCGAGAGCGAGGTCGGCTGGGAGAACACGTTCACGATGACCGGTGACGGAGTCACCCTCACGGTCACCGCCAAGCTGGTTCGGTTCGAGGACGTCACCGTGGGCGGGACGACCGTCCGCGCGGCCGTCGTGACCCAGCACGTCGAGTTCAGCGGTGACCTGGAGGGCACGTCGGACTCGACGAGCTGGTTCCGACCCGAGGACCTGTTGCCCCTCAAGGAGCGGTCCTCCTCCGAGGTCACCCAAGCCGGCAGCGGCGTTGCCCAGAAGTCCGAATACACGGCGACGTTGAAGAGCCTCACACCCGCCTGACGCGCAGCGCGCCAGCAGTCCGGGTCGGACCATCCCATCGCGGTGGCAGACTGTCGCACCTGACGTTGCCGTTGGTGCTGGGTGCTCGTGGAGATCCTTGTCGGCCTGGTCCTCGTGGCCGCCGTGATCGGGATCGGGCTGTCGTGGGCGGAGCGCCGGGTCGTCGCCGAGGCCCACCGCCGTGCCGAGGCCGCTCTCACCGAGGCCTTTGGCGTGCCCGTCCACGTGGACCTGCGGGGCCGGCCGATTCTGCTGCACCTGTACCGCCGGCACCTTCCCTCCGCCCACCTGTTCGTCCAGGGCCTCCCGATCCGCAAGGGTTCAGCGGTGCTCGCCCGGCTCGATGTCGAGCTCACGGGCGTGCACTTGCCGCCGCGGGGCTCCGGCGAGCCGATCACGGCGGACGCTGGACGGTTCGTCGCACGCCTCGACGAGGACCAGGCGATCGCGCTGGTGGAACTCCCGACCGGCGCCCGAATCCTCCGGCTCACGCAACGAGGATTCCGACTCGCATCGACGATTCCGGGTGTGCGCGTCGATGCCCGCCTGGAGGTGCGTGACAACTGCCTGGTGGTCCAACCGGACCGCGGCCTGCTGACGACGCTGCCGTGGCCGACGGAGTTCCTCGTCCCACTGAATCGGCTCCCGGCGGGCGCGCGCGTCACCGGGCTCCGCATCGAGGGCCGCACGCTGGTGATCAGCGGCCTGCTGGACGGGCAACGTCTCACCGAACGGCCCGGAACCTGACGACCCGCCCCAGCCCTGCGGCCGGGGCCAGCGGACTGGTCTGACCACTTGACCATCAGCCATCTGACGGCTACGCTCCCCTCCATGGCGCTGGCTCCCGTTTCCCGCACGTCGCTGCCCGACGAGGTCTTCGGCCAGCTCGTCGACGGCATCCTTGGTGGCGAGCTCGTCGTTGGCGAGGCACTTCCATCCGAGCGGGCGCTGGCCGAGACACTGGGCGTTTCCCGCCCTGCGGTTCGCGAGGCGCTCCAACGACTGGCCCAGTCGCGGCTGGTGGCCATCCGCCAGGGCGAGTCGACGACCGTCCGTGACTGGACGACCTCGGCCGGCCTCGACCTCCTCCCCCACCTCCTCGTCGCCGGCGGCAAGCTCGACCCCACGGTCATCGAGTCCATCATCGAGGTCCGCCAGCTCGTCGGACCCCTCGTCGCCGGCCACGCCGCCGAACGACGCGACGACGGCGACGTCGCGCGCCTGCGCGAGATCCTCGATGAGCTCACCACTGCGACCGATGACACGGCTCGACAGCAGATCGCGCTGCGCTTCTGGGACCAGGTCGTCATCGCCGCACGGTCGATCGCGCTGCGGCTGCTGTTCAACGCCCTGCGCGACGCGTACGAGCCGCTGCTGGAGGCGACCGGTCCGTTGCTGCACGACGAGGTGACGCACATCGCCGGTTACCGCGCCATCGTGGACGCCATTGCTGCCGGCAACGCGGACGCCTCCCGCGTGGCTGCGAGTGAGCTGTTGGCCCGCGGATCCCGCGCCGTGGAGGAGCTCCTGTCACGACTGGACGCCGAATGACAACCGCTGTTGCCGACCAGATCATGGCCAATGCCTCGGATACCGGCGACCGGCGCCGGAGCATCTCCCTGCGACAGGCGGCCGCCGAGTTCTGGCGGCACACCTCGCCCCAGTTGCTGGCCGTGCTGCTCGTCGGCGCCGTGGCGGCCCGTGTTGCGGTCGGTGACTGGAACGCCTGGGACGTGTGGGTGCCACTGCTGATGATCGGGTTCTTCCCGGTCCAGGAGTGGCTCATCCACGTGATCCTGTTGCATTGGAAGCCGTTGCAGATCGGCCGCTTCACGCTCGACCCCGAGGTGGCACGCAAGCACCGCGAGCACCATGCCGATCCACGCCACGTGCCCCTGATCTTCATCCCGCTCGGAACGCTGCTCGTTGTCCTGCCCCTCACCATCGTCGTCGCGTTGGTGGCCTTTCCGACGACCGGGCGTGGACTGACCTACCTCGTGACCGCAGCAGCAACTGGCGTGGTCTACGAGTGGACGCACTACCTCATCCACTCCGACTACCGGCCGAGGACGCGTGTCTATCGGGCCATCTGGCGCAACCACCGTCTGCACCACTACAAGAACGAGAAGTACTGGTTCACCGTGACGTCCGCCAACACCGCAGACGTCGTGTTCGGCACCAATCCGACGCCGAGAACCGTCGACCGGTCGGCGACGGCCCGTGACCTCCTCGGCGAGCAGGAATCCAGCCCCGTCGGCACCGGCTAGTTCATCGACGGGTCCTCGGGCATCGTCGTCAGCAGGCGCGGATCGACACCCGCCCGTTCCATGGCCACGGGCCACAACCCGTCGGGATCGGCCGTGAGTGCATCGGTCGCCATCGCCGGCGCGGTCAGCCAGGCGTCTTCACCGACCTCCGCTTCCAGTTGGCCGGGTCCCCATCCCGCGTAACCCGCGAACACCCTGATTGCTGTCAGCTCGGTGGCAGCCAACGCCACGTCCGCGCCCAGGTCGACCACGCGGAGGCCGTCGACGATTGGCTCCCAGCCGTCCGTGGCGACGCCGGGCGGGACGCCGCCGAGCGCGATCACGGCCGTCGGCTCGACCGGCCCACCGACGTGCACGAGTCCCGGGGCGGCGGCGACCGCGGCCCACGGTTCGAGCAGCTCGCCGACCGCCGTTCGACTGGGCCGATTCAGGACCAGTCCCAGCGCGCCGTCGTCGGTGTGGTCGAGCACCAGCACAACGGTGCGATGGAAGTTGGGATCGAGCAGCGATGGTGCGGCCACCAGCAAGTGACCGGCGAGCGGACCGTCGTCGTCGGGAGCCATATTGCGTGGCAGGCTACGGCTGCCCGGAGCTGCGCAGATGCCCTCCCGAACCCGTGCCGTCCTGTTGGTCGCCTTCGGCGTACTCGTCCTGGCCGCCGCCGCGATCGGCACGGCGACGTGGGACGCCCAGACCCCGACCAGCGCTGCGTCGCCGCGCGACACGTCAGGCGCCTCGACGCCGCCCACGGGCCCGCCCACCCCCACGGGCTCGCCCACCCCCTCCATCCGGTCCGTCCAGCTGGCATTCGCGGGTGACGTCCACTTCGAGGAGTTCCTCCGAACGGCGCTGCTGGCCGATCCAACCGGGCTGTTGGCCCCCGCGGCGCCGCTGCTTGCCGGGGCGGATCACGTCGTCGTCAACCTCGAGACGGCCGTGACGACTCGCGGCACACCGTGGCCCAAGACCTACAACTTCCGGGCCCCACCGGAGGCGTTCGTCGCGCTGCTGGCAGGCGGAATCGACGCCGTGTCGTTGGCCAACAACCACACGCTCGACTTTCGCGAGATCGGGCTCCTCGACACCCTCGACCACGCGGCCGCCGCCGGCATGCCAACGTTCGGTGCCGGCCGCGATCTCGCGTCAGCGTTGGCACCACACTCGGTCTCGATCAACGGCCTGCGAATCGCCTTCCTCGGCGCCGCCGAGGTGCTGACCGACGAGCTGTGGGTGGCCCGGGACGCGACCGACGACGGTCCCGCCCGCGCTGGCATGCCCGGAGCCAAGCCCCACCACCTGCCGTCACTGCTGCCCGCCATCGAACGAGCGGCCGCCACGCACGACGTCGTCGTCGTCTACCTGCACTGGGGGGAGGAGGAGAACCACTGTCCCGTGCCTCGGCAGACCAGCCTCGCCCCGAAGCTGGTCGACGCGGGCGCCGACATCGTCGTCGGCACGCACGCGCACCGCGTCCAGGGGTTCGGGTTCATCGACGATGCCCTCGTCCACTATGGCCTGGGAAACTTCGTCTGGTACACGGGGAACAACGAGGGCGGGCGATCCGGCTCGGGCGTGCTGCATGTTCGGATCGAGCCGGACGGCACGATGACGCCGGAATGGCGGCCGGCCGAGATCGTCGACGGCATTCCCGTGCCTGTTGCCGCCGACGAAGCGCCCAGGCGTCACGCACAGATGCGCGCGTGGATGGATTGCGCCGGCTTTTGAGGGCTCAGACCGGTGACATCTCCGGCGGCGGCCCCGACGGCGGAGGTGCGGGTCCACGACCCGCGGGCGAGGCGCCGCGCGCGAGGTTCGCGAACTGGGTCAGGTGGTTCAGGAACGCGAGGTGGACGGTCCGCACGGGGCCGTTGCGGTGCTTGGCGACGATGAGCTCGGCGAGGCCCTGCGCCTCGGAGTCCTCGTGATACACCTCGTCGCGGTAGATGAAGGCGACCAGGTCGGCGTCCTGCTCGATCGAGCCGCTCTCACGCAGGTCCGACAGGACCGGACGCTTGTCGGTGCGGGCCTCCGGCTGGCGTGACAGCTGGGAGAGGGCGACCACCGGGACCTCGAGGTCCATGGCGAGCCGCTTGAGCCCCCGCGAGATCTCGGCCACCTCCTGCTGTCGGTTGTCCACCGACCGGTGGCTCTGCATCAACTGGAGGTAGTCGACGATCACCAGCTCGAGTCCCCGCTTGTGCTTGAGCTGGCGGCACTTGGACTGGATCTCCATCATCGTGATCGACGGGGTGTCGTCGATGAACAGTGGCGCGTCCGACATGTCGCCGAGGGCGTCCGCGAGCTTGGTCCAGTCCGTCTGGTCGAGCTTGCCGACGCGGATCCGCGTCGAGTCGATGCGGGCCTGCGCCGAGAGGAGCCGTTCGACGATCTCGCGCCGGGACATCTCGAGGCTGAACAGGATCGACGGCTTCTTCTGGTCGACGGAGACGAACCGGGCGATCGAGAGCGCCAGCGAGGACTTTCCCATGGCCGGACGGGCTGCGACGATGATGAGGTTGGAGGGCTGGAGCCCGGCCGTCAGCCGATCGAGATCGACGAAGCCCGTCCGCAGACCCGTGACATCGTCGTCGCGGTCCGCGCGCTGTTCGATGGCGACGTAGGCCTCGTCGAGGAGTTCCTTGAGCTCGGCGTAGTCGTTGACCGTGCCCTGTTCGTTCAGCCGGAAGACGAGGCTCTCGGCCTGGTCGAGGACGGCCTGGACGTCGTCGGTGGGCTCGAAACCGAGCTCGGCCATGCGTCCGGCGACGTCGATGAGCCGCCGCAGCATCGCCTTGTCCCGCACGATCCGGGCGTAGTACTCGGCGTTCGCGGCCGTGGGAACCGACTGCGCCAGTTCGTGGACCGCGGCGGCGCCGCCGACCTCGCCCAGCCGGTTGGCATCACGCAGCCACTCGGTGAGCGTGATCGAGTCGATGCCCGTCCCGTTTCGGCGCAGTGCGAGAATGCCCTCGAACAGCGTCGCGTGGGCCGATCGATAGAAGTCGTCGGGACCGAGGATGGCCGCAACGTCGGTGGCTGCCCGCTGTGACAGCAGGCACGCGCCGAGGACGGACGCCTCGGCCTCGAGTGAGTGCGGCGGCACACGCTCGTGGCCCCGGGGCGCGCGAGGCGGTGGTGACGAGCGTGGGGGAAGGTCCTCGTCGGATGGACGCTGCTCGTCCATCTCAGCTCCTTCCCCGTTCAGGCGGTCTCGTCGGCGTCGTCGGCCTCATCCTGGTCAGCCGTGGCCTCGGCATCCGCCTCCTCCTCGGCTGCGGCGGCGGCCTCGGCAGCCTCGAGCTCCTCGGCGGCCTCGAGGGCTGCGGCCGCGAGCTCGTCTTCTTCCTTCGTCGTGGCTGCGTCTGCGGCCGCGACGTCATCGTCAGCAGCGGCCGCCTCTGCCTCCGCTTCCTCCGCCCCCAGCAGCGGCGGTGGCTTGGCCGAACGCTGGGCGATGGTCTCGGGCGTGACGAGACCCTCCTCGTCGACGACCTCGATCTCGACCTCGGCCGTCACCTGGGGGTGGACGCGGATCGGCACCGGGTAGGTGCCGATCTGCTTGATCGCGTGCTTGAGGTCGATGCGGCGGGCCTCGATGTCGTGGCCGCGCTCCTTGAGGACACGGGCGATGTCACGAACCGAGACCGAGCCGTAGAGATGGCCCCGATCATCGACCCGTGCCTCGACCCGCAGCGTGCGGCCCTCGAGGATCTCCTTGGCGGACGCGGCGCTGTCGATGGTCTTGGCCTCGTGGGCCTTGCGTGCCCGCGTGAGCGCCTCGGCCTCCTTCATGGCGCCGCGAGTGGCCAGGATCGCCATGCCCCGCGGGATCAGGTAGTTGCGGCCGTAGCCGTCGGCGACGGTGACGACATCCCCGGGCAACCCGAGATTGTCGACCTCCGCCTTGAGGATCACCTTCATCGTCGGCCTCCCCGACTAGCGGGTCGTGTAGGGGATCAGCGCCATCTCGCGCGCGTTCTTGACGGCCTCGGTCAGGCGCGCCTGGTGCTTGGCGCAGGCCCCGGTCGTCCGGCGCGCCTTGAGCTTGGCGCGCTCGTTGAGGAACGGCTTGATGAGCGACAGGTCCTTGTAGTCCAGGTACTCGATGTGCTGCCGGCACATCTGGCAGGACTTCTTGCTGGGTGGACGGCGTCGCTTGGACTTGTTGGCTCGCTGTGCCATGGGCTCGCTTTCTGCTTCGAGGGCGACGATGTCGCCGGCACGGTGGGTCGGGTCTGCCCGTCAGGGCATCGGTCAGAAGGGAACGTCATCGTCGGCGGGTGGCGGGGGCAGGTCGCTGCCACCGTCGCTGCCGTCGCCGCCGCCGCTGCGGCCTGAGCCGGAGGTCTTGGAGACCGTGGCACGTGCCCAACGAAGCGACGGGCAGATCTCGTCGGCCTCGATCTCGGTGACCCAGCGGGTGGAGCCGTCCTGGGCCTCGTACGAGCGCTTCTTGATACGGCCGATCACGACGACACGGTCTCCCTTGTGCAGGCTCTCGGCCACGTTCTCGGCCATGTCGCGCCAGGCGTTGACGTCCATGAAGACCGTTTCCTCGCCCTCGCGGCCGTCGCGGCCGGTCCACTTGCGGTTCCAGGCGACCGTGAGGCCGACGACCGGAACGCCGCTGCCGGTGAAGCGCAACTCGGGGTCATCGGTCAGGTTGCCGATGATCGTCATGAAGTTGGATTCGAATGCCATCCGTGCTCTCTCTGTCTCGGTGTCGTTCGTGGAGTGACCGGTGCTCGCTCAGCTCGCGCGGGTGACCCGGATGTCGGGACGCACGGTCTTGAAGCGGACCACGTCATCGGAGAGCTTCAGCTGGCGCTCGAACTCGGCCAGGCCCTCGGTACCGATCTCGAGATCCAGCACCCCGTACCAGCCGTGGGTGCGCTTGTCGATCTCGTAGGCCAGCTCACGGAGTCCCCACCAGGCCTCGTCGACGACGTTGCCCTGCTGCTCGGCGACGATGCCCTTGATGGCGTCGAACCGGGCGGTGGCATCGGGCTCGTCGAGCGAATCGGCGAGGATGACCATCGTTTCGTAGCGGCGCATGCCGCACCTCCCTCGGTCTGTCGGCCCTGTCAGTCGCAATCGCGCGCGGAGGCGATTGCCGTCCAGAGCGGGGGTGCTTCCGGGCACTTCCCTCGGGCGACGGTCGCCGGATGGGGAAGGGCCGACCTGGATGGTCGGCCGCCGGACGAGCGGACCGTACCGGTCGTCGCATCGGCGCGACAACCTGCCGGTCACCCCACGCACGGCACCGTACGCAGGCACTGTGACACCGCGGTCGCCGAATTCCCCGGCCTGTGGATGCAGCTCAGGCCGTTGGCGATCCGTCCCAGGGATCCGCGAACAGCACGAGCCGTCCAAACAGCCCGGCCCACAGGCCGAGTGCGCCGAGGGCCATGACGATCCCCAGAGCGCGGGCAAGGGTGCTGGCACCTGCGGGCGCAGCGATCACGACGTCCGGCGTCTCGGATGGCGTGGGGATGACTGGCTCCTCGACAAAGGGCTCGAACTCGATGTCGGTGGTCGGATCGGCCGTCGGATCGGCCGTCGGCGCCGACGATGGCGACGGGGTGGCGTCCGGGACCGTCACGGCGGGCGCCGACGGCTCCGGCTGCGCTTGCGGATCAGATTCCGACGGCGTCGGCTCGGGGCTCGCGGTGGGCGACGGCTCGGGGGCCGTCGGCTCGGGCGTGGGCGCCGTCGTCGGTGGCTGGGTCGGGGCGGGCGCCTGCGTCACGGTGACCGTCGAGACCATGCCGCCGAGCGTGTGCACCTCGCAGCGGACCGTGAAGCTGCCGGTCTCTCCGAAGGTGTGCTGGAACGTCGACCCGGGGCCGCCGCAGTTGGCCTGGTTGAGGGGTCCGCAGTCGGCATGCGACCCGAAGCCACCATCGTTGGAGCGAACGGAGTGCCGATTCGCGCCAGCCCACACCCAGGTGACCGTGTCCCCGACCACGATCGTCACCTCCGACGGGCTGAACTCGTTGTCGAGGAGGCGGACCGTGACGTCGGCCGCCCCCGCGGTCGTCGGCAGGCCGAGCACACCCGCGACCAGCAGGAGCAGGGGAAGAAGGAGACGGGTCTGGGGCACGGGTGCCGACGCTACCGGTCGCCCCTCGGGCCGCTGCCGCCTCACTCGAACCGTGCCAGGTGATAGCGCTTCTTGCCGACGCGAACGACCAGCGTCCTGTCCGTGGCGAGATCGTCGGCGTCCACGACATGTGCATCGTCGGCGATCGGGACGTTGTTCAGGCGCACGCCGCCACCCGTGACGAGGCGCCTCGCCTCCCCGTTGCTCGCCGCCGCGCCGACCTCGCGCAGCAGATCCAGGATTCCGATCTGCCCGAGGCGGTCCCGGGGGAACGACTGCGACGGCGCAGCCTCGAAGGCAGCGTCCAGGGTTGCGTCATCGAGCCCGGCGAACGGCTCCTCCCCGAACAGGATCTCGCTGGCGCGCTCGGCGGCCGCGACGCCCTCGTCCCCGTGGATGACGCGGGTCGCCTCCGCGGCCAGGATCGTGTGCGCACCGCGCCGGCCGGGGTCCTCGGCGTGTGCGCGTTCGACCTCGGCAATCTCGTCGAGGTCGAGGAACGTGTAGAGCCGGAGGAACCGGATGACGTCGTCATCGGGAACGTTGCGGAACCACTGGTAGTAGCCGTAGGGGCTGGTCATGTCCGGGTTCAGCCAGACCGCGGTGCCCGTGGACTTCGAGAACTTCTTGCCGTCCGACCGCTCGATCAGCGGCCAGGTGATCCCGTAGGCCTCGGCCCCGTGCAGTCGCCGGACCAGGTCGATGCCGGCGGTGATGTTGCCCCACTGGTCGGTCCCGCCGCCCTGCAGGATGCATCCCTCGCGCTCGAACAGGACCGCGAAGTCGAAGGCCTGGAGCAGCTGGTAGCTGAACTCGGTGAACGAGATCCCCTGGTCGCGCTCGGTGAGGCGCTTGCGCACGGACTCCTTGGCGATCATGGCGTTCACGGAGAAGTGCTTGCCGATGTCGCGGAGGAACTCGAGGACGGTGACGTCCCTGGTCCAGTCGAAGTTGTCGACCAGCAGGCCGGCCTCGGGCGTCGAGAGGTCGAGGAGGCGCTCGAGGTCGCGCCGTTGGCCGGCGAGGTTCGCGTCGATCTCTTCGTCGCCCAGCAGCTGGCGCTCCTCGTCCTTGAACGAGGGGTCGCCAATCCGGCCGGTGGCCCCGCCGACCAACGCGATCGGCCGGTGGCCCAGTCGCTGGAGGTGCGCCATGGCCATGACGCCGACGAGGTTGCCGATGTGGAGCGAGGAGGCGGTCGGGTCGAACCCGACGTAGAAGGTGACCCGACCTCCGTCGAACGCGGCCCGCAGGCCGTCCTCGTCGGTGACGTCAGCGACGAACCCACGCGCACGCAGGACGTCAACAGGATTCGTCGAGGCCATCAGTCGCGGACGCTAGTGAAGGACACCGTCGTCCACAGACGGGAACGGCCCGTCTTCGCGAGCCAGGGCTGACGCGCTCCAATGCGCTGCAGCGACACACGGAAGGTGGCACCCTGTCCCCGAGCGAGCCCGAGCGCCTGAATCTCCTTCGAGTCCTCGAGGAGCAGCTGGGCGAGGACGCCGCGAGGACGATGATGTCGAGCCTGCCGCCCAACGACTGGGACGACCTCGTCCGCAAGCAGGACCTGCCCG
>JAWWBG010000020.1:0-19214 GCA_033721095.1 Nitriliruptorales bacterium
GCCCGTCTCGACGCCGACGCCGAGCGGCTCCGCGCCGCCCTCCGAGCCGCCGGTCACGACCACGTTCCCGACGCGTGACCGCGTCCACGGCGCACAGCAGGATGACAGGGGCCCGGGCTGGCGGCCCCTCGCTGCTGGCTTACACTCCCGAGTGCCCTCCTGGCGACGTGGCCGGCTGACGGCCCGTCGCACGAACCAAGCCATCGGATCTCTCGTGGGCAACGCCCTTCACACGTACCTGCGCCCGGTTCTCCTCCTGCTGCTGGCCGGCCTGGTGCTGTCCGCCTGCCGCGGCCCGGGGATCGACAGCGTCGCAACGGTCAACGGTGTCGGGATCCCTCGCGAGCTGCTCGAACGGCTCGTCACCGCCGAGGCCCTTGCCAGCGCCGGCAGCGCCACCGAGATCGACGAGGCCATTCCCGGCATCGCCGACCCCGCGTCGCGATCTGCGTCGGAGCGCACGAACCTTCGCTCGCTCATCATCATCGAGATCGTCCGCCAGCTGGCCGACGACCTCGGCGTGCTCGTGTCCGACGAGGACATCCAGTCCCGCTGGGAGATCGAGGTCGCAGCGGGCGGCGGGGGCGAGGAGGATCTCCTCAGCTACATCGACAGCATCGGCCTGACCGAAGCCGAGTATCGCGACTTCGTCATGGGCCACACGGCCCGCATCGAGGCCATCGAGGAGGCCGTCAGCTCGGATGTGGCCGTCAGCGACGAGGACATCGCCGCGGCCTTCGAGCTCTCCGGCCCCGTGGCCACCGCCAGCCACATCCTGGTGGCGACGCTGGACGAGGCCCTCGACCTCAAGCAGCAGCTCGATGACGGGGCCTCCTTCGTCGCGCTTGCCAGTGAGCACTCGCTGGACACCGGCAGCGCCCAGCTCGGGGGGTCGCTCGGCCAGCAGACCCGGGGCTTCTACGTCCCCGAGTTCGACGACTACGTGTGGTCGGGCGAGGTCGGTGCCGTCAGCGACCCGGTCGAGACCGACTTCGGTTTCCACCTCATCCTCATCCATGACCGTGAGGAGGGACTGGAGGACGCCACGCCTCGCCTCCGGGAGCAGCTGGAGAACCAGGGACGCACCCAGGCCGTCCAGGAGGAGTTCAACCGGGCGATCGACGACGCCGACGTGGTGATCGACTCCGCGATCGGACGGTGGGACCCGACCATCCAGGATGTCGTGTCCGATGATCCACTGGATGCGCCGCCCGTCACCGATCCGTTCGACTTCCCGACGAGCGCACCGACGCCGTGACCGGGCGCGTCGTCCTGGTCGAGACCTCCGAGGCGTTGCCGGGCCTGCTGTCCCACGCAGCCTGGACGGCCATCGAGCAGGCCGACCAACTCTGGGCGCGGGATCCGCAGCACCACCCGTTCCGTGTTCACCTCGAGCTCGCCGACATCGAGCTCGAGGCCCTCCAGCCCGCCCGCCTCGATCCGACGCGGATCCAGCTGGGCGCGCCGGGGTCCCCGGAGGACCGCCGGCTCGCCCGCGCGCTGGTCGATCACGCCGTGGCGCATGGGTCCGCGACAATGCTGCTCGGACCCGACGACGACGGATTCGTGCCCGTCGTGAGTGGCGAAGCGGGGCCGCGTGGCGTCGAGATCGAGATCGTGTTCCTGGCCGCGCAACCCCGCGGCACCGAGCTGCTGCGGCTGGTCGAGGTCGAACGGCGCCTGCGCGATCCCGATGGCGGGTGCCCCTGGGACCTCGAGCAGGATCATCGGTCACTGACCCAGTACCTGGTGGAGGAGACCTACGAGGTCGTCGACGCCATCCAGCACGGCACCGACCATGACATCCTCGAGGAGCTCGGGGACCTGTTGCTCCAGGTCGTCTTCCATGCGCAGATCGCGACCGACCGAGGGGCGTTCGGCATCGACGAGGTCGCACGCGGCATCGCGGACAAGCTCGTCAACCGCCACCCCCACGTCTTCGGTGACGCCGACGCCGACACGGCAGCCGACGTGCAGGCAAGCTGGGATCGCATCAAGGCCGACGAGAAGGGGAGGACGACGCCGTTCGACGGGATCCCCGACGCCTTGCCGGCGCTCATGCTCGCAGCGAAGTTCCTCCGCCGCGCCGGTCGTGCGGGCACACCGCCGCCGGACCTGAACGCGACGGAGCTCCAGGCACGCCTCGCCGACGGGATGGCTGACGTGGCAACCGGGAGCGAGGTCATGGGCGACCTGCTGTTGTCCACGGTCGAGACGGCCGTCTCCCTCGGCATCGACCCGGAGCAGGCGCTGCGCGATGCCGCCCACCGGTACCGCGCCCGCGTCGTTGCAGCCGACCGGGCCGCCGAGGAGCCCGCCGCGTCCGCGAACGGCGACGATTAGGCTCGGCGACGACCGGATCAGGATGGTGTCGTGCCGCCAGCACAGTGCCCCGAGTGCGGACGCTTCCTTTCCAAGGACTTCGTCACGTCGCTGACCGACGAGCCAACACCCTGCCCAAGCTGCGAAACGCCCCTCATGGCGGCCGACTTCGGCAGCTCGCGCAAGGCCACTCCGAAGGCAGACCCCGTCGCCGAGGAGTCGCCCGCGACGCCCCCCGCCGAGGCAGCCGACCCCGCCGCCGATGGCGCCGACGATCCGCTTGCTGGCTGGGACAGCTCCGGCGCTGGCGCGTGGCCATCCGACACCGCCGACGAGCCCAGTGACGCCGCCGTGATCGGCATCGCCGCCCTCATCGGCGCCCTGATCGGGTTGCTGCTCGGCAAGCCGGGCCGGTTGTCCGCCATGCTCTTCGGCGCCGCAGTCGGGGCAGGAGCGGGTGCTGCGAGTCGCCGCGTCTGGGAGCTCGAGGGCTGACCGGTTCGCCCGGTTGCGAACATCGCTTCCTCGGTCGGCCAACCGGCGTGCCGTAAGGTCGCGCCGATCGAGCATCACCGGCGAGGTGCATTCCCCATGCTCGAAACGTTCACCGGCATTGCCGGCGTCGTGGGTCGCGAGATCATGGACTCGCGGGGCAACCCGACGGTCGAGGTCCAGGTCGTCCTCAACGACGGCTCCGTGGGCCTGGCCGCCGTGCCGTCGGGAGCCTCGACGGGAGAGTTCGAAGCCGTCGAACTGCGCGACGGCGACGAGCGCCGGTACCTCGGCAAGGGTGTCCTGCGCGCGGTCGCGAACGTCAACGAGGTGGTCGGTCCCGCGCTGATCGGCGCCGACGCGACCGAGCAGCGCGAGATCGACCGGCTGCTGCTCGACCTCGACGGCACCCCGGACAAGGGCAAGCTGGGTGCCAACGCCCTGCTCGGCGTGTCGCTGGCGGTCGCCAAGGCAGCCGCGGCGTCCTCGGACCTGCCGCTGTACGCCTACCTCGGTGGTCCCAACGCCCACCTGCTGCCCGTCCCGATGATGAACATCCTCAACGGCGGCTCGCACGCCGAGTCCAACGTGGACGTCCAGGAGTTCATGATCGCCCCGATCGGCGCGCCGTCCTTCCGGGAGGCGCTCAGGATGGGCGCGGAGGTCTACCACCAGCTCAAGGCGCTGCTGTCGTCCAAGGGCCTGTCCACCGGCCTCGGCGACGAGGGTGGGTTCGCCCCCGACCTGCCGACCAACCAAACGGCCCTCGAGCTGATCCAGCAGGCCATCGAGGCCGCCGGCTACACACCCGGACGTGACGTGGCGCTCGCCCTGGACGTCGCCAGCAGCGAGTACTTCTCGGACGGCAGCTACGTGCTCGAGGGCGAAGGCCGGACGCTGTCGTCCGAGGAACATGCTGCCTGGCTCGCCGGCCTGGTCGACGAGTTCCCGATCGTGTCGATCGAGGACGGGATGGACGAGGACGACTGGGACGGCTGGTCGGCCCTCACCGAGCTGCTCGGCGACCGCATCCAGCTGGTCGGCGACGACCTGTTCGTGACGAACGTGACGCGCCTCCGCAAGGGCCTCGAGCTGGGCGTTGCCAACGCCGTGCTGATCAAGGTCAACCAGATCGGCACCCTGACCGAAACGTTCGACACGATGGAGCTGGCCCACCGGCACGGCTACGCCAACATGGTCAGCCATCGGTCCGGCGAGACCGAGGACTCGACGATCGCCGACATCGCCGTCGCCGTCAACGCCGGCCAGATCAAGACCGGCGCACCGGCCCGTTCCGAGCGGGTCGCCAAGTACAACCAGCTGCTGCGCATCGAGGAACGGCTCGGCGACAACGCCCGGTACGCCGGCCCCCGCGCGTTCCCGCGATCGAGGTTCGGATGAGCGCGCGCGCGTCCCGGACCGAGCGCCGCGAACTGCGGTTCGCCGCGCGCCGCCGCATGCGCGGCGGCGAGCGGCGCGCCCCCGTCCCCGTCCAGCGACTGGCCCGGCAGGTGTCCGACACGGCCGTTGTCGCCCGGGAAGCCGGCGCAGCAGCAGCCTCCTCGAACCAGTTCTGGCTGATCGGTGCCGCGGCCGTGATGGTCCTGGGCATGTCGATCATCTCGGGCCCCATCGACCAGTACTTCGCAGGGCGCGACCGGGTCCAGCTCCTCGAAACCAAGCTCGACGCACTCACCGGCGAGAACGCGCGGTTGGCTGCCCGCGCCGAGGCCCTCCAGGACCCGGGGCAGGTCGAGCACCTTGCGCGTGAGCTCCAGGGCTGGCACATGCCGGGCGAGGTGCCGTTCGCGATCGTGCCGCCCGACAGCGACGGGCCCCTGGTCGACGAGGCGCTGCCGCCGGCCTCCGCCCCCGACCACCCCTGGTACCGGGACGCCTGGGACTGGTTCACCGGCCTGTTCGGCTGATTCGCAGGCCCCGTGGCAGTCGTGTCCGGATGGCCGGGCTCGCGTTCTTGCTCGATTCGGGCGGTTCTCGTACGGTTGTCGTCCGGGCATCGCCCGATTGCGCGCCCCCTCACGGGGACTCCCGCCACCCAAGAACCTGCTGCCGGCATCGCTGCGCGCGCGACACCGGAGCACGAGGAGTTGATTGCACTGATCGGAGACATCGTCAAGGGCACTGTCGTGCGCCTCGAGGAGTACGGCGCATTCGTCGAAGTCGACCTCGGCAGCGGCCCGCCCGTCACAGGGCTCGTCCACGTGTCGGAGATCTCGAACGAGTTCATCGACAACATCTACGCCGAGCTTGCCGAGGGCGACGAGGTGGACGTCAAGATCCTGGACGTCAAGGACGACGGCAAGGTCGACCTGTCCATGAAGCGCGCCGACCCCGAGTGGGAGGACGACGAGGAGGTCAACCTCCGGTCGAAGCTGGACAAGGACTTCAACAAGCGTCTCCGCCGATTCATGCACAAGTCCCAGATGATCCAGGGTGAGGCTCGCCGCCAGAAGCGCAGCAAGCTCTACTGACAAGCGAGGCGAGCGCGGGATGCCGAAGGCATCATGCAAGCGAGCCGGGCGAGCTCAACAGCGGCCAAGCCGTCATTGACCATCGCCATGTCCTCGAGAGCCGCCGTGCCAACAGCCCCCTCGGTCGACGCGGTCCAGCGGGATCCTGGCGCGAGCTACGAGCGCGCCGCCGCTGCCGAACCGGCCGACGACCACGAGCAGGCGGTCATCTCTGCCCAGCTCGGCCGTCCGGCCCGCGGCCATCCCGCCGTCGTGCACCGGTGCGAGTTCGGTCTGCCGACGGTTGTTCGCGTCGACCCCCTCCTCGAGGACGGCACGCCCTTTCCGACCGTCTTCTGGTTGACGTGCCCCGCGATGCGGTCTCAGGTCGGCCGCCTCGAGGCTGATCATGCGATGGTCGGCCTCAACGAGCGGCTGGCGGAGGATCCCGTGCTCGCGTCCGACTACGCCGCCGCCGCCGAGCGGTACGTGGCCTTCCGCGACCGAATCGGTGACGCACTGCCGCATGCGCCCACGGCAGGTGGGATGCCAAGCCGCGTGAAGTGCCTCCACGTCCACGCCGCCCACCACCTGGCGACGGGCGACAACGTCGTGGGGAAGTGGACGATCGACCACGCCACGCCGCTGCCGTGCGAGGGCCCCTGCGTGAACGTCGACGCCGCGTGAGCGTGCCCTGCGCCGCCGTCGACGTCGGATCGAACTCGGTGCGGGTGCTCGTGCTGGATGCCGACGGTCATCGCGTGACGCGCCTGATGTCCATCACGAGGCTGGGGGAGGGCGTCGACGAGTCCGGCCGCCTCAAGGGTGAAGCCCTCGACCGGACGATGCACGTCCTGGCGCGGTATCGAGGGGTCTGGGAGGACGCGGGTGTCACCGACCGCGTGCGCATCGCCGCCACCTCGGCCGTTCGCGACGCCGCCAACGCCGACGAGTTCTTCCAACGCGTTCGCGACACGACGGGCGTCGAGGCCGAGGTCCTGTCAGGCCACGACGAAGCCCGTCTGGCCTTTGCGGGAGCGATCGGCGGCATCGAACCGGACGGTGCCACGACCCTGATCGACGTCGGTGGCGGGTCCACCGAGATCGTCGTCGGCGACGCCGAGGGCGCGGTGACGGCCTCGGTGTCGCTCCAGCTGGGATGCGTGCGCCTCGCCGAGCGGGCCGTCCACAGCGACCCCGTCGACCTCGTCGACGTGAAGGCAGGCGTGCGCATCATCGAGGAGCAGCTCGACCACGCCGACACGCTGTTGGCGCCCGCCACGCCGCGCGGCACGCGCCTGGTGGGCGTCGCCGGAACCGTCACGACGATCGCCGCCCTGCACCTCGGCCTGGAGTCCTACGAGGAGGACCGGATTCACGGCACGTTCGTGCATGCGGCAGACTGGCATCGCTGGACGAACAGGCTGCTGCAGATGACCCGTGCCGAGCGCGCCATGCTGGGACCCATGGCGCCGGGACGCGAGGACGTGATCCAGGCAGGCGCGATGATCGTCGATCGCTTCCTCGTCCGCCACCACCTCAACGGCATCATCGCCAGCGAAGCCGACATCCTCGACGGTTTGGCGGCGTCGCTGTGATGGTCCGCTGCGGACAGGCGACGGCGGCGGGACCGTCAGGCGTCCGTCGCTTGATGACTGCGCCTCGATGACACACGAGCTGCTCGACCAGCTGGCTGCCGACGTCTTCTGGCCGCGCGTGTCCAAGGCCCTGGAGGCCGTCCCCGAGGAGGCTCGCCGCCCGCCGCCGGACGGCCGTGTCGGTGCCGTGCTCGTGCTCCTCGAACAGACCGATCAGGGCCCATCGGTCGTCCTCACGCGCCGTCGCCGCGACCTGCGCTCGCATCCCGGGCAGCTGTCCTTCCCCGGCGGGCGGGTCGACGAGGACGAGGGCGTCGTCGAGGCCGCACTGCGTGAGGCCGAGGAGGAGATCGGCCTCGATGCAGCGTCGGTGACGATCCTCGGGCAGGGCACGACGTTCTACATCCCACCCTCGAAGTTCTGGGTGGCACCTGTCGTTGCCCGGTGGGAGCGACCACACGACCTCGAGCCCAACCCCTGGGAGGTCGACGAGGTCATCCACGTGCCGATCGCCGCCCTTCTCGACGAGCAGCGCTGGCGCCACGTGCCGCTGTCCGATCGCGGGTCGACGTGGGCCTGGCAGCTCGACGAGGACCTGTTGTGGGGTGCCACCGCGATCGTGATCGCGCTGCTGATGGAGGTCACGCTCGCCGGCTGGAATGGCGGGCGCCGCCCCGAGGACATGCCGGACGAGCTGGCCGTGCGCCCCTGGGAGGACGCCCCCGGATGGGTCCGGCGTGTGCGCCTGGGCGACGATCTCCCCGAACGGCCACAGGCCGAGGTACCGCACGTCACCGCCGACCAGATGCGCCGAATCGACGAGCTGCTCGCGGATCGGGGGGTGACCCTGCTCCAGCTGGCCGAACACGCTGGCCGTGCCGTTGCCCACGCGTCCCGCCGGCTGCTGGACGGCTCGTTGGCCGACGTGGCAACAACGGTGCTCGTCGGTGGCGGCGGCAACGGGGCTGGTGGCCTCGTCGCCGCCCGGTTGCTGCTCGCCGCCGGTGCCACCGTCCGCGTGGTGCTCGTTGCGACGCCGCGGACGTCCTTGCAGCTGGATGGGCTGGCGGGCCAGGTCGAGCTGTTGGACCTCACCGCTGGTGGCGAGTTGCCGGACGGGGATCCGGGGGATCTCGTCATCGACGCGATGCTCGGCTACGGCGCGACGCCCCCGCTGCGTGGCCTGGTCTCGCGCGCCGCCGACTGGTTGCGTCGTCACGACGTCCCGGTGGTTGCGCTCGACCTGCCCAGCGGCGTCCACCCGGACAAGGGGCTCAGCGGATTGAGTGTTGGTGCCGACGTGACCGTCACGCTGGCCGCCCCGAAGCTGGGTCTGCGCGAGCCGATCGTGCAGCCCTACGTGGGTGACCTGTACCTGGCCGACATCGGGGTGCCGCCAAGCCTCTGGTCAGCGGTCGGCATCGAGCCGATCACCTTCGAGCGCGGACCACTCGTCCGCCTGACGGCGCCGGGTGTTTCCGATGCGGGCACGCCCGACCAGGCGAGCGTTCCCGCGACGTGATGCGATCCGGCGCCAGCCGGATCACTCCTCCTCGCCGGCGTCGCCCTCCTCGGACGCGTCGTCCGCGCTGGCTGTTGTCGAGGCGTCGGCTCCGTCGCCGGCGAGCCGGTCCATCAGCCCGCGCGCCGCATCCTCGATGCGCTTGATCTGCTCCGAGAAACGTCTCTGGGTCTTCTCGTCGATGAAGCCAGCAGCCTTCTCGATCCCCTCGCGGACCTTCTCGCCCTGACCGCCTGCGAGCTCGGCGACTCGCTCGCGCAGCTCCCCGGCGACTTCGTCGATGCGCTCCCGGGCCTCGCGCGTGATCTCCTCGATCCGTTCGCGAGCCTCCCGTGCGAGTTCCTCCGCCTTGGCGCGAGCCTCCTCGGCGTTGTTCTTCAGATCGTCCTGGACACCCATCCCGTTTCCCATCGCGCAGGGGCCGGCCGATCCGGCACTGCCGCATCGACGGTAGTTGCGCACCGTCGGGGTCGGTCGGGCTTTTCGAATCAGGCGATCCTCGCCGGAATGTTCGGCGTGCGGATGGGTTCCCCAGCCTCGAGTGCCATCACGGCAGCTCGCCCGACCTGCCATGCCCGCGAGGAGTCCCCGGTGGCCGACGTGACCTACCTGGCTGCCTTCGGCGGGGGGGTGATCTCGTTCCTGTCACCGTGCGTGCTGCCGATCGTGCCCGGCTACCTGTCGGTCGTCACGGGGGTCGACATCACGCGCGAGGAACGCGACGCGTCGACAACGCTGGCGATCGCCCGCGACACGGGGTTGTTCGTTGCTGGCTTCGGCGCCGTCTTCGTGCTGCTGGGTCTGACGGCCACGACCGTCGGCCGGTCGCTGTTCGACAACCAGGAACTGCTGGCCCGAGTCAGCGGCGGACTGCTGCTGGTCATGGGCCTGTACCTGTTCGGATCCCTGCTGGCACGCGCCCCCTGGCTGTACGGCGAGCGTCGCATGCACCCGGACCTCTCCCGGTTCGGGCCGTTCGCGGCACCGATCGCCGGGGTGGCGTTCGGGTTCGGATGGACACCGTGCATCGGTCCCGTGCTGACGTCGGTCCTCGCCGTGGCCGCGACCCGCGAGGGCACGGCTGACGGCGCCATCCTGCTGGGCCTGTACTCGCTGGGGCTCGGTCTGCCGTTTCTGGCGACGGGTCTCGCGTTTGGCCGATTCGCGCACGCGTGGGGCTGGGTGAAGCGCCACGTGCGGACCCTCACGATGGTCACCGCTGGGTCCCTGGTCGTGTTCGGGGGACTGCTCGTCGCCGGCCAGCTGCTGTGGGTGACAACCCAGCTCCAGAACCTGCTGAACGCCGTCGGTCTCGAAGAACTCGTGTTCCTGGGCTGAGGAGGACGCCATGAACAAGCCACAAGCCGGCCAGAAGAAGAATGCGCCGACCCAGGGCAAACGTGCCCGCCGTGAGGCTCGTCGGCGCGCTGCCCGGCGGCGCCGAATGATCACCCGGGCCTCCTGGGCCGGGGGAGGCCTGCTTGTCGTCGGGCTGGTCACCGCCCTCGTCATCGCCTCCATCGAAACCGGCGACACCACACCGGAGGCCTGGGACCTGCCGGCCATGGGACCGACCGCCGAGGTTCGCGACCGCGTGGCCCTGGCCGACTTCCAAGGCCGCCCGACCGTCGTCAACTTCTTCGCCTCCTGGTGCGTCGAGTGCGACCGCGAGCTGCCGGGGTTCCGAACGGTCTCGGCCGAGCTCCGTGACCAGGTCCACTTCGTCGGCGTCGCCTCCCAGGAGACGGGCGACCCGCTCCTCATGCCACGCCGCCACGAGATCCTCGACTGGACACTGGCTCGGGACATCAACGGCCTGAACGGGTCGGGCTTGTCCCGAGCCCTCGGCGCCCGCGGCATGCCGCTGACCGCGTTCTACGACGCGGGGGGCGCACTGCTGCACGTCCAGCTCGGCACCATCCTCGAGCCCCAGTTGCGGGCGATGATCACCCAGCTGTTCGGCATTGACGCCACGGCCGCCTGATCCCGGCTTGCCCTCATCGGTGAACACTGTTAACTTAACGCCGTTCACTCACCCGACGGGGCTTCCCGATGTCCGATTTCGCACCTCCGAAGAAACTCGCGTGGCCGATGGTCCTGCGTTGGCCGATCGTCATCGCCACGGTCGTGTTCCTGTTCGTCGCGGGCGCGCTCGGCAGCGACGTCGAGGAATCCCTCATTTCGGGGGGGTTCGAGGATCCCGACGCCGAGTCCACGCTGGCGGAGCAGCGCCTCGAGGACGAGTTCGCCACGGGCGCTCCGCACGCGGTCGTGATCGCAACGGCCACGGACGGCGACGTGACCTCGGAGGCATCGACCGCCGCCGGACTGGCCCTCACCCAGGAGCTCACCGAGTTCGAGGGGGTCAACGAGGCCGGGTCGTTCTGGGTGTTCCGGCAGTTCGGCGGTGACCAGGCGGCTGCCCCGCTCAAGTCCGAGGGCGGTGACCGCGCGCTCATCCTCATCCGCGTCGACGGCGACGAGAACGAGGCCCTCGATCACGGCGGCGCGATCCGCGAGGCCTACGAGGGCACCAACTACGACGGTCTCGAGCTGGCCGTCACGGGCTTTGCTCCCACGTTCAACCAGGTCAACCACGTCATCGAGGAGGACCTCGTCCGGGCCGAGGTCATTGCGCTGCCGGTCACGCTGATCCTCCTGCTCATCGTGTTCGGTTCGGGCGTTGCCGCGGCACTGCCCCTCGGGATCGGGATCCTGTCGATCATCGGCACCTTCTGGGCCCTCGAGCTCATCGGCAGCCTGACGGACGTGTCGATCTTCGCGTTGAACTTCACGACGGCCATGGGGCTCGGCCTGGCCATCGACTACTCGCTGCTCGTCGTCTCACGTTTCCGTGAGGAGCTGGCCGCCGGTTGGGACGTCAATGACGCGGTGCGGCGGACGGTGTCGACAGCCGGGCGAACCGTCGTGTTCAGCGCCGCCACGGTGGCGTCCTCGCTGGTGGCGTTGCTGGTGTTCCCGATGGCGTTCCTGCGGTCGTTCGCATATGCCGGCATCACGGTGGTCGCACTGGCCGCGGTCGGGGCCGTCGTGGTCCTGCCAGCGATCCTGGCGCTCATCGGTCCCAACGTGAACAAGCTCAAGGTGCGCACGCCCAACCCGGATGTGGAGAACGGCGCCTGGGGACGCATCGCACGGTTCGTGATGCGACGTCCGATCCCGATCGCCACGATCGCCGCCATCGTGCTGGCGGCACCAGCGTTCTACTTCTTCTCGAACATCAACCTCGGGTTCCCGGACGAGCGCGTGCTCTACCCGGAGGCCAGCACGCGCCAGGCCGGTGACATCCTCCGCGCCGAGTTCGACTCGTCGGAGGCGTCGTCGATCACGATCGTCGCGGCGGCGGCAGGCAACCCGGTCGAGCGGACCGACGAGATCGACGCCTACGCCACCGCGCTGTCGCAGGTCGACGAGGTCGCGAGGGTCGATGCGGTGACCGGCTCGTACGTCAATGGGGAGCAGGTCTTCGGTGCCACGCCCTTCCACCAGGCACGCTTCGCCGCCGAGACCGGCGCGACCTACCTCAACGTCGTGCCGTCGACGAACATCGTGCCCGTATCTGCCGATGGCGAGGTGCTCGTCAAGGACCTTCGTGCCGTCGAGCAGCCGTTCGTCGTGGACATCGGCGGGCCGCCCGCCCAGCTGGTCGACGCCAAGGCGAGCCTCTTCGATCGCTTGCCGTTGGCGCTCGTGCTGATCGGGGGCATCACGCTGCTGGTCCTGTTCCTCAGCTTCGGGAGCCTGTTGGTCCCCGTCAAGGCGCTGATCCTCAACCTGTTGAGCCTCACCGCGACGTTCGGCGCGCTCGTCTGGGTCTTCCAGGATTCGAGCGCCTGGGAGGACATCCTCGGGTTCACGGCCACCGGCACGCTGGTGATGACCATGCCGGTGCTGATGTTCATCACCGCCTTCGGGCTGTCGATGGACTACGAGGTCTTCCTGCTCTCCCGGATCAAGGAGGAGCACGACAAGAGCGGCGACAACACCGAGGCCGTTGCTGTCGGGCTCGAGCACACCGGGCGGATCGTGACGGCCGCGGCCGTGCTGATCGCGGTCGTCTTCACGTCCTTTGCCGTCACGGCCAGCGTGTCGTTCATGATCATGTTCGGCCTCGGCATGACGCTTGCGGTCCTCGTCGACGCGTTCATCGTCCGGGCCACGCTGGTGCCCTCGTTGATGCGGTTGGCCGGCGAGGCCAACTGGTGGGCGCCTCCCTTCCTGAAGAAGGTCTACGACCGGTTCGGCTTCAAGGAGCACGTGGTGCTCGAGGAGCCAGCGGCGCCTCCCGCCCCCGAAGCCGAGACCGAGCCCATGACGGAGCCGGTGTGACCGCCGTTCGGACGCGCGCAGCTCGCGGTGAGGGCGATCGCCTTCGCGACGAGGTGCTGGAGGCCGCCGAACAGCTGCTGGTCGAGGCCGGCTCGACACTCGGTGTGTCGATGCGGCAGATCGCCGACTGCGTGGGCGTCACGGCGCCTGCGCTGTACCTGCACTTTGACGACAAGGACGAGCTGTTCTTCGAGGTGTGCATGCGCCGCTTCGGAGAGTTCCACGAGTACCTGTTGGCCGCCGTCGACGGGCTCGACGACCCCGCCGAGCGGCTGGCTGCCCTCGGTCGGGCCTACGTCGAGTACGGGCTGCGGCATCCCCGCCAGTACGAGGTCCTCTTCGTCGACAAGAAGGAACTCGCCTTCGAGGGTCGTGACGACATCGAGGAGCTCCCGGGATACCGGGCCATGCAGCTGCTCGTCGACACGATCACCGACGGGATCGAGCGGGGCGTGTTCCGGCGTGTCGACCCGTGGGTGTGCGCTGTCGACCTGTGGGCCCAGACGCACGGCCTCGTCCTCACGATCACCACGCTGAACGAGGGCGACACGCCCTTCCCCCCAGTGGACGAACAACAGGTGATCGACCTGTCGATGGAGCGCACCCTCCACGGCCTGCTCACCTGATGCGGCCGTCCTCTCGACGCGATCCCGGCATCCGTTTGTAGTCTTCGTTCGTTCGCGGGCGAGTCGGGGCCATTCAATGGACACGGGACGGCGATCGGCAGCAGTCATTGCCGGGGTCGTCGTCCTCGCCGTCGTTGCCGGGGTCGTCGGGTTCGCCACGGCACCACGGAGCGGCACGCCGGCTGTGGCCCCCTCACCCAGCCCGAGCCCGACCGACGTACCCGTCGCCGGTGCCCTCGTGACGGTCGCGCCCGGTGCCCCGGCAGTCGGTGCTCGCTCCTGGGATGTCGCCGTCGTTGCCGACAGCACGATCGAGTCGGTTGTCCTCCGAGCCGATGGCGAAGAGGTCGATCGCTTCGAACCGTCCAACGACGTGCGAAGCCTCCGCACGCAGCTCCGAACGGACTCGGCTGCAACGATCGACGCGGTGGCCACGCTTCGCGACGGCCGCACGATCGGTTCGACACCGGTCAGGCCAGCCGAACCGCTGCCGGCGTTGCCGGCGCCGACCGAGTTCGAGGTCGCGGCCTCCGCCTCGGGCTCGACGCAGGCCGTCGAGGCCACACCGGTCGAGTGGGAGGGGCCCGGTCGGCTCGATGACGGTGTGTTGACCGTCGAGGACCCGACTGTTGGACGCGTCTTCCTCTACATCACCGACGATGGGTTGCACTGGCACCGCGTGCCTGCGCTTGCCGGCACGTCGGTCCCGCTGCTCGGCGGGCAGGCCGACCTGTCGGGTCAGCTGCCACGCCTTGACGGTCGCGAGCTCCAGATGGAGTTGTGGCGGGACGACGAGAACGAGGTGGCGATGCTCGGCGTTGCGCGCGCCACCGTCCTCGAAGAGACGGCCATCGCCGAGGCGCTCACCCAGATCGGGCTGACCGGCAGGGTCGATCTCGGCTACGTCGACGGTGTCACCGCGTCGGGGGAGCCGATCCTCAAGGACTTCAAGTGGCTGAAGTCGGACACCTGGCAACCACTCGAGTTCCAGTGGTCCACGGACGTGCCCGGGGTCACCCACGTGATCTGGCAGGCGTTCGACCACCTCCCGATCGGTGACCCCAACCCGCTGGACAACGCGACTGCGCGGACAGGCGTCGCGGTGCAACCCAACTTCACATTCGTGCCACCGGGCGTCGAGGATCCCGACGCTGCCGACGTCCGCTCGGGCACGTGGACTCGCGGCACCGGCTACCTGACCCATGAGCTGGTGCTGCCCGACGGAGACAACGTGTCGCTCGACCGTCCCAGCGACCCGCTGTTCTTCGGCGGTTCCCGTGCGAGCCTGGACCTCACGCGCGACTGGTACGTCCGCGTGCTCGCGTTTGCCGGCGACAACTGGCTGGGCAAGGCCTCCGACATCGTCCGCGTGCATCGCGGCACCACGAACCTGCTCAAGCAGCCGCCGCCGGTCGGTACCTACGACGTCACGGCGGAGATCATCGAGCCGACCATCGTCGATCCGACGTACCGCCTCTGTTACGAGGTCGTCACCATCAATGACCTCGACACGGCCAGGCACCTGGAAGGAGCTGATCTCATCACGCAGTTGGTGGTCTACCGGGATCTCATGACCCTGCAGGCGTTGCGCCTCGCGCATGGGGACACGTTGTGCGTCGGCCGTTGCTACACCGGCTTGGCATTTCACAAGGACGGGCCCGAGTTCCAGAAGCTCGAGGAGGTCGCCGCGAAGGTCGCTCCTCCACCATGGTCCGACCTGTACCTCGAATTCGATGCGGCGTTCCCTCCGGAGTGTGATGACAGCGGCTCAGGCTGCGACACGGGACTCGGTGGCTTCGTCGACACGCTGTGCGACGCCGGCGCGGGCTTTGCCAATGCGCTCCATGACGTCGGCGCCCTGGGCTACAGCGTCCTGCAGGGGGCGTACAACGGGGCGCGCGACGAGATCGTCGACAAGGTCGTCGAGTGGTCGGGTTGCTCCAAGGTCGTCGACGAGGAGTACTGCAAGGCGGCTGCCAACGTCGCCGCCGACGTCGCGTTGGCGTCCGTCGGCCTGCCGCCGCGCCTGCCGTCGACCGAGGCGCTCATCGAGGGTGCCAAGGGCGACCTTGCGGACCTGTTGGTTGAGATCGCCACCGAGGAGCTCCCGTGCGGCGAGCTCGCCGCCGCCAGCGAGATCGTCGACACGCAGGGCCTGACCTGCGAGGAGTTCGCCGACAAGATCGTCGAGGAGGCTGCCAAGCTGGCTGCCAACGCCGTCCGTGGCGAGGCTCGGGATTCCTACGGGATGCCGTTCCCGCCCGGGGTCGAGGTCATTCCCGACCGGCGTGGCAACGGCCAGCCGCTCCGTGTTCGCCTCACCGTCACGCCCGAGGAGGGACGCAGCCTCGGCCCGACCTGTGCGGTCGACCTGTCGGCGCGGGCCGAGTGGCTTCCGCCCCTGGGAGAGGGCCTTCCCTTCCATGGGCTGCTCGACGTCCAGGCCCCTGGCTACTTCCCGACACCGGACGACGCCACCCACCGTCCGTGGCGCGTTCCGCCGACCACCCAGTCTGGTTGGTATGCGGATCGTTCCATCACGTTCCCCAGGCCGCCGGACGACCAGACGTCCGTCAGCGTCGACGTGATCCTGGCCCCGCCCGCAGGCCTGGAGGCCGGCACCGTCACCGGCCACCGGCTGGTGGCCGGGCTCAACTGGTCGCCCCAGCAGCCGACGGGCAACGCCCTCGGCTACCAGTGGTGGGATGTCCCCGCCGACGTGATGCTGCTGCGGCCCGGTGCCAGGATCGCTGTCCTCGCCGTGTCCGCCTGCGCCAATGGGGACCTCGACCTGGAGGTGCTCGGTGTCGGGTGAGCGCGCCTCCGGCAACCTGTTTGCCATCGCCGGCATGTCGCCTGTTGTCACGGTCGCGGTCTCGGTTGCGCTGGTGGCGGGCTCCTTCAGCGCGGGCTGGTTGACCGGCCGATCCTCCGATTCGCTGACCGGGGTGAGCCTGCGGACCTCGGCGATGGCGTGGATCGACAGTCCGTCGGATGGTGACGTCCTGCCCGCGGGCACGCCCATCGTCAACAGTCACGCGACCGCCCCTGACGGGATCGTCTCGATGACCTTCGAGGTCAACGGGGAGCGCCAGGTCGAACCGGTGGGTGGTGACACCCTCGAGAACGTCGACTGGTCGTTCGACGGACAACGCCCCGGTATCTACGCCCTCGTCGTCTGGGGAACCACGGCCGCCGGCATCAACACGCCCAGCTCGACGGCCACCGTCACGATCGTCGGCGAGGACGGCATGCTGCCGACCGAAGCGCCGACCGGTGGCCTGCTCGCGAGCCCGGAGCCCAGCGGGCCGTCGGATCCAGTTTCGACGGACCCTGCGGTGCCCGATCCAACATCGGCGCCAACCACACCGGACGGGCCGACGCCAAGCGAATCCGCCACCCCGGATCCCTCGCCGACACCCTCTCCGACACCGACACCTTCGCCGACGCCGTCGCCCACGCCGACCCCCAGCCCGACCTTCTGCGGTCCCGCCGCGCCGACGCTGGTGGCCCCGGGTGACAACCACGTCGTGCAACCGCAAGACCTCGTGCTCGAGTGGTCACCGAACGGTTCGTGCGCGGCCGAACAGTGGCGCGTCCAGCTGTCGCTGGGTGATGACGTGTTCGCGCCGAACGAGACCTACTGGCTGCCGGGCGACCAGACGTCCTGGGCTCCCGCCGAGGAACTGGGGATGGAGAACTGCCAGACGTGGTACTGGCGCGTGAGCGGCGTCACCGACGGCGGCAACCATTCCGGATCGTGGTCGGCGACGTGGCGGTTCCACACGGGGTGCGGCTGAGGCCGCTGCTGTGCCCCGCCTGTGCAGTGCCGGGGGTGGGACTCGAACCCACACTGGAAGCGGTTTTAAGCCGCTCGCGTCTGCCAGTTGCGCGACCCCGGCGCGTGTCGCGTCAGGCTAAGCAGTCGCCACGGCCGAGCTGGCTCATGGCAGCTCGCGGGCTGCGATCGTGGCGGCCACGAGCATCGCGGCGCCCGCCAACGTGACCCACATCCCGGGTCCCGGCGCGACCTGGAAGCTCAACGCGCTGTCGACGGGCATCTTGTCCGCCAGGCCGAGCATCTCGCGCAACTGCTCACTGGCGATGAACCGGTCCACGGGGGGAAACAGCAGCGCGCCAATGGCCACCAGCATCGCGATCCCGAAGCCGGACAGCAGCAGCCCGTCGCGACCGAACGAGACGGGCCGGTCGACGGCCAGGCCGGCCGCCAGCACCATCGCGGCGATCCCGAGCGCCGGGACCAACCAGCCCCAGGGTTGGGCCTCCCATCCCGCCAGCGACGCAACGGAACCAGACGTTCGCGAGCCGAGCAGCTCCACGTTCGCCGTGACCTCGTACCAGGCCAGGTAGCCGCCTGCGGCAGCGACGCCGGCGGACACGAGCGCGATGAGCCCCGCAATGCCGGCCGGGCGCAGCAACAGCCGCGCCTCCAGGCCGAGGGCACCACGCATCGTCGCTCCTTCCCGGTTCTGCAACGAACGAGGAGGCCGCCATGCTCCCTGTCCGACGAGCTCTCGACAAGCAGGGGCGTGGGAGCCGCTGGCTACGCTGGCGGCCTTCCCCGCCGACCGTCGCAGATCGCCCCGAGGAGCCCGCGGTGCCCGATGCCCGCCTCGCGGTGCTCGTCTCCGGATCCGGCACGAACCTCCAGGCCCTGATCGACGCGACGACCGAGGACCCCGACTTCGGCGGCCAGATCGTGGTCGTCGGCAGCGACCAGCCAGACGCCGGCGCGCTCGACCGGGCACGCGCTGCCGGCATCCCCACCGTCGCCGAGGCGCTCGGCGCCCACCCCGACCGGCCGACCTGGGAGAAGGCCCTGGCCGACCGGCTGGCCGAGCATCGGCCCGACATCGTCGTCCTCGCCGGCTTCATGAAGCTCGTGTCCGGCGACTTCCTCCGTCGGTGGCCCGACCGGGTCGTCAACACGCACCCGTCGCTGCTGCCCGGCCTGCGGGGTGCCCACGCCGTCCGTGACGCCCTCGCGCACGGTGTGAAGGTCACCGGGTGCACGGTGCACCTGGTGGACGAGGAGGTTGACCACGGCCCGATCATCGCCCAGCAGGCGGTGACCGTGGAGCCGGACGACACCGAGGAGTCGCTGCACGAGCGCATCAAGGCCGTCGAGCACGTGCTCTTGCCCGCATGTGTGAAGCTGCTGTGCCACGACCGAGTCCAACTCGACGGGCGGGTCGTGCGCATCCTGGAGGAACCCCATGACTGACATCCGCCCGGTCCGCAGGGCCCTCGTCTCCTGCTTCGACAAGACGGGCGTGGCTGAGCTGGCTGCCGCCCTCCACGAGCAGGGCGTCGCGATCGTGTCCACGGGATCGACCGCGGGTGTCATCCGCGACGCGGGCGTGCCGGTGACCGAGGTCGCCGACGTGACCGGCTTTCCCGAGTGTCTCGACGGTCGCGTCAAGACCCTTCACCCGAAGGTCCACGCCGGAATCCTCGCCGACCGCACCAAGGACGACCACCTCCAGCAACTCCAGGACCTCGACGTCGAACCGATCGACATGGTCGTCGTGAACCTCTACCCCTTCCGGGAGACGGTGCACTCGGGCGCCAGCGACGACGAGATCGTCGAGATGATCGACATCGGCGGCCCCACGATGGTGCGCGCCGCTGCCAAGAACCACGAGGGCGTGGCGGTCCTCGTCGACCCGGGCGACTACGACGACGTCCTGTCCGAGCTGGGCGAGGCCGGCGGCCTGTCGTTGGCGACGCGGGCACGCCTGGCCGGCAAGGCCTTCCGGCACACCGCCGAGTACGACGGGCTCGTCGCCAGCTGGTTCATGCGCGACCAGGC
>JAWWBG010000021.1:0-19099 GCA_033721095.1 Nitriliruptorales bacterium
CGTCCTGCGTCGCACCAAACCGCCCCGGACCGTGACGACATTGGCAACAATCGCGGACGCCACAACGATCAACTCGGTGGCCTCTGCGTCTCCGACGGCATCCCGGAGGCGCGTCGAACCGACCACGTCGGTCACCATGACCGCCATCGTCCGTGCGCCGCTGGCCTCCGTCGCTGCTGCCGACCCGCCAGCGATCTCCGTCACGTGGTCCACTGGTCCTCATCCCGCGGGTATGCGTCCCTGAGAAGAGCGACCAGGCGGCCAGGTGATACGTCAACGAGCAGCCACGCCTGAAACTGTGGTGGTGGCACGACCCCAGGAGGGGTTCAGGGCGCCACGTCGTGGTCATCGCCCCGCCCTGACACCGATGTCGGTCAGGAGGCGTCCGGGGCGGGCGCCGCCGGTATGGACACCCTGGAGAAGTCGAAGTCATCCGGAAGGGGCCGGTGGACCCCCCCGTCCAGCAGGCCGATGCCAACGACGATCCAGACGGTGAGGAGCAGCAAGCCGATCGTGACGAGCGCGGCAGCAAGCTCACTCAGGACGCTCACGTCCTGGTGGGGATCGAGGGTGACGGGCTCCCGTTGCTGACGGGACTCTTCCACGACTGCGAGCTCCCGACCACTGGGCACGGCGACTGGCATGTCATCTCCCTCCATGTTGGGATGATTCATGCCCGACGACGTCCGGGTTGAAACGCCGTGGCGGTGGGCTGAGCGCTCGGAGCGCGTCCGCGTCAGGCCGTCTCGGAGCCGTCCGTCACGTGCTCTCGGAGCCGGGCGATGATCTGCCGCAGCAATCGGGAGACGTGCACCTGGCTGATGCCGAGCTCCTCGGCGATGTCGCTCTGTGACCGCTCCTCGACGAAACGCGCGTGAACGATGGCCTGCTCCCGGTCGTCGAGCTGATCGACGAGGGCGCTGATCAGCGCACGCCCCTCGACGTCCAGGAAGCCGGGCTCGTCGGCCGGCGGGTGCAGGTGCTCCGGCGGGGCAACACCCGGTCCGGCCTCCTCGAATCGACGCGTCCGCGTCGATCGAGCGGCGTCCATCGCCTCGAGGACTTCGTCCACCGTGAGGTCGGTTTCACGTGCCACGTCCTCGACATGCGGCTCCGCGCCCGCGGCGGCTCGCAGGCTCTCGATCGCCGATCGCACCCGCTGCGCATTCTCCTTGATCGACCGCGGCACCCGGAGCTCCCAGGCCTCATCGCGAAAGTGGTGGCGCATCTCCCCCACGATGAACGGTCGGGCGAAGGTTGCGAACGTGACCCCGCGTTCCGGATCGAAACGCTCGACGGCCTTCACGAGGCCAACAACCGCGATCTGGCGCAGATCGTCGAGCTCGACACCGCGATTCGCGTACCCGTTGGCCAGGTAGTAGGCCAGTCCCTGGTGCTCCTCGACCAACTCGTTGCGCAGTCCCCGATCGCGCGACTTGCGGTATCGGCGGAAGGCTTCGAGGTCGTCCGCGACGACGTTGTCTTCGCTGGTCACGTCAGGCCGCGGCCGAGTCGCGCACCTTGACCATCGAGAACGATGGCACGTCGCCATCGGGCTCGATGTCGTACAGGTCCGCGGTCTGGTCGAGAACGGCCTTGGCCAGGTCGCCGAGCTCGATGGCGCCCATCCCCGGCGCACGCCCACGGATGGTGACGCTGACCTTGTCCGCCCGGAGGGATATCTCAACCTCCTGCTCCGCGGTCTCCAGCAGCGCCGAGACGAGCTCGTCGACTGCCAGGACCAGGTCATCGATCTCGTGGACCGTGAAGCCAACGTCCGTTGCGAGGCTGGAGGCGGCCAGGCGGACGATGCGAAGCAGTGACGGATCCGGACCGATCCGGATCGTGACCTCCTTGAGTCCCATCGACGTCGCTCGGCTCATTCGATGTCCAGGTGCTCGTGGAGCCCGGCGTACTCGAAGACCTTGCGGACTCGGTCGCTCAGGCCGCGAACCTTCAGGGACCCGACGTCCGGACTGTTGTGGGCGGCGACGATGACACCGAGTCCCGAGGAATCGATGAACTCCACGTCGGTGAGATCCAGGACGATGGCCGGTGAGCTGTCACCCGGTTGGAGGTGAGCCTCCAGTTGGGGTGCGGTGTGCGCGTCGAGCTCCCCGGAAACGAGGAGCTCGACCCTGCTCTCGTTGCCACGTCGCTCCACCGAGAATCGGGACACATCCATGAGGGGAAACTCCGGCTTGGTGGTGGGATGATCAGTGGGCGTGGCGGGGCGGGTGCAAGTGCAGGGAGCCTAGGCCGGTCCCGCGGGGGTGGTGCGGCCCGCCGTCCTGCCAACGATCGGTGGTCGACCGTCCCGTGCCCGCAGAAGTTTCGGACACCGTCCCGCGTGGCGGGGAGTTCGACGAATGCCCCACCGAGCTGTTGGCCAGACGGGGACATGCGCTGTGCGCGCACTGCGCGACGACGGTGGCACGCGCCGCGGTTGGCCGGCCCCGGAATGGGGCATGTTCCGTGCGTGTGCTCGATCAACGCCCGCCAACCCGGGTCATCTGGGATCCGGGACCAGGCCGATAGTCTCGCCGCATGGAGCCCGCCGTGAACTCCAGCGCCCGGCTCGAGCCGGCTTGTCCGTGATGAGTCGGCGCGCAGACAACCATTCCATGACGCGATCCGAGTTGTTGATCCCGCCAGGCTCGGCCATGCGCATCACGTTCGACACGCATGCCGACCTGGCCGGACTTCGCCGGGCGGTACGGGAGGCCGGCCGGGACGCTGACCTGTCAGAGGACCGTGTCGACGACCTCGGCCTCGCCGTGAGCGAGCTCGCGACGAACAGCCTGCAGCACGGCGGCGGGACGGGGCAGCTGACGATCTGGCAGGTCGGACCGCAGTTGGTGTGCGAAGTGCGGGACAGCGGCCACATGCAGGCCTCCGCTGCCAGTGCCGCTCCCGACCCGCTTGCGGAGCGGGGTCGCGGGCTGTGGATCGTGGACCAGGCATCCGACGAGATACGTCGCGAGCTCGGCCGTGATGGGACCATCACCCAGGTCATCATGTACCGCCACGGCGAGCGGCGATAGACAACGGCGTCGCCCGAGCTCGGTGGCGAGTGCCGGGAACGCCCGAGCCCACGACCGAGGCGTCGTCAACGCGGTCGGTCATCCTCGAAGACGACCAGGGGAACCCAGAACCACGCCCAGGCAATCGCGACGGCAATCACGGCCGCGGCGATCACCGCTGCCAAGCCGTCGAAGACCAGCGCGGACACGAAGTACATCGCGGACGCCAGCGCAACCGCGAAGACGGCCGTTCCGATGTTGGTCAGGCGAATGGCGAGCAACAGATCGGACGTTGACTTCCTGCGCACGCCCGTCTTGGGGGCTCGCAGCCGTTGGTGGGCGCTGGGGGCGATCAGGAGGACGGAGGCGATGGCCGAGCCGACGAACGCGACGTAGAAGGCGATGCGCGTGGGCGCGGCGATGTCGGCGAACGACGACTGGAGGGGAACGATCAGCAGGAACGCAAACACCGCTTGGACACCCGGAAGGGTCGTCCGGAGGCCCTCGAGCACCGAACGAAACGCATCATCGACGGACTCGCGGTCAGGGGGGGCCTGCTCGGCACCGTCGTCGAGGACATTCCGGCTCATTCGAGTGCTCGCGCCAACTCATGGACATGGTCCTGGGTCTGCTCGAGCACGGGACTGAGCGCCTCGGCCACGTCCGGAAGACCCATCTCATCGGCTTGGGCAACGCGATCGCGATAGCGATCGAGCTGTCGCCGCTCGAGATCCAGATCGCTCTCCAGCGCCGTACGCGTGTCGTCGTGATGTTGGACGGCCGGGACCTCGGTGGTCGGGACGCCGCCGAGAAAGTCGATCTGACGAGCCAGCGTCAACGCGTGCTGGAGCTCCTGGTCGAGGTGATCGGCCAGCTCGTCCGCCAGCCCCTGGAACTCCCCGCCACGCAGGGTCGCGATGTGGGTGACGTACTGGACGATGGACTGGTACTCGGTACCGAGGTCCTCGTTCAGCAACTGGACAAACTTTTCCCGGTCGATCACTGGATGCTCCTTGGCCTCGAGGAGGATTGGCGAGTGCCCCTGCTCGGGCGGTTCGCGCAGGGGCACTGCCTGTTGGGATGGTCAGGAACCGGCCTCGTCACCGCCGGTGTCACCCGAGCCACCACCGTCGTCGATGTTGACGTTGATGTCGTCGGGGATTGCCGGCTCGCCGTCGCCGTCGAACCAGCCGCTGCCGACAGCAAGCCAGACAGCGAACAGGACGGTGGCGATCACCAGGAACGCCGCGAGGACGCCGGCCAAGCCGGAGCGCTCCTCGGGGGCCCTGTCGGTCACGATGACCTCGCGTTCACGGACCTCATTGCTCTTCGAGTCAGTCATGTGGGTGTCCTTCCTTGAAGACTCGGGGCGAACATGCCCCGGGTGGATGGCGGTCAAACCTCCGGTGTCGGGCTCGGGAACGGCGGGCTACCAGCGATACCAGGTCCGCTCGGCGCTGCGCGTGATGAACCCGAGCACCCAGAGCACGAGGAACGCTCCGGCAACGAACCAGAGGATGTCGGCGGCGAAGCCAACGCCGAAGAGCACGGCGATGACGATGAGGGCAAGCAGTGCGGCTGCCATGTGCAGCGGCTCCTTTCGTGAGGGGTGTCGTTCAGACCCTGCCCTGATTCGGCGGCCTTCACACCTGGCCGCCCGGCACGTCTGGACGGCCGACGATCCACATCCCGCACACGAGCCGTTCCTGGCTCGGACCCCGCCGGCCCGAGTCTCGATGTGCCACCATGCGCGCCCAACCGCGGAGCCTCGCATGCTGCTGGCGGAAGTGGTCAAGGCATCGGCGACCATCGCATCGTCACGCGGTCGCAACGACAAGCTCGCGGCGATGACCAGCGTCCTGGAAGCCCTGGGGCCAGATGAGCTCGAGATCGGGCTCGCACTGCTCGCGGGTCACCCGCCGCAGGATCGCCTCGAGATCGGATGGGCCACACTCTCCGCGATCGATGTTCCTCGCGCATCACCGCACCCCGGCCTGACGCTCGCGGACGTGGACGAGGCCTTCGAACGCATCGCAGGCGAGGGCGGACCCGGCGCCGGGTCGCGACGAGAGGAGACACTCGTCGACCTGCTTGCTCGCGCAACGGCCGACGAGCAGGATTTTCTTCGCCACGTCATCCAACGCACCGTCCGGAAGGGAGCCGGACGAGGACTGCTGCTGCGGGCAGTCGCCGATCTTGCGGGAATCGACCGCGGCGAACTGCAGCGGGCCGTTGCCGTGGCGAGTGACCTTCCACGCGTCGCCCGCGTGGCGCTCCGGGACGGCGTCGCTGCCCTCGAGGCGATCGACGTGACGACCGGGACACCGGTCGAGCCCATGCTTGCCGACAGCGCCGGCAGTGTGGAGGCGGCGGTGGTCGGACCGACCATCGTCGAGCAGAAGCTCGACGGGATTCGAATCCAGCTTCACCGGCAGGGCGAGGACGTCAGGATCTTCACGCGCAACGGCAACGACGTGACAGACCGGCTGCCGGAAGTCGTCGCGGTCGCTGACGGCCTGCCCTGGGACCCCGTCATCCTCGACGGCGAGGCCATCCTGCTCGACGAGTCTGGGCGCCCCCTCATGTTCCAGGAGTCGATGCAGCGTTCGGGACCGAGCACGGTGAAGCCGTCGACCAACCCTCGCTGAGCGTCCGGTTCTTCGACATCCTGATGGCTGACGGCCGGACGATCCATCGCGATCCACTCACAGCACGTCTCCGTGAACTCGACCGCCTCGACGAGTCACTGCGAGTCGAACGGTTCGAGGCGGTCGAGCCGGGAGCAGTGAAGGACTTCCTCCGAGCGGCCCTGGCAGCGGGGCACGAGGGCGTGATCCTCAAGGATCCGTCCGCGCCCTACGAACCCGGCGTGCGTGCGACGACCTGGCGGAAGTTCAAGCCGGTGCACACCCTCGACCTCGTCATCCTTGCAGCGGAATGGGGTTCCGGGCGCCGACGCGGCTGGTTGTCGAACCTGCACCTTGGCGCCAGCGACGGCCGCGGCAGCTACGTGATGCTCGGCAAGACGTTCAAGGGGCTGACCGACGCGATGCTGGCCTGGCAGACCGAGCGCCTCCAGGAGCTGGCCATCGAGCCGGCAGCGTTCCATCACGTCGACCGGCCCGGGAACACCGTCTGCGTGCGCCCGGACGTCGTGGTCGAGGTGGCCTTCGACGGCCTGCAGGCCAGCCGGCGCTACCCGGGCGGCATCGCCCTGCGGTTCGCCCGCGTCCGATCACACCGTCCCGACAAGCACGCCGAGGACATCGATGACATCCAGACCGTTCGCGAGATCTTCGAACGGCGGCGACTCCCCCCCGTCTCCTGATGCGTCGCGAGCATGTCTCAGCCGCGTGCCGACGCTGATCCACCGGTCGCACTCGGGGCGGCCCTGGAAGTGGGCGTGCCACCGCCACTCGCCGCATCGCGACGGGCGTCGGCGGCCGTGTCGCCCCCGGCGTGGACACCGCAGCGGGCCACGAACAGCGAACAGTCGTCGGACGAGCTCGGGTCCCTGGAAGTCATGAGGCGGTCCGCGAGCGCATCGAGTGGTGCATCCTCGTCGTGGCCTTCAACCGCCGATCGCAGCGCCTCGATCTCGTCCGGCAGGTAGCCGTTCGGCCGGTCAACCAACCCATCCGTGAACAGGACCAGCACGTCTCCGGCGCCCAAGGGCGTCGTTTCCTGGCGCCGCGGCGCTGCCGGGTCCACACCGATGGGGAGGTCGGACTCGCCCTCGAGCAGGACAGCGCTCCCGTCCGCTCGGCGGAGGATTGCCGGCATGTGACCACCACGGGAGAACGTGATGCTGCGAAGATCCGACGACAAGCGCGCCAGGAACACCGTCGCGAACCTGCCCGCCCGCGAGGTTCGATCAACGAGCTCCAGGATCTTCGCGGGCTCTTCGTTCGTCGCGCTCGCAACCCCGCGGAGGATGTTGCGAACCTCGACCATGTGGCTGACGGTCGTGGGACTGTGGCCAGCGACGTCGCCGATCACCAGCAGCACACCCCCGTCCTCCATGAGCACTGCGTCGTACCAGTCGCCTCCGGACTCCGCATGGGACGCAGCCGGTTGATAGCGGGCCACGAAGTCCAGCCCATCCACGTCAGGCAGCGTTTCCGGCAGGAACCAGTTGCGCACGCCTGCCTCGAGCTCCTCGTACTCCTGCAGCGCGGCAAGCCGTTGCCGTGACGTGACGATCGCGCTGCCGCCGGCCACGAGCGAGAGCAGGAACAGGGCCGTGAACAGGGCCCCGAGCTGCCGGCCCTGCCGGGCCACGCTGGCGGCGTCGTCGGCGACGCGCTTGCCGATCTCGTCGTTGACGGCCTCGATCAGGCGCACGAGATTGTCCATCTGGTGCGAGCTGTCGTCGAACCAGGTGGCCACGGTCGGCAGCGCCTGGGCTGGCGCCTCGGACAGCACGGCCTCGACGGACCGCCGAACGACCCGTGAGAGCTCGGCGTCGACAAGTCCGCCCACGGCTTGGCCCATCTCGACGCCGTCCGCGACGGGAACCGATTGGACGAGCGTCGCCGCCTGGGCGACATTGGACAGGAACTCGTGCTGCACGATCGACAGTTCGATCAACAGCTCCTGGGTCAGCTCGTCACCGTCGAGTGCCGACATGACCAGCACACGCCGACGGCCGGCGGCATCAAAGGCTGCGAGGAGCGCGTTGTTGGCCCGTCGGAGCCGCACCTCCTCGATCGAGGTGGTACTGAAGGCCTGATCGGCCAGCCATTCGCGGACCGGCCGGATCACGCTGGAATAGAGCAGGTCGCTCTGGACGGCGCTGCCGTCGATGAAGCGCTCTCGAATGGCGGGGAGCTGGCTCAACGCAAGGGCGATCTCGTCATCCCCGGCGGCTGGGTCGAGCCGTGACCGCAGGCGCTCGACGGTCCCGGCGTGCTGCACGAGGACGCGATCGGTCGACTCGGTGGCCTCGATGTAGCCCCGACGTCGCTGTTCGCCTGGCCGCGACAGCAGCAGGTGTCCAAGCCCGCGCTCATTCTCGACGCTCGCCAACAGGTCGATGGTCCTCGCAGACACCTCCTGGAGCGCGGCCGACCGGTCGGCTTCGGACCCATGGCTGCGGGTGGACGCAATCGAGCTGACCAGTGCAGCTGCCAGGCCGAGGCTCACGAGCGCCGCCAGGATGGAGACGGCGACGGGTGATCCAACTGCGTCGAGAAACCGCCGGAGCGGACCCGGGTCATTCCCTCGGGCCACGCTTTCCTTCCCCTGATCCGACCGCAAGCCTACTGCCCCGGCCTCGGGCAGATTCTGGCCGGCGGACCAGTTCGGAGGGCCCCACGAGTCATGGCTCGGGCAGATCCCCGCCGGTTCCTTGCGACCCTCACCCCGACGTCTACGGTGCGGGCACACCGCTGGGCGGAGACGGACATGACGAAGACGATCCTGATCACCGGGTGCTCGAGCGGGATCGGGCGGGCACTGGCCAACGAGTTCGTGAGCCGCGGGCACCTGGTCTACGCCACGGCCCGGAAGACGTCCGATCTCGACGCACTCGAGCGCGCCGGCTTCCGTCCGCTGACGCTGGACGTCCGCGACCACGAGCAGATCGACGCGGCCCTCAGGACCATCGCGGAGGAGGTCGGCCACCTGGACGTTCTCGTCAACAACGCCGGCATCAACGCCGTCGGCGCGGTCCTCGACGTCCCTGCCGAAAAGCTCCGTGAGCAGCTCGAGATCAACGTCATCGGCCCGATCGAGCTGGTTCGTCGTGCGTTTCCGTTGATGCGCGACCGGGACGCACGCATCGTCAACATCGGCAGCGTCGTCGGCGTCCACGCCACCCCGTTCGCAGGCCCCTACAGCGCGTCCAAGGCGGCGCTGCATCGCCTCAACGACGCGCTGCGCATGGAGCTGGCACCGTTCGGGATCCACGTGCTCCTCGTGCAACCGGGAGCCATCCGTTCGGCGATGGGCGACAACGCTTCCGCAAACGCCACCGTGGACGGCTTGGGCCCCTATGCGAAGATCGCCGACCGCGTCGAGGCGCGGGCGCGCCTCTCCCAGGAGGGCAAGCCAACCCCGGCCGAGGAGTTTGCCGTCCCAGTCGTCGCGGCGGCCCTGGCCGACAAGCCGCC
Organism: Nitriliruptorales bacterium; assembly: GCA_033721095.1. Classification (GTDB taxonomy): domain Bacteria; phylum Actinomycetota; class Nitriliruptoria; order Nitriliruptorales; family Nitriliruptoraceae; genus JAWWBG01. The sequence continues at coordinate 9,137 of JAWWBG010000021.1, forward strand.
GGCGCTGGTGCGTGAAGGCGCAAACAGCTGGATCCTTCCCACACTGGAACGTTGGGTTCCCACATCCATCAGCGACCGCGTGCTCAGCCGAAAGTTCGGGCTCCACCGGCTGTGAGTCGTGCAGTCGGCGCGTCCAACGTTTGAGTGCCGACGCGATCTGGGCATGTCTCGTGTGAAGCGGCGCGATCGCCGTGCCGCGCACAACGAAGGAAATCATGATGGACCTCAAGCAAGAAGGTGTCTGGGACCAGTTCCGCGGCCATCTCAAGGAGGCCTGGGGCGTGCTCACGGACGACGACCTTGACCGCGCCGAAGGCCGCTGGGACCGGATCGTCGGGCTGGTCAAGGAAAAGACTGGCGACACGACCGAGGCAATCGAGCAGCGCATGAACGAGCTGCTCGAGTCCATCCGCCAACCGCAGCGCTGACGACTGCCCTGCCGGCCCTTGGTTCGTCGCGGCCGACTGGCCCGGGCGAACCAAGGGCAGGGCAAGGGCGCATGTCCACCCATGTTCTTCGACGGCGCGGCCGGAAATGTTTGGGCACCCCTTCCCTCGGGCATGCCTCGTGTGAGCGACAAGGAGACGCCACGAGTGTCGAACAAGACCGAGAACATCGTTGAGGAAGTCAAGGGCCGAACCAAGGAGGCCATCGGCGAGCTCATCGACGACGACGATCTGAAGCGCGAGGGTGAGGCCCAGCGCAAGAAGGTCGAGGAGCGCCGCAAGGCCGACCAGCTCGAGGAGATGGCCGAGGAACGGCGCCAGAAGGCCGCCGGCCACAAGGGCGAGGAGCACGCCCGACGCAAGGCGAGCTGACCACGTCCGCGTCCGTGGCCCCGTCAGGCCCGACGCGACCGACTTCTCCGCGGAACCGGCCCAGTGGGCCGGTTCCGCCAGTTCAGCGGCGCAGGTTCGGGTCGTCCTGGACGGCCCGCATGCGGACAGTGAAGACCGAGTCACCTGACAGGATGCCGCTGCGCCCGAACAGGCGCCCGAGCTGCCAGTTCGACAGTCCCAGCTCCGGGGTTCCCAGCGCGTACTGGCCGTCGACCCAGCGTGTGAAGCCGTTGCCCACGTACGCGGCGTCCACCGTCGCGAAGAACCGCTCGTGCTCGGCCGCATCGTCCGATATCAGCGAGGCGACGAACTTCGGCGCGTGCTGGTTGAACAGCTCAACGGCGTGGTCGACGTCCTTGACGACGACAAGGGTCATCTCCGGGCTGTCCTCCCACTCCCACTCGACACCCAGGGCGTCGGGATCGATCGGCTCGGCCCGTGGCTCGTCGAGCACCCCCTCGGCCCGCGCGATCGGGACGACCGTCTGGAACCACTCATCGGGGACGTGGCGGCGCGAGCTGGTCTCGACGTGGAGCTTCGGGTTGGTTCCCCGCCGGACGGCGGCACGGTCGAGTGCGTCGAGCGCCGCCGGGACCAGGCTGTCGGCGCGATCCTCGACGATGCAGAGCGTGTTGAGCGTGTTGCACACCTTGCGGTCGAGGGAGTGCTCGACTGCAGCCGCGAGCGCGTCGACGTCGGCAGACGACGACGCGACGATCCAGGCGCCGCCCGTGCCATGGAGGCTGACGGGGTTGCCGGCCTGTTGGGCGACAGCGCCCAGTTGACGGACGGCGGGTCCCGATCCACGCGCCACAGCCAAGGCGAGGCGTGGGTCGGCGAACATCGCCCACCCCGCTGCATGCGACCGTGCGTTGACGAGGCTCGCCGCCCCCGGAGGCAAACCCGAGGTCGACAACGCCGGCGCCAGCGCGTGGTCCACGATGGCTCGCGCTGTCCCCAGCGCATCGGACCCGATGCGGAACACGACGGTGTTGCCCGACCGCAGGACACCGCAGGCGTCGGCGAACACGTTCGGTCGGCCTTCGAAGACGAAGCCGACCACCCCGAGCCGGTCGACGACCTCCTCGACCCGCCAGCCGTCGTGCTCGACCGTGCGTCGGACCGAGCCACGACCGGTCGGCATGTCCCGCCAGACGCGGAGCCCGTCGATCATGCCGGCCCGCATCCCCTCCGAGAGCACCAGCCGGGTCACCGAGCGACCGCGTGCGCGCGCGTCCTCGACGTCCCGTTCGTTGGCTGCGGCGATCGGGGCGAACAGCTCGTCGCTCTCGAGGGCGGCCGCGAACGCGTCGAAGAAGGCGCTGACCTGCTGGTCGGACACCTCCCCCATGCCGACGAAGGCGTTCACGGCAGCGTCAACGGCGTCCGTGGCAGCCGCACGGTCGGCAGCCGGCACGTGCAGCAGATCGCCGTCGTCCTGCAGCACGATGAGCGCGTCCCCGGGCCGGAAGGCAGCCGCAAGCTCGTCGGGGACGACCGCGACCCGGTCGCCACCGAACGGGATCTGCATGCCGGCCTCGAGCCGGTCGAGCGCACTCATGATGAGGCGGACGGTACGGGAATTCCGCCGACGACGATCGCCGGCCGTTCGTAGAGTGGCCCGGTCGGGAGGGAACAGATGAGTCGCCTGTCGTTGCCGGACGCAGCCTGGCTGCTGATGGAGAACCGCGATCGACCAATGCATGTTGCCGGCCTCCAGCTGTTCGAGTTTCCCGAGGACGCACCGGCCAACTTCCTGCGCGAGCTGGCCGCCCAGTTCCGTGAATCCACCGATCTGCGGCCGCCGTTCAACTGGCGCCTCGACCGGCCCTACGGCCGGGCGGGACAGTTCAAATGGGTCGAGGACGAGCACGTCGACCTCGACTACCACTTCCGCCATTCCGCGCTGCCCAAGCCGGGGCGCGTCCGTGAACTCCTGGTCCTGGTGTCGCGGCTGCACACGACGTTGCTCGACCGGCATCGTCCGCTGTGGGAGTCCCACCTGATCGAAGGGCTGCGCGGCAAGCGCTTTGCGCTGTACACGAAGGCTTCGCACTCGATGCTCGATGGCGTCGCGGCCATGCGACAGGTCCTCAAGTCCTTCACGCCGGACCCGTCGGTGCGGGACCTGCCGCCGCCGTGGGCGATCAAGGAAGAACCGCGTGCGGCCCGTGACAAGAGCAACGTGAATCCGACGGCCGCGGCGCTGAGTGCCTTCAGCAAGGTCGGGTCGATCGCGAGCGCCGCCAAGGTCCTCGCCCAGCAGGTCCAGGCCGCCCGGCGAATCGAGGCCGAGACCGTCCCGTTCCAGGCGCCCGAGTCGATCCTCAACACGCGGATCACCGGGTCACGGCGGTTCGTCGGCCAGTCCTGGGACCTCGAACGCATCCGACTGGTGAGCAAGGCGCTCGGTGGCACCATCAACGACGTCCTGCTGGCGATGTGCTCGGGTGCGTTGCGTGACTACCTGACCGACCTCGACGCACTGCCGGACAAGCCGCTGATCGCGAACGTGCCCGTCTCGATCCGACCCCAGGACGCCGACAGCGACAGCGGCAATGCGATCAGCTTCCTGCTCGCCAATCTCGCCACGCATCTCGACGATCCCGGCCAGCGCTTCAGCCTCATCAAGGAGTCGACCAGCCGCGCCAAGGAGCGGCTGTCGACGATGACCTACGACGAGCTGATCAGCTACGCCATCCTGATGAACGCGCCCATCCTCACGGGCACGTTCACGGGTCGGGCCGCGAAGGGCAAGCCCATCTTCAACGTGGCGATCAGCAACGTGCCGGGACCGAAGGAGCAGCTGTACTGGAACGGTGCGCTGATGCAGTCGATCTACCCGGTGTCGCTGATCGTGGAGGGCCAGGCGCTCAACATCACCCAGACCAGCTACGCGGGCCAGATCCACTTCGGGATCATCGCGGACCGCTTGGCGTTGCCGCACGTGCAGCGGCTGATCGACCACGTCGACGACGCCCTCAAGGAGCTCGAGGAGGTTGCCGGGCTCTAGGCGGCCGTTTCCATCGTCAGGACGATCTTGCCGAGCTTGCCACCGGCGGCGAAGGCTGCGTAGGCAGCGGCGGCGTCCGCGAGCGAATACGTGGCCGCGACCGGCACGGTGATGGCACCGGCCTCGACGAAGGGCAGCACGCCGGCCTCGACACCGCGCATGACGGCGGCCTTCTCCTCCGACGGCCTCGGGCGCAGCGTCGAACCAGACAGGAACGCGCGCTTGCCCATCAGCGCCAGCAGGTTGATGTCGGCCTTCGCGCCCGCTCCAACGCCGATGATGTGGACCCGGCCGCCAACGGCCAGGCCGTTCATGGACGTTTCGAGGTTGGGGGCGCCGACGAGCTCGAGGACGACATCCCACGGCGCGTGCGCGGCGACCTCGTCCGGCGTCGCGGCCACGTCCGCTCCAAGGGCAATCAACGCGCTGTGGTTCTCCGGACGATGCGCGCTGGCCACCACGCGCGCACCCCAGCAGCGAGCCAGCTGGACGGCCGCGGTGCCAACACCGCCGGCGGCGCCGTTCACCAGGATCGTCTCGGCCGGCCGCAGCGGCGCGTAACGAGTCAGGGCGTCATGCGCCGTGCAGAAGGTCTCCGGGAAGCCACCCGCCTCCACGTTCGTGAGCCTGTCCGGCACCGGCATGAGCTCGCGCTCGTGGACCGCGATCTTCTCCGCCTGGCCGCCGCCTGCCGTGATCCCCATCACGCGCTCACCCGTTCTGAAGCGCGTGGCGCCCTCGCCCAGGGCTTCGACCACGCCCGCGAACTCGAGGCCCGGGACGTCGGTGACGCCGGGCGGCGGCGGATACAGGCCCCGGCGCTGCATCATGTCCGCGCCGTTGAGCCCGGCAGCCGTGATCCGAACCAGCACCTGGCCGACCCCGGCGACCGGATCGGGACGGTCGGCGATGACGACCTCGCCGTCGGAGATCGTGACGGCGCGCATGGTCAATCCCGGGTGACGCCGTCGCGGACGGCCGCGCGACCGACCTCCAGGGCCACGGTTGGCACGACGTTGCGATCGAAGACCGCAGGGACGATCTTGCCGGCAACGACCTCGTCGTCGGGCACGCACTCGGCAATGGCCTTGGCGGCCGCGACCTTCATGCCCTCGGTGACCGTCGTCGCTCCGACGTCCAGGGCCCCTCGGAAGATGCCCGGGAAGGCCAGGACGTTGTTGATCTGGTTGGGGTAGTCGCTGCGGCCGGTTGCGATCACCGCGTCGTCACGCTTGACGTCCTCGGGGAGGATCTCGGGATCCGGGTTGGCCATCGCGAAGATGATCGGATTGTCCTCCATCCCGGCGACGTCACCTGTCGTGACCATGTTGGGGCCGGACACGCCGACGAAGACGTCCGACCCGGGCATGACCTCCGACAACGTCCCGGTCAGGCCACGTGGGTTGGAGTTGTCGGCCAGCCACTGCTTGATCGACGTGAGCCCCTCGCGTCCCGGGTGCAGGGCGCCCTCGCGGTCGGTGACGACGATGTCCTTGATCCCCACCGAGTGGAAGATCTTGGTGATCGCGACGCCGGCGGCCCCGGCTCCGGCCATGACGACCTTGAGGCTCTCGATGGGCTTGCCAACGATCTTCACGGCGTTTTCGAGGGCAGCGAGCGTCACGACCGCGGTGCCGTGCTGGTCGTCGTGGAACACCGGGATGTCGAGGACTTCACGCAGCCGGTCCTCGATCTCGAAGCATCGCGGTGCCGAGATGTCCTCGAGGTTGATGCCGCCGAAGACCGGGGCGATCCACTTCACGGCCTCGATGATCTCGTCGGTGTCGGTCGTGTCGAGACAGATCGGGAAGGCGTCGATGTCCGCGAACTCCTTGAACAGCGCCGCCTTGCCCTCCATGACCGGCAGGCCGGCACCCGGCCCGATGTCACCGAGGCCGAGCACGGCCGTGCCGTCGGTGACGACCGCGACCGTGTTGCGCTTGATCGTCAGCTCGTGCAGGCGGTGGGGCTCGTCGCGGATGGCCAGGCACGCCCGGGCGACCCCGGGCGTGTAGGCCATCGACAGGTCATCGACGTCGTTCAGCGGCTTGGTCAGCGCAACGGAGATCTTGCCCTGTTGGTGGAGCGCGAACGTGCGGTCCTCGTGGGCCAGCAGGCTGACGCCGTCGACGCCCTCGATGGCGCGGACGATGACCTGCTGGTGGTCCTCGTCGTAGCAGTCGATGACGATCTCGTCGGTGACGGCATCGCCGTGCACCTCGAAGCCGGCCATCGAGCGGATGTTGCCGCCGAGCTCACCGATGGTGGTGCAGAGGCGGCCGAGGGTGCCCGGTCGATGCTCGAGGCGGACCTCGACGCGCATCGAGTACGCAGCGGTTGCGATCGGCATGCGACTACTTGCCCTGGGGAAGGACCGCGCACGTTAGCCCTGTGCGGGCCGATCAACGGCCAATGGTCGCGCGCCTGCTCAGCGGCGGAAGGGGTGGGCGATGGCCGCGCCGATGCGCGACCGGCGCAGGTTGCCGAACCGCTTCCACTGGCGGCGCTTGTCCACGCACACGATCTTGGTCTCGAGCTCGACGTCCTCGACACCGAAGTGGGTCGCCAGGTTGGTCAGCGTCTGCTGCCAGAGGCGGTCCTCCTGCCGGTGCCCCATGATCGGCATGGCGGCCTCGACCAACGGGTCGTGGGCACGGATCAGCAGCTGGATCTGTGCGACCGGCCCGGTCTCACCCTCCTCGACCGAGAACGTGATGATGCCGGCGAAGGGGTGGCCCTCCGGCGTCATGAAGGCCCACGACTCGTCGTCGGCGTAGAGGACCAGCACACCGGTCTTGACCTTGGGGCCACCGGGCAGCTTCCCGGAGATCACGCCGACCTGCCCAGGCGCGATGCCCTCGCTGGATCCGAAGAACTCGTTGCCCTCCGGCCAGAAGTCGCCGTAGTGACGCTTCCATTCCTCGATCACCTGCTGCGGTGTCCGGTCGACGCCAGCCAGGGCGGCCCGATAGGTCTTCTGCCACATCTTCCCGAAGCCGTGGATGGGGCTGGTCACGCGCCGACCCTGCACGCCGACGGCGTCGCGGTCGTCATCGACGTGCAGTTCGCCGACGTTCGCCGCCCACTCCTGGCGGTCGCGGCGGTTGGCCGAGTCGGTCATGGCTGGACCTCCTCCAGGCGGTCGTGGATCTCGATCGCGTCGTCGAGGCGGGTCAGGGAGAAGATCTCGCGGTAGTGGTCGTCGAGGCCAACGGCCACCAGCCGCTGCTTGGCCCGCTGCGAACGCACGAGCAGCGTCACCAGCAGTCCGATGCCGCCGCTGTTGAGGTACTCGAGCTTCGAGAAGTCGAGGACCAGCGTGGTCGCTCCGGCATCCGTGGCCTCCGCGTGGGCCGCCGACAGTGCCTCGTCGGCGGCAGGCGTGACGTCCCCCGCGATCTCGAGGACGACCATCCCATCGCTGGCCTGCGACGTCGTGAGTGTGAGGTTGGTGGCGTTCATGAGCTGGTCTCCATCTCCATGAGGTCAGCAATGCGGGTGATCTCGAACACGTGGCGGAAGTGGTCATCGAGGTCGCGGGCCGCAACGGCGACGCCGTTCACGCGGGCGTCCGCGAGCAACCCGACGAGGACGGCGATGCCGGACGAGTTCAGGTAGGTCATCTTCCCGAAGTCGATGACCACGTCCTGGCCGTCGACGGTCGCCTCGGCCCATGCGGCCCGCAGCGGCTCCGAGGCGGTGCGATTCACCTCGCCGTCGAGGACGATCAGGGCGCGGCCGTCCGCGTGCTCGACGGTTGCGGTCAGATCAGGCATCGTCTTCCTCCAGGCGAACGATCAACTCGGTGGTGTTGCCGGACGGGTCATGGCTGGTGCGGACCTCGTCGACCATGCTCTCGGCCAGGAACAGCCCCCAGCCCCGGGTGGGCTGCTCGCCGCGGATCTTGGCCTCGAGGTCGGGGCGGTCGACGTCGGTCGGCACGGCCCCGGCCAGCCCGGCGTCCTCGACCGTGACGGTCAACGCACCGGGGTCGCGACGCACGGCGACCCGGACGGGGACGTCCTCCTGGAAACCGTTGCCGTGCTCCATCGCGTTCATGACGGCCTCGGCCACCGCCGTCTCGAGCCGTCGCCGCTGGTCGTCTGGCAGCCCGGCCGCCGAGGCGGCCTCCACGACCTGTTCGGCCACCTGACGCTCCGTGTCCGGGATGCTCGGGGCCTCGATCCTCAGCACGACCGACCCGCCTCCGGGGTCGTCGCTCACGTGCTCGCGCCCAGTCGACCGCTGCATCACGACGAACGTCAGGTCGTCCTCCTGCTCCCAGTCGGGTCCGGTGAAGGCCTCCAGCCGGCGAAGCAGGTGGCCCACGAGGTCCTGGCCATCAGATGACGACACGGCGTCCCGCACGCCTGCAAACCCGAGCATCCGTCCGTCGCTGTCGTGGGCTTCCGGCAGGGCGTCGCTGTACAGCAGCACCGTGCCACCCGGAGGAATGGTGACCTCGACCTCCTCGTAGCTGGAACCCGGGAGCATCCCGAGCGGCATCCCGGTGGCCCGAGGCTCGGTCACCTCGCCGTCGACGAGGATGCTCGGCAGGTTGTGGCCGGCGTTTGCAAACCGGAACGTGCCGTCGGTGGGATCGAGGACCCCGTACAGGCAGGTCGCGAACATCGCGTCGGGGATGTCCGGCACCAGCTGGTCGTTGACCCGTTCGAGGACCTTGCCCGGGTCCATGATGCGCTGGGCGGCGGCACGCAGCACCGAACGGGTCGAGGCCATGACGAGCGCAGCGGGCACGCCCTTGTCGGTCACGTCACCCACGACGAGTCCCACGCGTCCGTCCGGCAGGTCGAGGACGTCGTAGAAGTCACCACCGACCTCGCGAGCCGGTCGGTAGAACGCGTCGATCTGCCAGCCCGTGGGCGCCTGCACGTCACGGGGCAGGAAGTTCTGCTGGATGAGGGTCGCGACACGCAGCTCGGCCTCGACCCGCTCCCGCTGGCGGGCCTCCTGCTCCTGCTCGCGAACGAGCTGTGCCACGCGCAGGGCCGGGGCGGCCTGGCTGGCCAGGCTGGCGAGCAGTCGACGGTCGTCCGTGGAGTAGGGCTGTTCGGAGAGGCGATGCCCGAGGTTGAGCAGCCCGATCAGCTCACCCTGTGCAACGAGCGGCACCACGAGCTGGACACCCGCCTCGCGCATTCGCTCCAGGGCTGGCGATTCGAGATCGATCTCGTCGAGGTCGACGGGACCACTCGCCGAGGCGAAGACGGCCAGCGCCGGGTCGCCCTCGGGGATGTCGACCGGGTCGACGACGCGCGGGCTGGGACGACCAGGGCTCGGCGAGTCCTCGTCGGTGCGGCGTCGACGCCACTTCATGCTGCCACCTCGTACGGCCGGGAACCTGCTCCCCGCCATCGTGGGCACGAAGCATGCCGACCCACCGCTACGAAATCGCAACGGCATGGTGTCATGGGCGTGCTCACGTGGATGCCTCTCGCGTCCGAAGCCAGACCCCGACGCTGTCCGGCTGCATGGTGTCGCCGACGACCTCGGCCAGGTCACGGATCAGGACCTGGGCGTCCACCTCGTCACGAAGGCGCTCGATGAAGGCGGCAATCGTCTGTTCGGCGTCGTAGCGGCGGCGGTTGAACCGACGATCGACCGCGTCCTTGACACGCCGCTGGAGAGGCCGGAACAGGCCCGCCGCCACCAGTGTCGCCAGCGCGACCGGTATCGGCCCGGCTCCGCTGCCGACATCACCGTCCTGGGAGGCCCCGAAGATGCCGACGCCGAGCGCGAGCACGATCACCGCGTAGACCGCCCCCAACAGCAGGAGCACGACGGCGTATGCCGCCGTGCGGCGGATGATGCGGTCGATGTCCCACAACCGATACCGGAACATCGCGACCAGCAAGGTGGCGGGCATCGCAAAGATGAAGAACGGAATGAGCGTCTCGCCGACCGACACGGCCAGCTCGCTGTCGGCAAGGATGCCATCGCCTCCCTCACCATCGCCGGTGAGGATCGTGATCAGGAAGGCGCCACCCCACCCGAAGACCAGACCGAATCCAACCCACTTCAGCTGCTGGCGCTCGTCCCCGCGGGCACGGAAGGCCCGGACGACGATCGACAGGATGGCGAGGAGCGTGC
>JAWWBG010000022.1:0-18813 GCA_033721095.1 Nitriliruptorales bacterium
ACGGCCGAGTGGGGCGACTACGTCAGCGGTCCCCGGGTCATCAACGAGTCCTCACGCCAGGCCATGAAGGACATCCTCGCCGAGATCCAGGACGGCACGTTCGCCAAGAACTGGATCGACGAGTGGGACTCGGGCGCCGAGAACTTCATGGCCAAGCGGCATGCGGCTCGCACCTCCCAGCTCGAGGAGGTGGGCAAGAAGCTTCGGTCCATGATGGCCTGGATCGACACGCCCGAGTTCGACTGACACACCACGCCAGACGCAACGGCCCGGGCCAGGCGTCCGGGCCGTCTGCTTTCCTGCACGGCCCACGCCGCACCGAGGGGTCCTGCATGTTCATCGAGACCATCGAGCCGTCCGACGCTCCCGAGAACCTCGCCGCGATCTACGGCGCCGTCGAACAGTCCTGGGGCTTCCTGCCCAACTGGCCGAAGGCCTTCTCGCTGCGACCCGACGCCATGGGAGCGTGGCTGAAGCTGAACCTCACGCTCAAGAGCGGGATGGACCGCCGCCGCTACGAGCTGGCGACGATCGCGGCGGCCCGGGAGCTGCGATCGACGTACTGCTCGATCGCCCACACGTGGATGCTGCGTGACCAGGTCGAGGCTCACGACACGGACGAGCTGGCCGCGATCTGGCGTGACGCCGGCAACGCCGACGCCCTCGACGACACGGACCGGGCGGTCATGGCCTACGCCGCCAAGGTCGCCCGTGACGCGAGCGAGATCACCGAGGCGGACGTCGACGAGCTGCGCAGCCACGGCCTGACGGACCAGGACGTCCTCAACATCGCCCTCGCAGCGTCGGAACGGTGCTTCTTCGCCAAGGTCATCGACGCGGTCGGGGCACAGGCCGATGGTGAACTCGCACGCCGGATGGGTGACGAGATCGCCGAGCTCACGACCGTCGGCCGACCGTTCGCCGACGACTGACCCGGTCGTGCGGCTTCAGGCGTCCGCGGCCCGCGAATAGGTCCCGACGATCCGCTCCTGGGCGAGGATGTTGTCGCCGTACCGGTCGAGGAACTCGCGCCGCGTGACGGGTCCCTCCACGCTGGTGTCGAGGGCGTAGACCCAGAAGAAGTAGTGGTGGTCGCCGTGGCCGGGCGGCGGCATCGGCCCGCCCCAGTCGGCCTCGCCGTAGCTGGTCATGCCCAGCGTGTGGTCGGCGCCGCGCGAACCTTCTGGGAGGGAGGAGACATCAGAGGGGATCCCGGTGACCACCCAGTGGTCCCAGTACCAGGGCATCGGCGCGTCGGGGTCGTGGCAGATGACGGCGAACTCGACCGTGCCCTCGGGGGCACCGGTCCATGCGATTTCGGGGGACACGTCGTCGTGGTACTTCGAGTACTTGTCCGGGATGCGTCCACCGTGCTCGAAGGAGGACGAAGTGACGGTCAGGCCCATGGTCAGCTCCTCAGCGACAACGGTCGACCTTACGCTGGTGCCCGCGGTTGCGACGAGTCGAGGGCACATGAGCTCGGCAGCGGGATTGGGAGCAGACGGCGCGCGCCTGCGAACAGTCACGGTGGCGACACCGATTCCGGCCCCTGCCGCGTCCGTCTGGGACCGCATCGTCACGCCCGAGGGCATCAACCACGAACTGGCGCCATGGCTGCGGATGACTGTCCCGCGCCAAGGTGGCGGCCTGGAGCTTGCCGACATCGAGCCCCCCGCGGAGCTCGGACGAAGCTGGCTGCTCCTGCTCGGTGTGATCCCCTTCGACTGGGATGACATTCGCATCACGGAGCTGGAACCCGGCCGACGCTTCCTCGAAGAGTCCACGATGTTCAGCATGCGTCGCTGGGAACACGAACGGCAGGTGATCCCGATGGGCGCCACCTGCGAGATCCACGACCGTGTGACCTTCGAGCCCCGCCCCGGCATCGCGTGGATCCCAGGCGTCCGCACGCGGCTGACAAGGGTCCTCACGCGGTTGTTCGTCCATCGACAGCAGCGGCTGGCTGCTTGGTTCGAGGACGCTCAGCCGCCGATGTAGGACATCTCGACGCGTGGGCGCACGGCGTGGACGCCCGCCCGCTCCTCCGAGTAGCGGTCCGTGCGGCCGGACCAGACGGCACGGATGGCGGCGGCGAGCTCGCCGGTCGACGCGCCGTCACGAACGAGCGGGCGCAGGTCGTGACCGCTCGTGGCGAACAGGCAGGTGAACAGCTCGCCGACAGCTGACACGCGCGCCCGTGAACAGGTGCGGCAGAAGGGGCGGGTGACGCTGGCGATCACGCCGACCGTGCCGCCACCGTCGACGTAGCGGTACTCCTCGGCAGGCTGGCCCTCACGGTCCGGCGCGATCGGCTCGGTCGGCCAGTGCTCGTCGATGGTGGCCAGGATCTCGTCGGCGCCGACCACGTCGTCCTTGCGCCACCCGTTCGTGGATCCGACATCCATGTACTCGATGAAGCGAATGGTCAGGTCGTTCTCGCGCGCCCATGCAGCCAGCGGCACGACCTCGTGCTCGTTGAGGTCACGACGCACGACCGTGTTGATCTTGACCGGGTCAAGACCTGCCGCCTGGGCAGCCGCGATGCCATCGAGGACGGACCGGACCGGGACCTTGGCATCAGCGGCCCGCTGGAACGTCTCGTCGTCGAGCGCGTCGAGCGACACCGTGACGCGCTCGAGGCCGGCGGCCCGCAGGTCCTCGGCCTGGTGTGCCAGCAGCACGCCGTTCGTGGTGAGTGCGATGTCGTCCAGGCCGTCCAGTCCGTTGAGCATCGCGATGAGATCTGGCAGGTCCCGTCGCAGCAACGGCTCACCGCCGGTCAGCCGGACCTTGTCGACGCCGACCTGGGTGAACGCGTCCACGACGCGCTTGATCTCCTCGAAGCTCAGCAGGTCGGCGCGATCGAGGAAGGCGTGGTCGGGCCCGAAGACCTCCCGCGGCATGCAGTACGGGCAGCGCAGGTTGCACCGGTCGGTCACGGAGATCCGCACGTCGGTCAGCGGCCGACCGAGGCGGTCGGTCAACGGGGCGCTGGGTGAGGTCACGCCTCGAGGATAGGAGCAGGTCCCGAACCCGGGACGACTGCGTCAGCTCGCCAGGGCGCTGGTGGCCTCCAGCAGCTCGTCGAGGGCACCGCGGAACCGACCCGTGATGTCGTGGAGGTCGTCGACGAGCTGCGGACAGGCGATGGCCGAGAAGTTCATCCGGTCGAGGTAGCTCCAGACGGTCACGTTCAGACCGACGCCCTCGAGAATCGGACCCACCGAGTACAGGCCCGTCAACCGGGCGCCGTTGAGGTACAGCGGCTCCCGGGGACCGGGGACGTTCGAGACGATCACGTTGATCGGCGGACGATGGCGGTCGGCGCCGCGGAACCGCGAGTACTGCTGGATCGCCCACCGGTAGGGCCCGGGCGGCGTGTACTGGACCCAGTTGAACATCATCTGCGGACCCAGCAGCTCCTGGGTCTTCTTGGACTCGACCATGACGTCGTGGATGCGCTGCAACTGCTCAATGGGATCGGCGACGTCGGTGGCGAGCGTCGCGAACAGGTTCGAGACGTTGTTGCCCCACAGCCGTGTCACGTCGGTGACGGCATCGGCCGCAGTCGGCACGGCAGCCAACAGCGACCGGTCGGGCAGCTCGCCACGATCTCGCAGCCAGCCGGCCACTGCGCGGCCGACCACGGCCAGGACGACGTCGTTGACCGTGACGTCGAGATGCTTGCGGACCGCCCGGAAGTCCTCGAACGGCAGCGACGTTCGAGCGAACGATCGGCGGGGCGTGAGGGCGCCGTTCAGAACGGTTCTGGGGGCATCGACGATCGGGCGCGGCGGCCGCGTCACCGATCCCTTCTGGTGGACGACCAGGCCCCGCACACGCCGCGCGGTGTCGACCAACAGGCTCGGCAGCCGAAACAGCTGGGACACGTGATCGAGGAAGGCGTCGAGCAACAAGGCCCATCGGGGCGGCAGGCGGCGGCGACGGGTCGGCGGCTCGATCGGCACCGGCGCGTCCGGGTCCGGGTCCGGCGACATGATGTTCGCGAGCATCGCCGAGGCCGCCACGCCGTCCGCGATCGAGTGGTGCACCTTGGTCACGAACGCGATCTCGCCGGAGGCGAGACCCTCGACGACCCACATCTCCCACAGCGGACGGTCCCGCTTGAGCGGCTGCGACGCCATCTGCCCGATCAGGTCATCGAGTTCTCGCTCGCCGCCCGGAGCCGGGACGCGCGCCTGGAACACGTGGCGATCGATGTCGAAGTCCGGGTCGTCGATCCAGACCGGGTGGTGGAAGTCACCGGGCGTCGGGACGATGCGGCGGCGGAAGGGCGGCAGCAGGTGGAGGCGCCGGCCAAGCTCGTTCTTGGCGGTCTCGAACGAGTAGCCGTCGGGTGCGGTCGACGCGTCGACGATGCCGATCTTCAACGTGTGCTGGTGCCACGTCGGCGTCTCCATGTAGAGGAAGCCGGCATCGAGCCCACTCAGTCGCTCCACGGGCCCCCCCGCACCGGTTCGCGTCGTCAGCGGCCAGTATGGCAGCCTCGGACATCTCGGACCCACGAAAGCTCCCGGATCCATCGTGCCCAGGATCGATGCCGATGCCGTTGCCGCCCTCATCGAGCGCGGCGAACGGGCCGTCGAGGAGGAGGGCCTGCCAGCGGCCGCACTGGCCCTGCTGTGGCGCGGCGAGGTCGTGGTCGCACGCACCTTCGGCGCCCCGGATGGGGCGCAGTTCATCGCCTTCTCGACGACGAAGGCCATCGTGTCGGGGACGATCCTGCATCTCGTCTCCGAGGGCGAGCTGTCACTCGAGGATCGGGCCGCCACGTTCGTGCCCGAATTCGACCGCGATGGGTTCCGTGAGGTCACGGTCGAGCACCTGCTCACCCACCGTGCCGGCTTTCCCAACGCCCCGATGCAGACGCTCGAAGCAGCGTCACGCGAGCGACGCGGCGCCCGCTACCGGGAGTGGCGACTCGACTGGCCGCCGGGCGAGGGCCACCAGTACCACCCGACATCGGCACACTGGGTCCTGGCCGACATCGCCCTGGCCGTCACGGGGACGCCCATCGGCGCACTCTCGCGCGAGCGCGTCCTGGCGCCGCTGGGAATCGACGACCTCGCCCTGGGCGTCCCCATCGACGAGCAGGACCGGCTCCAGCCGGTGACCATGATCGGCGTCGACACCCCATCGGCACTGGCCATCGGCGAGCTGTTTCCGGAGGCTGCGCCGGAGATCATCGCGACCTATGCCGATCCAGCGGTCGTGGCTGTTGGCAACCCGGGCGGCGGCGCCGTCGCCTCGGCCGAGGCCCTCGCCCGCTACATGGCCGCCTGGCTCCGCCCCGATGACGGACCGTGGTCGCCCGACTGGATTGCGGACGCGACCGGCAACATCCGGGTCACCGACCTGGATGCGACCACGCGCGTCCCGGCCAACCGCACGCTCGTGTTCGTCGTCGCTGGCGACGACGGCAACCAGGCGCTGCGCGAGCTCGGATCCTCGGTGGGTCCCAGGACGTTCGGCTGTTCGGGCCTCGGCGGGCAGACGGCCTGGTCGGACCCGGACAGCGGCCTGTCGTTCTGCTTCCTGACCTCCGGCATCAACCATGACCTCGTGGCCTCGTGGAAGCGCGGCTACGAGCTGAACGACCTCGCATCGCAATGCGTGCGCGACTGACGGCCGCCCTCGGGGCGCTCGGGCTGTTGTTGGCCGCGTGTTCGCAGCCGAGCGCGCGAACGTTCGACGCGCTGGAGCCAGCCGAGCGAGGTCCGACGGTCGTGGTGTCCTTTCCCCTTCTGGCCGATGTCGTCGGGCAGATCCTCGACGGTCACGGGGTCGTGACGGTCGTCCACCCCGAGGGCGAGGCCACGCCGCTCGCCGACGACCAGCAGGCCACGATCCGTGCGGCCGACGTCGTCCTGGTGCACGGCAGGGAGGACGAGGAAACGATCCTGCTGGCAGCACGCGCGTCGCCGGATGCCGACCCTCCGCCCCGCGTCGAGCGAGTCGACACGCTGCTGGATCCGCCGCCTGCCTCGACCGCCACCTGGTTCGACCCCATCGACACGGCCCGGATCGCCCTCGCGCTCGGTGCCGTCCTGGCGGAGGTCGACGAGGCCGGCCTGCGCACCGCCGATGAGTGGTTCGAATCAGCTGAGTCGGTCGCCACCGAGATCGCGAGCACGTACGACGAGGCGACCAGGCGCCTGGCAGCGATCCCGACCGGTTGCCGGCATGCCAGTGGTGACGCGGCGATGCTGGAGGTTCTCGCGCTTCGGTTCGAGGTCAGGCCGGCTGAGCCCGGCAGGGGGGAGGTGGCCGACCTGGCCTCGGTCGAGACTCGCCTCGAAGCCGACCAGGACTGGCAGGAATGGTTCCTCGGCATCATCGACCGGGTGGCCGCCCTCGACCCGGACTGCGATCGACCCGCCAGCCCGTCACCAACTCCGAGCCCGACAGCCACCGACTGAGGTTCGCCTAGCGGGCGAACTGTTCGTCGAGGAACTGGTGGACGTCCTTGCTCCACAGGAAGCCCACGTGGTTGCCCGGATACAGGCACAGGTCGGGGCGCCCCCAGTGCTCCCACAGCCGCATGGCTTCGCGAGCTGGCGTCATCCGGTCACCCAGCCCGGCGAAGATCGCCAGCCGTTCCGTTGGCACGCGCACGGGGGTCGCGAGCGGCGAGATGACGCTGTGTGCCGTGGTCGCCGTCTCGCCGAGCAACCCGGTGCGCTGGGCCAGCTGGCGAAGCTCCGCCTTGGCGTGGAGGTCGAACAGTGTCGGGATGTCGACGAGCGGGACGCCGACCACGACCCGTTCGAGGTCGTCCTCGAGCCCGGCCAGCAGGCTGGCCGTGAATCCACCGAGGCTCACGCCGTACAGCGAGATGGAGCGCGGATTCCGTCGTTCGCGAAGGAACCGAATGAGCGAGCGGATGTCCCACATGGCGTGGCTGACGGCCAGCGTCGTGAGCGAGAGGTCGTGCGAGAGGAACTCGGTGGCCTCGAGCGGCCGTTCGGACCGCCGTCCGTGCAGCGGCAGGACGGGCATGGCGATGTTGTAACCGAGCTCGTGGTGCAGGTGCTTGATGCGCAGGCCGACCATGTCGGCCATGGCCTGACCGGTCCCGAGGCCATGAATGGCAACGATCCAGGGCCGTGGGCCACCCGGGTGGACCAACAGGGCGGCGCGAGCGACCTTGTTCCTCTGGCGCATCGTCCATCGGTCGCCGGCTGGGTGATCGGGGTGGGGCTGAAACCCCGAGCGCCAGCTGAGCCGCTCCAGTCGCTGGCCCAAGGCCCAACCCATGCGGCGACTCACGTCGTCGGGAGTCGGCGGCGCCTGGTGGTAGCCGACCGGGTTGCCGGTCCACTCGTTGCGCTCGTAGTGCGCGGCGAGGACGGCCAATTCGTCCGCGACTCGGCGCGACTCGGTCTCATCCGGGTACCGGCTGGGGGTCTTCATGACGCCGAGAATCGCCTCGTCGAGGGCGACCTGGGCGAGGATGCCCCTCGACAACGCGAACGACGGGAGGTCGGTGGGACGGATCAGGCCGTTGCGTTCGGCCAACTCGTGGATGGCGAACTCGAGGACCCGGGCAGGGACACCGGCGATCCCCCGCAGGGCCTGGACGGCTGGCCGACCTGCCAGGGCAGGCAGCGCCGTGATGGCGCTCATTGATCCGACTCGTGCATCGGTACACCCTCTGGCCGGTTCCCGGCGGCCCGAAAACCGACGGGATCTAGGCTAGTTGGGCCGCTTGGTCGGCCCGTTGATCCAGAGTGCCCACGCGCGGGAGAAATACATCGTGAGCTTCAACCTCTCCGTGCTGTTCGAGGCCGTCGTCGACGCCGACCCCGACCGTGAGGTGCTCGTCGTCGGCGATCGCCGACTCACGTACCGGGCCCTCGACGAACGTGCCAACCGGCTCGCCAACCACCTGGCTGACGCAGGCATCGGGCCGGGCGACCACGTCGGGCTCCAGCTGACCAACGGCAGCGAGTACGTCGAGGGCATGTTCGCCGCCTGGAAGCTGCGAGCGGTCCCGATCAACGTGAACTACCGGTACGTCGAGGCCGAGCTTCGCTACCTGTTCAAGGATGCCGACCTCCGGGCCCTCGTCGTGCACGGCCAGTTCGGCGATCGGGTCGCACCCGTTGCGGCGGACGTCGAGGACCTCGACACGATCCTCATCGTCGCGGACGGCACACCGACGAACCTCGCCGGCATCGACTACGAGCGGGCGCTGGCCAACGCCGACCCGGCGCGGCCGGACGTCGACGGCCGCTCGAGCGACGACCTCTACATCACCTACACCGGTGGCACCACGGGCATGCCCAAGGGCGTCGTCTGGCGCCACGAGGACATCTTCAAGGCGGCCATGGGCGGCGGCGACCTCACCCAGCTCGGCAACTGGGTGTCCGGGCCCGACGAGCTGGCGGAGCGGCTGCCCGAGTCGGGCGTCGTCGGCTTGGCCACTCCGCCGCTGATGCACGCGTCCGCGCACTGGCTCACGTGCCACCAGCTGTTCACGGGTGGCAAGGTCGTCCTGGTGCCACAAGGGCGCTTCGACCCGGCCGAGATCTGGCGGCTGGTCACCGACGAGGGCGTGTTCATGCTCATCATCGTCGGCGACGCGATGGCCAAGCCGCTCCTGGACGAGCTGGAGGCCAACCCCGGCGACTACACGACCGACGGCCTGTGGGTGATCGCGTCGGGTGGCGCCATCCTGTCCGAGGCCGCCAAGGGGCGGATCCGGCGCCTGCTGCCCGACCGCATGATCGTCGACGCGTTCGGATCCTCCGAGACCGGCGTCCTCGGCAACAAGTCCGGGAAGGAGGGCGCCACGTTCCAACTCAACGACCAGACCGCGGTGGTCGCCGAGGACGGCAGCATCGTCGCCCCCGGCAGCGGCCTCGTCGGGCGACTCGCCCGTCGCGGCCACGTGCCACTGCGCTATCACAAGGACCCCGAGAAGACCGCCCGCACGTTCGTCGAGATCGACGGGGCCAGGTACGTCCTGCCGGGCGACATGGCCACGGTCGAGAGCGACGGGACGATCACGCTGCTGGGTCGCGGGTCCCTCTGCATCAACACCGGCGGCGAGAAGGTGTATCCCGAGGAGGTCGAGGAGCCGCTGATGGGCCACCCCGATGTCGAGGATGCCCTGATCGTCGGCGTCGACGACGAGCGCTGGGGCCAACGGGTGACGGCCGTGGTGCAGCCGGCAGCCGGCGCCACGCCGGACCTCGAGGAGATCCAGGGTTTCCTGCGTGACCACGTGGCGGGTTACAAGATCCCGCGTGGCCTGGTTGTCGTGGACCGGATCGTGCGATCGCCAGCGGGCAAGGCGGACTACTCGTGGGCCAAGGAGGTCGCCGCGGCGAGCGTGGGCTGACGGATCTCGACTGGCGCAACGACGGAATCGGGCCAACGCGGACAACGTTCGCTGGGGAGACCGACGACAGGACCGTGACGACGTGAAGCCCTGGGACCTGGCCATCCTCGGTGGCGGCACCGCCGGCATGGTCGCAGCCATCGGCGCAGCGGGCACGGGCGCGCGCGTCCTCCTCGTCGAGCAGGACCGCCTCGGCGGCGATTGCCTCTACACCGGGTGTGTTCCCTCCAAGTCGCTGATCGCGGCCGCACAACGCGTCCGCGATGCCCGGACCGCCGACGAGTTCGGCGTCCGCATCGGCGACATCCAGGTCGATTTTCCGGCGGTGATGGCGCACGTGCACGACGTCATCGCCCAGATCGAGCCGAAGGACTCGCCCGATCGACTGCGCGCGGAGGGCGTCGAGGTCGTCATCGGCCGCGGCCAGTTCACCGGGCCGGACCAGCTCGACGTCGACGGGCAGAGCCACCGCTTCCGCCATGCACTGGTCGCGACGGGCTCGGAACCGACGATCCCCGCCGTCCCGGGCCTCCCCGAGGCCGACCCGCTGACCAGCGACAGCATCTGGAACCTCACGGAGCTGCCCGAACGGCTCCTGGTGATGGGCGCGGGCCGCGTCGGCTGCGAGCTCGGCCAGGCATTCCAGCGACTGGGCTCGCAGGTGACGATGGCGTGCGTGGACGACCGGGCGCTCCACATGGAGCCGCCGATGGTCTCGCGCCTGATCGGCCGCCGACTGCTCGACGAGGGCATCGACCTGCGACTCTCGACGACGTTCGAGCACGTCGACGGCGACACCGGCAAGGCCCTGCTGGCGACCGACGGCGTCACCGACACGGTTCCCTTCGACCGGATCCTCGTGGCCACGGGGCGCCGGGCCCGGACGGCCGGCATCGGCCTCGACACGACCGGCGTGGAGCTCGACGGAGCCGGCAATGTCGTCGTCGACGAGTACCTCCGCACCACCGCGAAGCGGATCTGGGCAGCGGGCGATCTCACCGGCCGGATGCCCTTCACGCACATCGCCGGTGCGGAGGGCTCCACCGTCGTCATGAACGCGCTGTTCGGGCTGCGCCGCAAGATGCGCTACGACCGGCTCCCCTGGGTCCTCTTCACCGACCCGGAGGTCGCACGCATCGGGCTCTCGTTCGCGGAGGCACACGACCGCTACGGCCACAACGCCGGTGAACGAATCTTCCACCTCGACGAGCTCGACCGGGCACTCACGGCGCGGAAGACCGAGGGGTTCGCGCAGCTCGTGACCGGGCCACGAGGGCGCATCGTCGGCGCCACCATCGTTGGCGAGCGCGCCGGCGAGTCGATCGCCGAGGTCGCGGCGTGGATGGCCAACCGCGGGTCGATCACCCGGTTCAGCCAAACCGTGCACGCCTACCCGACGTTCAGCGAGGCCCCGTTCTGGGCGGCGATGGAGGACATCCGGCGCCGCCTCCGCACGCCCGGCGTACGCGCCGTCACCAAGTCCGTGCTCGGCTTGGGACGCCTGTTGGACCGCAAGGACGATGAACGCCCGTCCTCGTGACGGACTGACCCCGTCGCGCGCGGACGCTCCGCCCGCGGTCGGTTTCCGCCATCGGCCGTGAACCTGCGACCATGGCTGGATGCAACGACTTCCGAGCCTGCTGCTCCTGGCGGCCCTGCTGCTGGCTGGCTGTACCGACGCCGATGATCCGGATCCCGGGGTCGCGTCTCCGAGCCCGGGAGATCCGACGACCGCCCCGGCCACGCCCAGCCCGACCCCTTCGCCGACGCCACCACCACTGCCGCCGCTGCAAGGCCTCGCTCTCGAACTGGTCGCCGACGGATTCTCCGAGCCGATCCTGGCCGTCTCGCCACCGGATGACGACCGGATCTTCGTCGCTGGACGCACCGGCGTTGTTTGGATCATCGATGCCAATGGCACGGTCCACGACGAGCCGTTCCTCGACCTGCGCGGCACGGTCCATGCCAACTCGATTGAGCAGGGGTTGCTCGGGCTCGCCTTCCATCCCGAGTACGCGGAGAACGGGCGCCTGTTCGTCTATCACTCACTGCCGGACAACGACAACCAGCTGGTCGAGTACCGCGTGTCTGCCGATGATCCTGGCCTGGGTGCCCCGGAATCGGCACGGGTCATGCGGGTGTTCGACAAGGAGCCCGACAAGGTCCGCCACAACGCCGGCCACCTCCTGTTCGGACCGGACGGGTACCTGTGGGTCTCCGTTGGCGATGCAGCACGCGCCAGTGTCAACGGGCAGGACCCGAACACGCCGTTCGGCGCCATCCACCGCTACGACGTCGACGCCGACGACGGGCAGGACTGGACCCCGGCAGCCGACAACCCCTTCGTCGAGGGCGGCGGCGATCCCGCCATCTGGGCGTACGGGCTCCGCAACCCGTGGCGATTCTCCATCGACGTTCCGACGGAGACGATCTGGATCGGCGACGTGGGCCAGGAGACGTGGGAGGAAATCAACACCGTTCCTGTGACCGCCCGCGGCACCAACTTCGGCTGGCCGGTCCTCGAGGGAACCGACACGTTCTACGGCGGCGAGCCCGGTGGCCCCACCACCCAGCTGACGGATCCGTTCGCGGTCGTGCGCCACGACGAGGCCGAGGGTGGCTGCTCGATCACGGGGGGCTGGGTCTACCGGGGCGAGGCGATCCCCGAGCTCGACGGCGACTACTTCTTTGCCGACTGGTGCCTGGGCTGGATCCGCTCCATCGACACGACCGACGACACGCGCGCCGTCACCGATCACAGCGAAGCCCTGCCCGTGCAGATGCCATCCAGCTTCGGCATCGATCCCGATGGTGAACTCCTGGTCGTGGACTACGCGACCGGCTCGGTGCACCGTGTGGTTGCCGTCCGATGAGCGAGTGGCGCAACTGGGCCGGCGACCAGGTCTGCCAGCCTGTCGCCCGGCACTCGGCCAGCTCGGCCGGCGAACTGGCCGACATCGTCGGGACGGCCGCCATCGACGGCCACCAGGTACGTGTGCGTGGGAGCGGGCACTCGTTCTCTCCCGCGGTCCTCACCGATGGCGTCCTGGTCGACGTCGACGGGATGAACCGGATTCTCGACGTGGATGTCGCCAGCGGGCTCGTCCGGGTCGAGGCCGGCATCACGCTGCGCGACCTCAACGAGCAGCTCGACACGCTCGGTCTGGCGCTGCCCAATCTCGGCGACATCGACCGACAGACGATCGCGGGCGCCATCGCGACCGGCACGCACGGGACGGGTGCGACGCTCCCGAACATCTCGGCCCAGCTCGAGGCGCTCGACCTGATCGCCGCTGATGGCACGACGACGACCATCGACGGCGGCGACGACCTGCTCGCCGCCCGGGTGAACCTCGGTGCGCTCGGAGCGGTCGCGACGGTCACGCTCCGAACGGTGCCGGCCTTCGTCCTCCATCGGACCGACGAGACCATGCCGCTCGATCGGGTCCTCGAGGGCTTCGACGAACACGCCGACGCAAACGACCATTTCGAGTTCTTCGTCTTCCCGTATGCGACGACGGCCCTGACGATCCGACGCAACCGGACGGATGCCGAGCCGGCACCGCGTGGACGGCTCCACCAGCTCGTCAACGAGGAGCTGATCGGCAACCGGGTCGCCGACCTGCTGCTGCGCCTGACGCGGGCCAGGCCGTCCCTCATCCCTCGGTTCAGCGCATTGGCGAGCCGGGTCATGGACGAGGGCGACTACATCGACAAGAGCTTTCGCGTCTTTGCCAGCCCACGTGAGATCCGTTTCACCGAGATGGAGTACGCCGTCCCACGCGCCAAGGGCCCCGAGGCGGTCCGAGCCGTCGTCGACCTGATCGAGCGCGAGCAGATCGCGGTCGCGATGCCCGTCGAGTGCCGCGTGGTGGCCGGCGACGACGCCTTCCTCAGCCCCGCCCACGGCCGCGACAGCGTCTACATCGCCGTGCACCAGTATCGCGGCATGGACCACGAGGCGTACTTCCAGGCGGCCGAGGAGATCCTGCGCGATCTCGGTGGCCGACCGCACTGGGGCAAGCGGCACACCCTCGACGCCGTGACGACGGCCGAGCTCTACCCGCGCCTGGCGGATTTCCTGGCCGTTCGGGACCGTCTGGATCCGGATCGCGTCTTCGGCAACGATTGGACGCGGACCGTTCTGGGCTGACCGACCCACAGGTCGAGCCGAAGGCACAAGCCTCGACTACAGGAAGGTCTGGCCCTCACCCCGGTAGGTCGGCAGAACGTCGACGACCTCGTCCCCCGCCACGAGGTGCAGTCGGTCGAAGCGCTCGCACAGCTCACCGGCCTTGGCGTGTCGGAAGAACACGACGTCGCCGACCTCGAGGGCTTCTGCCGCCGATCCGAGCAGCGGCGTCTGGACCTCCCCCGCACCCTCGTCACGATCGAACCGGAGGCCCTCGGGCAGCCACGGGACGGGCAGCCGCTGGCTGTCCGCCGGTCCCGACGCGAGGTAGCCGCCGCCGAGCGTCGTGGCGATCGAGGGCGAGGGCTTGCGAACCACCGCCAGGCCGAACGCCGCCGCTGGTCGCAGCGAGAAGTGGCCGTAGTGGTCGAACAGGTGCGGGGCATAGAACCCCGAGCCGGCAGCCAGCTCGGTGACGGAGGGGTCGGCGGCGGTCATCTCGAGGCTCCCGGTGCCGCCCCCGTTGACGAAGCGGAGGTCGGCTACCTCGCGGACGGCGGCCACGATCTTGCCGCGTCGCTCCACGAGCTCCGTCGACGACAGCCGCTGCATGGCTCGGACGGCGGCGCCGTAGAGCGGCCGGCCCGGTGGACGATCACCGACGCCGGCAACGTGACCCTCGTAGGACATGACGCCGACGAGCCGGACGCCCGCACGGCGATCGATCTCGCGAGCGAGTGCGACCGCGGCCGCCCCGTCGTGCACCGGTGACCGCTTGGGGCCGATGCGCACGCGTCCACCCGCGATGTGCCAGCCGGCGTCGACGTCCAGGCACACGTCCACGGTCCTGCCGCGACCCGCCTCCTCGATCAGGTCGAGGTGCTCGGTGCTGTCGACCATCAGGACGGGCCGAGGAGCCTCGAGCTCGCCCAGCCGACCGAGCGCCTCGCGATCCGTTGTCGGGTAGGCCACGACGAGGTCGTCGAAGCCGTTCTCGGCCAGCCACAGCGACTCGGCGAGCGTGAAGGTCAGCAGCCCGCGGAAACCGTCGTCACGGTCCAGGATCCTCGTGAGCAGCGGCCGACACCGCACCGACTTCGACGCCACCCGGATCGGCTTGCCCGCCGCGCGCCCCAGCAGGTCCCGGGCGTTCGCCCACATGGCATCGAGGTCGACAAACGCGTAGGGAGGCTCGATGTCGGCCAGGGCACGCTCGTACCGGGAGCGCAGCTCACCCATGCCCGTCGGCCTCCACCGCCTCGACCCTGAACGCTACGTCGCGTTGCGCGTGTCGCGAGACCCGAGTCCATGCGTCCGGAGGTGGGGCTGAAAGGGCCTCGTCGCCGCCAGGGTGCGACCTGTAGGATCGAACGGGGTCAGGTGGTAGCCCATGAACTGGCGCTGTGCTCGTGGCATCCTCGTTGTCTCACGAGTGTCGCGAGCGCACGCACCGGCAAGACACGCGAGCCTGCCGGGCGCGGGAACCGATTGACGTGATGGACACGGCCGCACTGCGAGATTGGGTCAAGGGCCATCCAGCCCAGTCCATCCTGGCCGGCGTGGGGGTCGTGCTCGTGGTCCTCGTCGTGGCCGGCCTTCTGTCGTCCGAGCCCGACACCGAGCCTCCGCCGGTCGCCGCGACGGACGTGGGCCCGACCGAGGATCCTGACTGGGCCGATCGGCATCCCGCCTACGCACCCCTCGACTGCAATGCCCTCACCACCTTCGAGGACATCGACACGGTCTTCGGTGTGGAGGGTGAGAACCGCGACGTCATCACGTTCGGCCAGGGCGAGCGCTGCCGAAGGAGTCTCGCCGACGACGACGACTACTGGGTCGAGGTGGAGCCCGGCGATCCCGCCGACTTCGATGAGGCAGCGCAGTTCGCCGGCGCCACCGGCACGCGCGTGACTGGGGTCGGGGACGACGCAGTGTGGTTCGGAGGGCCGGAAACCAGCGTCCTCACGACCTTCAAGGACACGGAGTTCGGAGGCATCTACTTCCGGATCCGCTTGAGTCGGCCGGACACCGGACCGGACGCCGAGCTGGAGCTGGTGAAAGGACTCGCGGCGACGATTCTCCCCCGATTCCCGGGGGGAGCTGGTGGCCCGGCCGGCGAGCCGATCACCTTCGACCAGGAGCCCCCGGATCCAGCGCAGCTCGGCTACCGAGAAAACCTCCTGGCGAAGGTGGACGACGGGGAGTGGACGCTCGGCGAGGGCCTGGTCGCAACGCTGCAGCTGATGGCCGAAGAGGTGTCACCCGAGCAGGTGCTCCGCCATCCGGACGTCGTGAGCGATTCCGTTGTCGGAGTCCTCAACCTGGCCGAGGAATACCTGGAGAACGAGGATGACGACGAGGCCAGCGCCGAGATCGCTCGCCTCATGAACCTGCTGTCACCCGATCTGGATGTCCTCGTGGCCTCGACAACCGATAGCGGCGAGGCACAGGCGGCGGGTCCCGTGGTCCGGCCGGTCGGGTTCACGTCGCAGGATGAGGATCCGGGTGATTGGTGCTCGCTCATCGGAGTTCTGCGACCGTGCAACGCAATCGAGCGCATGCCTGAGGTCGAGGCACAGTGGGGCGACAAGTACACCCTGCTCAGGCTGACCAGCCACAGCAACCCGGACGTCGACGAGCCGTGGCCTGACACGGAGGTGGAGACCGTCAAGGCCGCGATCCTGAAGTCGGCCACGCTGTTCGAACCGATGGGCACGATGCCCAAGACCGTGGTCCATCTCGGTTTCTTCCAGCAGACCTCGATTCACTGGGGTGGAGCCTGCAAGGTCCATGTCGGCCTCCAGGCCCCAGACGATCCGGCTGAACTCTCACAACACATCGCGGAGCACCTGGCGAGATGCCTGGTGATCATCACCCATGGATTCACGTGGAGCGACGGGTTGGCCGCGTACCTCGGCGGGGTGGTCTTCCCCAACGTCGACCTCGAGCACGACCATGCCTCCACGCTTCGGGACACGGAGCTTGCGACGTCGCTCCTCGACCGCAAGCACGCCAACTGGTCGCTCTTCGAGTACCTCCACCCCATCCTTGGGGCACAGGGCAGCTTCGACAGCGTCCCGGGGCTGCCCGAGTCGGCCAGCGACTACTTCCACCAGTACGTCCTGGCCCTGAGCGACGCGCAGCTCGTCGACGTCTCGACCTACACGTCCGGCATCGAGAAGCTGGTCCCGTTCACGCCCGAGTCGTCGAACGCCCGGATCAGCGGCGCCAACACCTATGACCTGACGCCGCCCCCGTTCGGGCAGCGCCGCGTGGACTTCCAGGTGGACTCGGGGATGGTGGCCTGTGCAACGCTCAAGTCCAGCGGTGCCGTGGAGGTCTCGCGGCGACCGGGCGCCGCGGGGTCATCCTCGGACGACTGGGAGCAGCTCACGTTCCCGGGGGACACCGGCGAACTGAAGATGAACCTGGAAGGCGACTTCGTCGTGGTCGTGACCGCGACTGGACAGGGAGTGCTCGACATCCAGGTCGATGATGTCGTCGAGGAGGGCGAGGAGTGCGAGGAGGAGTCCACGAGGCCCGGCGCGCCAGCGCCGTACGACCGACGCTGCGGCGACTGCCTCCCGTCGTTCTTCTACTGGCTGCAGAAGCACCACGGCGTCGTCATCGGCTAGCGCGAACTACCCCAACACGCATGTGCCGACTGTGGCTCGTGGACACGGTGCGTAGCGAAGCCGACACCGGTTCCGCGACTCGCCGGCACACGGGTCATACCGTGATCTCGGCTCTCCCCTCGACCGGGCCTTTCGATGTCGTTGCCTGCAAACGTTCAGCTCATCGCCGCGACCGCTGTGGTCCTGCTGGCCATCGGCGTCACGATTGCCGTCCAACGGTCCGGTGACGACCTGCTGGCTGGCGAGCCCGCGAGCAGCGGCGCCCTCCCCACGACCGAACCCGCCGGCCAGCCGACGACACCATCAGAGGCGCCGACGTCGACCGTGACCCCGGACTCGACACCGACTGCGGCACCGTCACCGACCTCGGCACCGACGAACGGTGAGGTCGCCGACCAGCTGACCGGGGTCGACGGGTCGACGCACCTTCCGAACACCGGGGCCGGACTGGCCGCATTGGGCATGCTCACGGCACTCGTTGCCGCCACGGCCGCTGGCCGTCGGAGACCGCTCTAGCGTCACCGCCGAGCGCCCGTAGCTCAGCCTGGACAGAGCACCGGACTTCTAATCCGATGGTCGCTGGTTCGAATCCAGCCGGGCGCGCTCGAACCGCGCAACCTCCACGGATCTCGTCAGCTCTCCGGGGTGAAGGCCACCGGCAGGTGCTTGATCCCGTTGATGAAGTCCGAACGCAGCCGAGCGACGTTGCCGTTCAGCCGGATGTCGGGGAGCCGATTGATCGTCTCGCCGATGATGGCGCCGATCTCGGCCTTGGCAAGGTGTGAGCCGAGGCAGAAGTGGATGCCGCCACCGCCGAAGGCGAGGTGGTCGTGACCCTGGCGGTCGAGGCGAAACTCGTAGGGGTTCTCGAACTGGTCCTCGTCGTGATTCCCCGACATGTAGAAGGTGACGACCTTGTCGCCCTTCTTGATCGGCACACCGCGGATCTCGGTGTCCTTGAGGGCCGTCCGCCGAAAGTTCTGGATGGACGATCCCTTGCGCAGCATCTCGTCGACGGCGGCCGGCATCTTGTCGGGATGTGCGCGCAGCTCCTCGACGATGTGCGGGTTGTTGATCATCTCGAGGAGGCCGTGGCTGATCAGGTTTCGTGTCGTCTCGTTGCCGGCGATGACCAGCGTGACGAAGAAGAGGTTCAGCTCGATGTCCGTGAGTCGGTCACCATCCACCTCCGCGTGGACGAGTGCGGACATGATGTCGTCGGTCGGCTCCTCACGCTTCTTGGCCACCAGCGCGTCGCAGTAGGCGAACATCTCGGCCGAGGCGATCTTGCCGTCCTCCTCACTGCTGTACTCGGGGTCGTCCCAGCCCACCATCCGATCCGACCACGCGCGCATCTGCGTCCAGTCGCGCTCCGGGATCCCGAGCATCTCGCAGATCATCGCGATCGGGAGCGCCGCCGACACGTCCACGTAGTCGATCTCACCCTTCTGGGCGATCTCGTCGACGATGTGGCTGGCGTGCTCCTCGACCTTCTCGATCAACATGCGGATCATGCGCGGCGTGAACCCGGCCGACACGAGCTTGCGGAACCGGTCGTGCTTGGGCGGGTCCATGTTGAGGATCGACAGCCGCATCAGCTCGAGGTCCTCCTCGAGCTGGGTGGGGATGAACGTGCCGCCTTCCTCGGTGGAGAACGTCTCGTGATCGCGGCTGATCGC
>JAWWBG010000023.1:0-18410 GCA_033721095.1 Nitriliruptorales bacterium
CGTCCCTGGTGCCCCTGTGTGTCGACCGTCGGAGTCGGACGACGGTTGACGCAGTATGCGCGGACCGCAACCCACACTGCCGGGTCACGCGCTGGTCGGTGCCCCTGTACCGGCGTGACCCGCGCAGTACATACTCAAACAGGCGACGGCCCGTGTCGAAACCCGGGAGACTGGTGTGTTTCCATGGTGGTACTGGCACCACCACAGACGTCCGGATGGCCGATGACGCGCGAGGGACGATGACAACGATTCGGTTGATGATCGCCGAGGACGACCTGCTCGTGCG
This sequence comes from Nitriliruptorales bacterium, assembly GCA_033721095.1. Classification (GTDB taxonomy): domain Bacteria; phylum Actinomycetota; class Nitriliruptoria; order Nitriliruptorales; family Nitriliruptoraceae; genus JAWWBG01. Next base: position 287 of record JAWWBG010000023.1, read on the forward strand.
TGAGGGGGCACGGGCGCTCCTCGACAGCGAGCCGAGCATCGAGCTCGTCGGGACAGCCGGCGATCCCGCGTCGCTGCTGGAGCTCGTGGCCGCGGATCCGCCCGATGTCGTGATCACCGACATTCGGATGCCTCCGACCTTCACCACCGAGGGCATCGAGCTCGCCAAGCAGCTTCGCGCCGCACATCCGAAGATGGGCATCGTCGTGCTGAGCCAGCACGCCGATCCCGAGTACGCCCTCGACCTCCTCAAGGACGGGGCCGAGGGGTTCGCCTACCTGCTCAAGGAGCGGCTCGGTGACGCCGACGAGCTGGTCGGCGCCATCCACGAGGCCGCTTCGGGCGGATCAGCACTCGACCCCAAGATCGTCGACGGACTCCTCGAGGCACAGCGTCGGCGAACACGATCCCGTGTCGCAGGCCTCACGCCGCGGCAGCAGGAGGTCCTGGCGCTGATGGCGTCAGGGAAGGGGAACGCCGCGATCGCTGACGCCCTGGTCATCAGCGAGCGCGCCGTCGAGAAGCACACCAACGCCATCTTCCGGAACCTCGGACTCAGCAACGCCAACGACCTCAACCGCCGCGTCGCCGCGGTCCTGTTCTACCTCCAACGGTCGGTCGACTGAGGCTCGGAAGCGCGCCACGACCCGGGTTCCCTCGCCGACGCTGGATGTCACCGACAGCTCCCCGTCAACCGCGAGGACCCGGTCACGCAGGTTGCGCAGGCCGCTTCCATCGGGCGACAGCGACGGGTCGAAGCCCACTCCGTCGTCCTCGATTGCGAGGGTCAACAGCCCGTCGACCCAGTCCACGGTGACAACGACATCGTTCGCCTCGGCGTGCTTCAGGGCGTTCGTGACCGCTTCGGCAGCCAGGAAGTAGGCATTTGCCTCGACCTCCAGCGGGAACCGCGGCAGCGGGTCCGGGGACACGCGCACGATGAGTCCGACCGGAATGCGTCCAGCCATCGAGCGCAGCGCCGCTGCGAGCCCACGATCACGCAGGATCGCCGGATACAGGTCCTGGCTCGTCTCCCGAATCCGTTCGAGGATCCCGTCGACCTCCGCACGCAGGTGCTCGGCAACCTCGCCAAAGGACGTCGGGTCCGCCTCGACGCGTGCCTGGGCTGCATTGAGGTGCAGACGCAGCATGACCAGTTGCTGCTGGACACCATCGTGCAGGTCGTGGGCGACCCGTCGTCGCTCCTCGTCCTGGGCACCGACGATGCGTCGCGCGGCCGCCTGGAGGGCGGAGGCCTGCGAGCGAATGACGCCAAGCTGGTTGCGGACTGCCTGCCGCATCTGCTCGAGCGCGCCGGCCAGCCGTCCCACCTCGTCCTGGCTTGCGTGCTCGAAAGACGCGTCGAGGTCACCGCCAGCGATCTTGCTCGCCGTCGCGGCCAGTTCCCGCAGGGGCCGTGTCAACAACTGCGCGACCCAGATGGACAGCATGAAGGCCAGGACGATCAGCAGCAGGGCCATCAACGCGCGATTGCGACTCAACGTTGCGTCGAGCGCGGCGAGCGGCTCGGCGAGCGCCACGCCGATGGTCCCGTCCAGTCCCCACATCCCGTCACCCGCGACGAAGTCGATGTAGTCGACGTAGACCTCCTGACCATCGATGGTGACAACGCCGGGCCCCTCACGGGCCTGTTCGACGCCGGGCGGTGTCTCACCCTGGCTCACCGGCCCGAACGTGCTGCCGGCGACCTCGCCTTCCACGACGAGGATCACGTCGGCAACGCCCGTCTGGGAGCGCAGGTCAAGGGCGGCGGCATCGTCGAACTGGTAGCCCGCGGCGAGGATCGTGGGCTGGCTGGCAGGACCGAACGCCGTGACCAGCACGACCGCATGTCGTCCGAGCGTCGTCGGCACGACCACGGTGCGGATCAGCCGGGAGTTGTAGGCGCCCATGACGGCCGGCGGCGGCTCCGCGACCGCCGAGATGCCCAGCCGGGCGATGGTGGCGCCGTCGGCGTCGAAGGCGGTGATCGTGTCGAGCCCCAGCTGACGCTTGAGCTCGAACATCAACGGGTTGAGGCTCAGCGTGTCGGTGAAGGCCATCGGGTTCTGGGTCTCCTGGACCTCGCGCTCCGTGCGCAGCGCCTGCGCGAGTGCGCTGTTGCGCTCGCGCAGAAAGGACTCGATGACCCCGACCTGGCCAGCAACCACCGACGCGGCCTGATCGGCGACCTGCGCGCGCGTCAGGCGATTCTCGAGGAACAGGGTGACGGTGGCCGCCACGGCGAGCACGACCATGAAGGCGCCGAGAATCCGAACCGCGAGGGCAGGCTGCGCGCTCAAGCGGCCCAGCATCCCGCGGCGTGTGCTCATGGACTCGCCAAGGCCTCTTCTGCCCGCCGCTGCGCAGTCGCCAGGGCGTCCGCCGCCGTCTCGCGACCCTGGAAGATGTCGTCCAGGGCCTGCGCCCAGGCCTCGTCGGCAGCGGGGTAGGCGATGAGCCGCATGACGCTGGCCCGCTCGAGCTCCTGCGCGACCATCTGGTAGGCCGGATCGCTGAAGAACGGGTCGTCGAAGAGGCTGCGGCGCGACGGGAGGCGGCCATGTTCCTGGGCCTGCCGGAGCATGTACTTGTCGTCGATGAGGTGGACCATCAACTCGAAGGCGAGCTCCCGATGCTCCGAGCCCTTGGGAATGAACATGCTGCTGCCCCCGAGGACCGTCCCGGCATTCGGCCCATTCGCCGGCATGGGCTCGAGTGCAACGTTGAAGTCCGAGGGCTGCTGGCCAGCCAGTGCGTAGTCCCACGAGCCGGACGGGTGGATGAGGGCGTTGCCGGCCAGGAACTGGGCCACGAGATCCTGCTGGAAGCCGCGGGCATACGGTGGGTGGGCGACCTCGTCGACGATCATCTCCTGGAGGAAGGTCAGGGCTTCGACCGTCCGCGGGTCGTCGAGGAGGAAGGTGACATTGCCATCGTCGTCGACCTCGATGACCTCGCCGCCGTTGGCGCGAATCCAGCCATAGGTCACCCAGCCACTCGCCGCAATCGTCATGCCGCGGCGATCTGCCGAGGTGACCTGTTCCACGGCGGCGCGGAGGCCCTCGTAGCTGTCGAGTGCTGACGGGTCGATGTCGGCAGCCTCGAGTGCGTCCCGGTTGAGAACGAGGATGAGCGCGTTGGTGTCCAGCGGGACGCCGTACTTGACGCCGGCCCACGTGACGTCCTCGAGCGCACCGGGGATGAACTCATCGACATCGAGGAACTGCTCCCACAGGTCGTCGACTGGCTCGGCCACGCCTCGTGCACCGGCCGCGAACGCGTGCCACTGCACGACGTCATGGGGATTGCCCTCGGCGATCGCGACCTCGGCGTCGCTGATCGTCTGCGAAAAGGGCTGTCCTTCGACGTCGACGCGAACGTTCGGGTGCGTCGCTTCGAAGTCACGGACGGCGTCCGCGATGATCGACGTGGTCGCCCAGTCGTCGGCCATGAGCAGCCGCAGGGTGATCTCCTCGGTCGACCCGCCGTCGGAGGCGCCACAACCCGTGGCCACCATGGCGACTGCTGCTGACAGGACGAGAATGCTGCGCATTCGACTCATGCTCGGCCATTGACGTCTGGACAGGGCAATGATTGCCGACTGCCGGCCGAAATGCGACCGGGTTCACCCGATCAGGCCCGTGCTGGCAGAATCTGGCTGTTTTTCCGCACGGAGACGCTGCTCAACCGGCCGTGATCCGGATCGTGTGCCAGCCCGTCGCGCCGTCGGGGCGAGGCCTCGCAAGCTCCGACGTCTGGGTGGCGCCGGTGCCGTCGGTGGCACGGACTCGGAGGACATGCTCACCCGGATCCAGGTCGACCTGTGCGCTCCACTGGACCCACGCATCCTTGCTCAACGGCTCCGAGAGGGTGGCGTCGATCCAGCCCTGGTCATCGAGCTGGACCTCGACGCGGTCAATGCCGCGGGTCGGCGCCCATGCGACACCAGCCACGTCGACGAGGCCAGCGTCCACCCGCCGGCCCGCGCGCGGGACGTCGATGCGGGACTGGGTCTTGATCGGGCCCTCCTTGGCCCACCCCCGCGGGATCCAGTAGGCGTCGAACCCGTCCCAGGTCGTCAACTCGATCTCTCGCAGCCACTTGGTGGCGGAGACGTAGCCGTAGAGGCCCGGCACGATCAGCCGGGCAGGAAACCCGTGATCGAGGGGCAGCGGCTCGTCGTTCATGCCGACGGCCACCATGGCGTCGCGGCCGTCGAACGCGAGCTCGGTTGGAAAACCTGCCGTCCAGCCCCCGTCGGCGCGACCGACGAGCTGATCGGCACCCGGCTGCACGCCAGCCTCCTCGAGCAGGTCTGCGAGCGGGACGCCGAGCCACTTCGCGTTGCCGACCAGGTCGTCGCCGACCTCGTTGGACACGCAGGCGATCGTCACGTAGCGCTCGATCATCGGGCGCGCCGTCAGGTCGTCGTAGCTGATCCGCAGCTCTCGGTCGACCATCCCGCGTACCCGCAGCTCCCAGCTCCGACTCGAGATCCGGGGCACGCCCAGCTCGACGTCGATCTTGTAGAACTCATCGTTGGGGACGATGATCGGGGTGATGCCCTCGACAACGAGCTGGTTGGCCGCGGTCAGCGGCGGCGCAGGATCGAGGGCCGGGCTCAGGGTGACGTCGACGAGATCGACACCTGCCCCCTGCATCAGCTGCCGTCCCCCAGCCCCGGCGAGCGCGCCAGCGGCAGCCATGGTTCCGGCGGCAACCAGGAAGCGGCGACGATCGACCTCGGAGAGCGGCCGCGCGTCGGGGTGCGACGAGCTGACGACGCCCTCGGGCCCTCCTGGCCGCCCGTAGTCAGCCCGCTCGACCGCAGTCGCTGCCGTGGGCTGTGGTCGGGCCGGTCCCCCATGGTCGACGCCGGTGAGTGCCGTCACCCATCGGAGGAGCCGGAGGCCGAGGGCAGCCGTGACCAGCAGCACGACCACGGAGGCGACGACGTTCGTGCTCGTCTGCAACAGCATCGCGAGGCCGCCCACGCCCGTGAAGGTGACGAAGATGGTCACCGCGCGGTCCCACGAATGGCGGGCGCTGGTCCCGGCCCAGGCCCCCACCCCCAGCGTCACCACGGCGATACCGACCTGCAGGACCGCCTTGTCGGTGGTTCCGAAGGTCTCGACCGCGAAGTCCTTCAGGGCCGGCGGCGTGAACGGGATGAGCATCTCGCCGACGGCGTCGATGATGGAGGGAATGCCACCGAACAAGCCGGCGACGAGCTCGAGGAGGCCGATGGCGAGCGCAACGACGGCAACGCCGGCGGCGGACAGGCGGAGCCTCGACGGCTCGGTCGTGCGCCGCTCCCCTGTCATGGTCGGTCCTCTCGCCCGGTTGGACGGGCCGCGAATCATGGCTGCAGCCATCCACGACGGTAGGTGGTGTGGGTTCGCCCCCGCGTTACGGGGGCGTGAACAAGTCGGCCGCCGCCGAGATGCTCGGCGGCCCGGAGGCGTCAGGGCACGAGGCTCGCAGCGCGGCGTGGGGGCAGGAACCAGCGCAGGATCCCTCCACGGGGATCGCGAAACGAGCGCACGTCGATGGCTGCCACGGCAGCCGTGACAAAGCCGACGCGGGCGCCGCTGATCGCCTCGACGGCGTGCCCCCAGGTCGGCTGGTGGCCCACGAGCAGGACCCGCTCGGCGCCATCGGGGACCGAGAGCAGGACGTCCAGGACGTCCTCGACCGAGGGCAGGTACAGCTGCGTGCTGACCTCCAACGACACGTCGGTGAACTTGCCGCCAGTCATGGCCAGCTCGGCGGTTGTCCGTGCTCGCGTGGCGGACGAGGTCACCGCATGGTCCGGGACCTCACCGAACAGGCGCAGCACGCGCCCCATCAGGCTTGCCGCACGCGTGCCACGATCGTTGAGTGGTCGCTCGTGGTCCGGGTGGCCCGCCGACCAGTCAGACTTCCCGTGACGCATCAGCAGGACGGTCGGCATGGCCGCTCAGCCGTGGCAGGCAGCAGACAGGTCCGGGTACGGGTTGACCGCACTGCCGTTGACGTAGTGGCCGACGTGCACGTGTGGTGGCGTGCTGTACGCGTTCCCGGACGTCCCCACCCAGCCGATCACGTCGCCGGGACGCAGCGACACGCCCGGCGCGATCCCGGAGGCGACGGCCTCCAGGTGGGACCAGTACCAGTAGTCACCGGAGCCCACCCAGTACGACACCCAGATGCCGCCGAGGTCACCGCTGTTGCTTCCCGGGCGGTAGGAGTCGACGTGGTCGACCTGCTTCACCGTCCCCGACGTCATGGCAACGATCGGCGTGCCCCGCTCCGCGAAGACGTCGGTGCCCTTGTGGGTGCGCCCACCCGAGCGTGGAAAGCCCCAGTCGTTCTGGAACCACGAGGGGGTCACGGGACACAGCAGGCCGTTGGCGCCCGCGCCCCGGGAGGCCGCGAGCTCCGCCTCCAGCTCCTGCCGCTCCTCCTCGAGCTCGGCGAGGATCGCCGCCGTGTTGGCCGCCTGGGACTCGAGTTCGGCGAGCAGGGCCTGCTGGTTGGCCCGCTGGTGGAACAGGTCGTGCTCCACCCGCGCGGCCTCCGCCCGGCGGGCGTCAACGGCGGCCAGTGCGCTCGCGGCAATGTCGCGCTGCTCCGCGGCGAGTGCCTTCGCGGCCTCCGTCACGGCCAGGTCGGCGGCGTGCTGGGTCTCGAGTTCGGCGACGCGTTCGACGATCCGGTCCTGGTAGTCGATCACCGAGCCCAGCGAGTGCATCCCCTGGAGCACTTCCTCGGGGGAGCCCGCGTTCTCCATGACCCGGACGGCCATGATCCCCGGCGCCACCGCGCCGAACTTGTAGGTGGTCACGATCTGCTGGGTGAGCAGCTCGCGGGCCGCCTGGAGCTCGGCCGCCGTCTCGGCCAGCTGCTGCTCCGCGGCGACGACCTCCGCGTCCGCGGCGTCGACGGCAAGCTGGGCCTCGGCAAGGATGGCTTCGGCGATCGCGACCTGGCCCTCGAGCACGCGCAGCTCGTTGCGGGTCGCGACCAGCTGCGCCTCCAGCAGGCTCAGTGCCGCACGTGCGCTCCCGGCCTGGGCCTTGAGCTGCTCGAGCGTGAGATGCGCCTCTTCCTCATGGCGTTGGTTCTCCTCGAGCTCGGACTCGATGTCGTCCGACGAACGCTCCTGGGCCACCACCGCGGAAGACGGGAGTGCAAGCACGAAGACGATCGCGAGCAGCAGTCGCCGCCAGCGTGTCGTGGACATGTCCAACGTCGCCTCACTCAACGGACGCGGGCCCGTCCTCCCGGCGACGACCGACCCAGTGCAAAGTGTGCCCGCTGGGTCGAATCGAGTCGAGGACCTGCCGCGACCCTAGCCATCACGCTCCGGCTCGCAACCCGCGCGCGTCGCCCTTGCCATGCCCGTGCGAGCTCACCCGGATGGCGGTCGGTAGGCGCGCATCCGATCCGTGACGTCGCGGAACTCGTACAGGTGCGAGGCGTCCCGAAAGATCACCACGCGGTCCTCGAGGGGACCAAGGCTCGTGCCGACGATCTCGTCCAGCAGCAGCCGGAACGTGTTGATGGGCGTCATGGACGGCCACGGCGAGACGTCGACGTGCTCGGGGACGTACCAGGCGCTGAGGATGCGCAGCTTCTCGGCCAGCTCGACATCCGGAGCCGCAAACCAGTCGTAGCCGCCCTGGTCGATCTCGTAGTTGGGCGGGTGGGTGCCCTCGTCGGCCTGGATGATGATCACCGGGTGCTCGCCCGGCGGACGATCGAGGAAGCGGTCCACGATCCGCTCCAGGCGATGATTCGCGTACCGCACCTGCTCGGAGACGTTCACGGCCCTCGAACGCTGCCGTGCCTGCGCAGCGGTCACGAAGGATCCGTCGGCAGCAAAGACGTACGGCTCGTGCGGGATCGTCAGGTGCGCAAGGATGAACCGGGGCCGGTCCGAGTCGTGCGCCGCGAGCCGGTCGAGCTGGTCGAAGCCGTACAGCGTGTGGTTGCGGATGCGTGTGCGAGTGTCCACCTGGTCGTCACCCACCAACCCGCCGAGCGCAGGCCAGATCGTGCCGTCGCGGAAGACCTGGGCGAACTCGGACGAGTCGTCCCAGTTGAGGACCAGGTCAGCCGCCGCGGCCGTCGCCGTCGGATCCCACCAGTTGCCGATGTGGATGTACTCGTAGCCGGCTGCCGTCAGGACGCGGCCGACCTCGTGGTCGGTCAGCATGGCGTACAGCGGCCCCCAATCGCCTGACTGGTCGTCGGGTACGGCGGCCGCGAGCTCGTCCAGGTACTCGAGGTTGAGCGTGCTCGCCATGGAATGCGCGGTCTTGTTGTAGTTGGCCAAGGCCTCGTCGAGGACCGTGAACCCGCGTTCCTCAAGGCCCTCGAGGAAGGGACTGTTGTCGAAGCCGAACAGCTCCTCGAGAGCGTCCTGCCGCCCGTAACGGTCCGGAATGATCCAGACGATGTCGGGCGCGTCGTCGGCCACCGTGATCGGGCGGGCGTCGTCGTCCAGGGCCACCAGCGTCCGCGTGGAGCTGCCGAGCATCGGCGGCACCCCGTTGACGAGCACCAGGACCAGCCCGATGACGTTGAGCGCCACCGACCAGGTGCTGGCTGCCTCGTCGGTGACTCGGATCGCAAGGAAGACGACCGCGACGATGATGCCCGTCGTGACCAGGACGCCGGCAACCCACGGCGACGACCAGACCGTCCCGAAGGTGAGCAGCAGGACGGCCAGGTGGCTGGCGACGATGGCCCCACGTCGCATGTCCTTGAGCGCGACGGCGGACAGGAGCGTCAGGACTGTTGCCGTGGCCAGCGTCACCCCCAACACGGGCCAGACATCACCCCACGTGACCTCCGTCCGGTTCGCGCTCCACAGGGCCAGGGCCGGGAAGCCCGCAAAGAACAGGGGATGGACGGGAAAACGGCTCATGCAGGGTGCAGCAGGTACAGGATCCGACCGGAGTCACCCACCGGATCCCGCTGCGCAATCTGGAAGTGGGCGGCTGCGGCGTCCTCGAATGCCTCCTGCGTGTAGCCGTCGAAGATGTCCTCGCGCGTCGCGAGCAGCACGCGCACCTTCGGGTCGTCCTTGGGGACCCATTCGACGACGGCACTGCGCCCGAGCCGTGCGAACACCTCCAGGACAGCCGTCAGCGGCACGTTGTTGCCGATGGCAAGGTGGTGAACGAGGGCGAGCGCGAGGATGACATCCGCAGGCCCGCGGTCGGCCAGGTCCGCGCGCTCCTCGTTGCCCCAGCCGATGCGCGGCGTCGGGTTCGCAAGGTCGTAGCGGATCGGGATCAGGTCCCCGACATCGAGCGGACGTTCCTGGATCGCCCGCCAGGCGCCCTCCACCGCGCCGTGGTCGATGTCGGCTGCCACGACGGTGGCGCCAGTGCCTGCGGCCAGTTGGCTGAACCGGCCCGTGTTCGCGCCCAGGTCGAACACCAGGTCCGGTGCGAGGCTCTCCAGGTGGCGGCGGACAAGCGCGACCTTGGCGTCCATGGCCGCCTCGTCGTAGTGGCCTGCCTCGTCGTAGTAGTCGACCCAGACCGTCCCGCGCGGTTCCCAGCTCAGCTTGCCAACGGCGCCGCGCAGCTGCTGTGCCATGCCGACAAGTGCCTTCCGGGAAAACCGTGCAGTCTTCGGCTCGGCGTCCGGGTCGGCCTCGCGCGTGGCCGTCGCGCGGGCATGCAGGTGCAGGTGCATCGCCAGGCCGGGCCGGCGCTTCGTCTTGCCCGGGAGCAGGCCGGCGGCCAGGTCGAGGGGGATCCCGTCGATGTTGCCCAGCAGGAGCGCGGCCAGCCGCGGGTCGACGTGGGCCTCCAGCGCCAATGGGGCAAGGAAGTGACGGCAGAACTGGCCATAGGCGGTCCACGGCGCATCCTCGACGCGTCGCCCGAACGACAACGTGTCGATCAGGATCGGCCGACCCTTGACGAACTGGACGTTGAACGCCGAGGCGTCCCGCAGGACCAGGTCGTGCTCGAGAGCGATGAGCTGCGCGTCGAGCGTTGCGATGGCCGCTGCGCGACGTTGCCCCGGCGACCACTCGTGGGGCCAGGTGAGGAAGGGCACGCGTTCGGGCCGCAGGATCTTCCACGCCTCGGGGGCCAGGCTCGTGTCCGCGAGGTCATCGTGATCGACGAGCAGGCCGGCGTCGACCAGGGCGGCATGGCATCCGGAGTCGACGAAGGCTTCGAAGTCCTCCCGGAACCGTTCCATGACGGCGCGGTAGAGGACCCCGTCGTGCTCGAACACGTACCCCGACGGGTCACGAAAGGAACCGGCAACTCGCTGCATGGCGGCGGAGCGTAGGGGCCCGGGAGCGGTGTACCGACGGACCGCCAGTGGGTCAGCTGGCGTCGCTCACGTCGTCGGTGGCGGCCACCGACACGTCTTCGTCCACCGAGCCACGGAAGAGGCCGACGATCCGGCTCCAGAAGACCTTGAGGGTCACGCCCACGGCGGCGGCAAAGGCGATCAGTGCCTGGAAGACGACGGACATGGAGCCGCCGTCGACGTAGGCGCCAGCGGCCGGCACGAACAGCATCCATGCCGCAAACGTGAGGGCAAGGGTCCAGCGAAGTCGGGCTGCGTTCATGACGTCGTTCCTCGGGAGTCGCTCCAGCGTAACCCGCGGGCCGTTGGCAATCATGGCGCCGTGGCCGTCCTCGTGGGCAGTGGTCGAACCATGGTGCCGCCGTGGGCGAGTCGACACCCGGGCCCTGCGTCCCGGGCTTGGCCCCAACCTCAGGCGGCGCGGAAGCGGTCGCCCGCACGCAGGACCTGCCCGTCCGCGTGCAGACCTGCCAGGACCTGTTCGGCGCTCTCGATCGCAATGCCCAGGCGTGTCGCCAGCTCCTCCGCCGTCGCGGTACCGAGTCCCCGGAGCTCGGCAAGCAGCACGGATTCGGACGCTGCCTCGTTGCCTGCCCCCGCGGCGACACGCCAGGCAAACTCGGCGGCCTCGCGCACGGCCTCGATGATCCCGGGAGCGGGAACCGGTCCCAACGACCGGACGAGCGCCTCGGGCTCGACGGGAGGTGCGATGGTCACGACCGCGCGTGGTGGTCCCCCGGGCGCGGCCGTGGGGTCGTCGACCGCGGCCCCGGCCACCAGCTCGTCGGACGGACTGCGCCGTGCGCGTACGTCGGCCAGGAGTCGATCGGCGGGTATGCCCCTCCATGCAAGGAGGAGTTCCAGGCCGCCGTCCCCACCAGACCCCAGCCGGACAAGCAGGGCTGCCGCCAGGACCGGATCATCCGGAGACCAGGCCACGTCCGCCCAGTCCGGGACGAGGGGCTCGCCGAGGAGCTCGGCGACCACCGACGCCGGGGGAAGGTCGCCACCGACAAGCGTCGCCACGTGCTCGACGCTGTCGGCAAGGGCAGCGACGAGACGCTCGATGGCGTCATCGCTGACTGGAGGCGCCGTCATCCTGACGTCGGTTCGGCCGGCGGGTCGTCGGATCGTGCATCGAAGCTCGCCGCGGCCAGCTGCCATGTCCTGCACACGACCGAGCCGCGAGAGCTCAACGGCCTGGCCATGGTTGCGCGTCGAACCGGCGACGCCACGAGCGAGGACGTACAGCTGCGCGCCGAGGCTCATCGCTCGTCCTCCTCGTCCTCGACGTCATCGCGGCTGAGGCGAACGAGTGCAGCGAGCTCGTCGTCGCCGAGATCCGACAGCCAGTGCTCGCCGGTCCCGAGCACGGCATCGGCCAGCGCGCGCTTGTGCTCGAGGAGCGCGTCGATCCGCTCCTCGACCGTGCCGCCGGTCACCAGTCGATGAACGGTCACGGGCCGTGTCTGGCCGATGCGATGCGCACGATCGGTCGCCTGGTCCTCGACGGCCGGGTTCCACCACTGGTCGTAGTGCATGACGTGGGTGGCGCGGTGGAGCGTCAGGCCGGTCCCGCCGGCCCGAAGCGACACGAGGAGAATCGGCGGCGCATCGTCATCCTCCTGGAACCGGGTCACCATCCGCTCTCGCTGCGCAAGCGGGACCGCCCCGTGGAGGAAGGGAACCTCCGGGATGCCGAGCTGGGCCTCCAGGTGCTGCCGCAGCAGCTTGCCCATCGCCACGAACTGCGTGAACACGAGGGCATGGTCTCCCGCGTCCACCACCTCCGCGAGGATCTCCGAGGCGCGGGAGAGCTTGCCGGACCGACCGCGCAGCGGGCCGTCGTCACCCCGGTACTGGACCGGGTGGTTGCAGATCTGCTTGAGCGCCGTGAGCAGGGCAAGGATCCGGCCGCGGCGTTCGAACGGGTTGGTTCCCAGTCCCGCTTCGAAGGCGCGATCGAGCGCGTCCTGGTAGAGGGCGGCCTGCTCGGCTGTCAGCGAGCAGGCGACGGTCACCACCTGCTTGGGTGGCAGGTCGGCCGTCACCTCGGGATCGGCCTTCGTGCGCCGGAGAATGAACGGTGCGGTCAGCCGCCGCAGGCGTTCCGCGGCGTCGCGGTCCTGCCACCGTTCGATCGGGCGCGCGAACTGTTCGGCGAAGCGCCGCTGACTGCCCATGAGCCCGGGGTTCGTGAGGTCGAGCATCGCCCACAGCTCGGCAAGCCGGTTCTCGACGGGCGTGCCGGTCATGGCGACCTTGACCTCGGCGTCGATGTCACGGGCCGCGCGGGCGCCCTTGGACGCGGCGTTCTTGATCTGCTGGGCCTCGTCGAAGACGGCCACGTTCCAGCCCACGCGCGAGAGCAGGTGTGCGTCGCGACGGAGCAGCGCGTACGACGTGACGACCACGGTGGCGGGCGGGAACTCGGCTGGCACCGTCGGCCGATCGGGGCCGTGGTGGCGCAGCACGGGCAGCTTGGGCGCGAAGCGTGCCAGCTCGCGCTCCCAGTGACCGACCACCGAGGTCGGACAGACGATCAGGTGCGGTCGCGCCGTGAGCCGCGAGGTGAGCAGCGCGATGGCCTGCAGGCTCTTCCCCACGCCCATGTCATCCGCGAGGATCCCGCCGATCCCGAGGCTGGCCAGCCCCTGCAGCCATGCCGCCCCGCGCCGCTGATAGGGCCGCAGCTCGCCGGTGATGCCGACGATCTCGGCCGCCTCGGGGCGAGGTGTTGCGCGCAGCCGTCCGACGAGGTCGGCGACCTCACCAGTCGCGACGACATCAACTTCCCCGAGATCGTCGCCGAGGCGGACACGACCGGTGAGCGCGCCGGCCAGTGCCTCCGTCAGTGCCAGCGATCCCGATGAGCCCGCCGCCTCGGTTGCGCGGGCAACGTCCTCCGGATCGACACGCACCCAACGACCCCGCCAGCGCACCAGCGGCGACCGAGCCTGGGCGAAGGCGGCAAGCTCGTCGTCGTCGAGCACCTCGTCGCCGATCGCCGCCTCTGCTCGGAAGCCGGACAGCGCCGCCAGCCCGAGGCGCGGACGCCGCACGCGGCCCGCGGCCTCCGTGCGAGCGCCGACACGGACCCGGAGCCTGATCCTGGCAGCGTCGAGTTGCTGGAGCTCGGCGGGACCGACGAGGGCCATCCCGTGCTCGGCAAGGTCCCGGCCCCGGTGGTCCAGGAGCTCAGCGACCTCGCTGGCCGACAACGTGACGTGTGTCGGTCGCGCCTGATTCGTCGCCCGCTCGAGCGCCGGCAGGATCATCGAGGCCTCCGCGAGTCCGCGAGCCAGGACCGCCTCGAGCTCCTGGCCGTGACGACCGGTCCAGACCTCACGCGCCTCGATCCTCCGATCGCCATCCTCCATCCAGAAGCCCAGCTTCCACTCCCCCGTTTCCTCCGCTGGGGCCTCGAGGACCAGCTGGAGCCGCCGGCGCTCCGTGCCGATCCGCAGGACCGGCTCGACCCACTCGCCGAGGACCTGCTGCACGCGGTCGCGGACACGCGGCCGAACGGCGACACGGTGGTCGGGGCCGACCAGTGCCGCAGGCAGCTGCTCGGCCCATGGTGTGGCCGACGAGCGGCGATGCCGATCCCGAACGGCGTGCCCCTGTCGCGCACAGGCGTCGGCCACGGCGTCCAGCATCGTCCGGATCGCGAGCTGCGGGTCGGGGCGATCGACCCCGTTGGGCCAGGACGCCCAGGCCGTGACCGGCATCTGCTCCGAGAGCGCCTCGACGACCTCGACGTCCTCGGGAGCGAGCACGGCCCGCCATCCTGCCAGCAACTCCTCGGGGCGATCGCCCTTCGTCAGCGCAGGGACGAGGTGGCCGCGTGCGACGAGCGACAGTGCCACCTTGGTGCCCAGCGACCACGCCAGGACGGCGTCGCCAGGGCGTCGCCACGGCGGCAGTGCCTCGCCGGGAGGCAGTGCCGCGAGCGTCTGCAGCGTCGCCAGGAAGGGGACCCGGCGCACGGCGCGCAGCTGGCGAGCTCCAACTGCCCCATCCTCCCCGCGGAGGGCGAAGGAGGGCATGTCGGCGGGTTCACCGGGTGGCAGGCCAGCCAACCGCTCGAGGCCGCGACCATCGTGGTGCCAAGCCGCGAACCAGCTTCGCGATGGGTCCCGTGGATCGGGAACGAACGTCAGTTGGAGGGCTGCAGGCATCCGACCGATGGTACGGGGAGGGAAAGCAGGTTCGGCCGGGCGGCACGTATCGTGCTGGCCATGAACCTTCTGGACCTGATGCTGCTGACGACCATTGCCACCACGGCATGGTCGGGTTGGCGCCTGGGGCTCGTCACGCGTGGGACGTCGTTCGTCGGCCTCGCCGCCGGCCTGGGCCTGGCAGCCTGGTTGGCCCCGCCAATCGTCGGCCTGGTCGAGCACGAGTCCGCATCCACTCGGCTGCTGGTCCTGGCCCTGACGGTGTTCGGATCCGGGATGGTCGGCTCGACCATCGGCCAGGTCATCGGGCTGCGCCTCCGTCGGCGATGGGAGCGCACGACCTTGGCAACAGTCGACCAGCTCGGGGGTGCCGCGGCGGGCGTGCTCTCCGTCCTGGTCCTCATCTGGCTGCTGCTGCCCGTGGTTGCCGACGTGCCGGGTGTCCTCGCCGAGCAGGTCCGCGGCTCGGCTCTCGTCCAGTTCGTCGACGACAACGCGCCCGAGCCTCCGGACACCGTGCACGCGCTGCGACGCCTGGTGTCGCAGAGCCGCTTCCCGGACGTCTTTGCCGATCTCCAGCAGGCGCCGGAAGTCGGACCGCCGCCAGACCAGATCCCGGTCCCCCAGGGAGTCGTGGCCGCCGCGACGGCATCGACGATGAACATCGAGGCGACCGGCTGCGGTGCAAGGTTCGAGGGCTCGGGGTTCGTCGTGGCTGCCGAGCGCGTGGTGACCAATGCCCACGTCGTCGCCGGGGTCGAGTCGCTCCGGGTCAGGTTGCCCGACGG
Organism: Nitriliruptorales bacterium; assembly: GCA_033721095.1. GTDB lineage: Bacteria > Actinomycetota > Nitriliruptoria > Nitriliruptorales > Nitriliruptoraceae > JAWWBG01. Next base: position 15,584 of record JAWWBG010000023.1, read on the forward strand.
ACCCCTGCTGGACGCCGACGTCATCGCCTTCGACGGCGATGCCGACCTGGCGCTGCTGGCCGTGCCGGGCCTCGATCGTCCGGCCCTGCCGATCCGTGACGTGCCCGAAGGAACCGAGGGAGCGGTCATCGGCTATCCCGGCGGCCAGGACACCCCTCGCATCGCGCCGGCTGCCATACGCCGGGAACAACGGGCCGTCGGACGCGACATCTACGGCAACGGTCGCACCGAGCGGGACATACTCGTGCTGTCATCGCGCCTGCGGCAGGGCGACTCGGGATCGGCGATGATCGACGACACGGGTGCAGTCGTCGGCGTCGTCTTCGCCGTCTCGCCCGACGACCGCAACACGGCCTTTGCGCTCGACGTGACCGAGCTCAACGACTTCCTCGCAGCCGGGCCCACCGGCGGGCCGGGTCCCTGCATCTGATGTCGTGCTGCTGGCCTGGGGGCCGCGCCGAAGATCCTTCGAGGGCGTGTTCGCAGCCGAAGGGTCGCGCAATCAGCTGATGGTGATGGTCCGTCCGGCCGGGAGGAGCTCGACCCAGAGTCGGCCGGGTGGCACGGGCATGCGCCGACCGTCGTAGTTCACGAGCTCGAAGGCGTCCGTGATGCTGTCCCGCTTCCAGGTGCCCTTCGTGAACTTGCCGTCGGCGAACACCCAAGCAGGCCCGGAGCCCACGGTCTCGGTTGCCGGTACCGAGCTGCCGGATCCCGGCGGACGCGCCGTGTAGGACTTCATCTCGAGGACGAGGACCGTGTCGACGCGGATGCGCTTGACCTCACCATCCTGGGTCACGGTCGCGTGGGCAGCCCCGTCCGTCGAACGCTGCCACGATCCGTCCTTCCACGCCCAACCGGCCGTCGTCCGTGATCCCATGCTCAGGGACAGTGACGCGGCTGGTTCGGCGCCCGGGGCCAAGGGCCCGAAGGGCAGCCACGACTGCGGCGGCTCGTCGGGCAGGCCGCGACTGTCGGCGTTGCCACGCAGGCGGCTGAGGTCGGTCATCAGGTTGTGCGGGGCGCGGCGGCTCGACGTCCGATACATCGTCGACTTCGTGTGGCCAATCAGGTCGACACCCTGGTTCACGATGTGCGACTGCACCCAGCCCTGGGCGCCGCTGATGGCGAGGGGCGCGCCGAGGGCGGCGGCGATGCTCGCGTCCGTCGGGCGACCCGATCGGATTGGCCCCACGCCGTCCGGGTCCCGGCTGTGGAACACGGCGAGCAGGCGGGTCAGGCCACCCTCGACGAGGATCTCGACGACGACGTCGGCTTCGGCCAGCCCGACCTGGGGCCGCGCGGACGGATGGTTGTCGATCTTGACGCCGATTGCTCGGCGATCGAGGTCGGTACCCGGCGCCAGCTCCGCACCGTTCAGGGGCGAGATCGGCCCCGGCTCGGGCGTCGGACTGGGCGTCGGGCTTGGGGATGGACTCGGCGACGGCGTCGGCGAGGGCACGGCTGCGGACTCGCCGCTGCACGCGGAGACGACCAGTGCGGCCGCCAGCAGGTGAGCCAGCAGCCGGAGGGGGCGTGAGGCGATGGTGCGTCCGGTCATCGAGGGGAACCTACAAGCAGCATGCCGCAGCGACGGGGACCCGCCACCGGCCGGCTGGCCGATCTCAGCGAAGCCTCGGCTCCACGCGCGCACCCGACTCGAAGGCTCGCTGACCCTCGGCGAGCGACTCGGGTGAGTTCCCGGCCTCGATCAGCGGAATGGCCATGTCCAGGGCCGCACGCCGCGGCAGGTCCTGGGCGGCCCACACCGACCGGAGCGTCCCCTGGACGGCCTGCGGAGGCTGCCCGGCGATGATCGCGGCCAGGGCAAGGGCGCGGTCGACGAGCTCGTCGACGGGGACCACCTCCGAGACGAACCCGATCCGGAGGGCCGTCTCGGCTGTCACCCGCTCGTGGGCGCCGAGCAGCTGGATGCGCAGCGCTTCCCCGAGCGGTACCCGCTGGAGCAGGTGGATCGACTCGAAGACGGCGGCCATGCCGTAGGTCACGTGCGGGTCGAAGAAGGTTGCTCGCTCCGAGCAGATGATGATGTCGCACTCGCCGAGCAGGTAGAACGCACCGCCTGCAGCCATGCCGTCAACCGCGGCGATGACGGGCTTCCACAGGTCGTTCGTCTTCGGGCCGAGCCACTCCCCCGGATCGTCGAAGTGGAAGGGTCCCCCGACCGCACCGATGGCCATGTCCGCGTTCTCACCGAGCACGGCGTTGCGATCGATGCCCGTGCAGAACGCCTTGCCCCCGGCGGCGTCGAGGACGATGGCGCGGACAGCCTCGTCGGTGCGAGCGGTCCGCCAGACGGCCTGGATCTCGTCCAGCATCTGGCCGTTGAAGGCGTTGTGGACGTCCGGGCGGTTGAGCGTCAGGTGGCCGACGCCGTCGGCCACCGCCCAGGTGATGGTCTCGAAGTCCGCCACCTCAAAAACCCTTGAACTCGGGGTCGCGACGCTCACGGAATGCGGCGACGCCCTCCTGTGCGTCCTCGGTGTGTTGAACCACCTCTTGGCCGATCGCCTCGTCCCACAGCGCCGTCGTCCGATCGGACTCGTAGGCCGTGTTGACCAGGCGCTTCGTGACTGCGATGGCGGTTGTCGGGAGGACGGCCAGGCGACCAGCCAGCTCATCGACGGCCTTGTCCAGCTCGTCGTCGGGGACGACACGATTGACCAGTCCGATGCGGTGCGCGTCGGCGGCACCGACCTTCTCACCGAGGAAGAACAGCTCCTTGGCCTGCTGCGGGCCGACGAGCCGAGTGACGAGGTAGGCAGCACCGGCGTCGGGGACGATGCCACGGTGGACGAACGCCTGC
>JAWWBG010000024.1:0-18320 GCA_033721095.1 Nitriliruptorales bacterium
ATGGAACCCGAGCAGGAGCGAGCCAACCCCTCCGGCGTTGGCGCCCGTCCCCGGCTTCCAGCCACCGACGACGAACTCCTGGCGTCGGACGAGCCGGACCTTCTGCCAGGCCGCAGAGCGCACACCCGGCTCGTAACGCGAAGCCGGATCCTTGATGACGCAACCCTCGAGGCCGCGGGCGGCCGCGACTGACAGCACGGCATCGACATCGTCGCCGACCGGCGCCACGTGGACGCTCGCGGGGAGCTTCAGCCCTCCGAGCTGTGCCCGCCGCTCCCGCAGTGGCTCGTCCACGATGAGGGTCCCGGCGGATCCGACCAGGTCGAAGGCGATGAGGCTGGCGGACACCTCGGCCCGGACGCGCGCGACCCGGGCTGGCTCCGACACGCCCAGGCGGCGCTGGAGCAGCCCGAACGACGGCACGTTGTCAGCGGTCAGCGCCACGATCTCGCCGTCGACCAGGATCCCGGGGCCGATCGACTCGTGGATCGCTCCCAGCTCGGGAAACGTCGCCGTGATGTCCTGGCCTCGACGCGAGCGCACGACGGTTCGATCCGGCGTGGTCTCGACGAGGGCACGAACGCCGTCCCACTTGAACTCCACGATCGCGCCCGTCGGCACGGGTCCGCGGCGGGCGACGGCCAGCATCGGCCGGACCCCCGCCCAGGGCGTGGTCACGCGTTGAGGCCGGCCGGCAGCTGGGCCACGACGTGCTCGACCGCAGAGGCATCCAGCGCCGCGGTCCCCGCGAGCGAACCCAGGACGTTGAGGACCCGTGCGTCGAGCGGCTCGCGTGCCTCCGGGTTCTCGAGCTCGCGCAGTCGCAGCGCCGCCATGGAGGAACGACCGCGAACGAACGACGCCGACAGCAGCCGCGACTCGAGGTCGTCCTCGTCGATCGGTGGGCACAGCAGGTCGCCCTGCATGATCGTGATGCCGGTTTCACGCAGGAAGTCGTACTGGGCTGCGCTCGTGATTCCCTCGGCGGCGACCCGCGCGTGCAGTGCCCCCGCGACGGCCGCGATGGCGTTGATCACGGGCGACGGGTCCGCGTTCTCGCCGATCTCGGCCACGAGGTCACGGTGGATCTTGATGCCGGCCAGCGGCAGGTGGGTCAGGTAGCCGATGCTGGCGTTGCCGAGCCCGAAGTCCTCGATGACACAGCGCAGCCCGTGGTTGCGCAGCTCCATCATGACGCGCCGGACACCCTCACGGTTGCTGGTCAGCGTCTCCTCCGACAGCTCGAGCTCGAGCAGCTGGGGTGGCAGCTCGGTGCGCATCAGGGAGCGCAGAACGGGCCCGAGGATCTGGGCGCTGGTGACCTGTCGCCGGGACACCTTGAAGGCGACGGGCAGCTCGGCCAACCCCTCCTCACGCCAGCGTGCCACGCGTTCACACGTGCGCCCCAGCACCTGGTCGACGAACGGCGCGATCAGGCCGGCCTCCTCGACCAGGGGAACGAGGACGCTGGCAGGAATGGTCCCGAGGTCGGGGTGGTCCCATCTGGGCTGGGCCTCGAAGCCGACCACGAGCCGGTCGGTGATGTCGACGACCGGTTGGAAGTCGAGGCCGAGCGAGCCCGATGCCAGTGACGCGCGCAGCTCGAGCTCGAGCCACTGGCGCAGGCGAGCGCGAACGGCGAGGTCCTCCGAGTAGACCTGCACGCGCCCACGCCCCAGCCGCTTGGCCTGGTACATCGAGTGGTCGGACTTCTCGATGAGGTCGGCCGCGGTCGTGCCGTCGTCGGGATAGACCGCCGTCCCGATCGACGCGCTGGGCCACAGGTCGACCGTGCCGAACTGGATGGGGCGCCGGACGGTCTCGAGCAGCTTGCGCCCGACGCTCTCGACGGCCTCCAGCTCCTCGATCTCGGGGAGCAGGACCAGGAACTCGTCGCCACCGAAGCGACCGACCGAGTCCTCGTCACGGAGCTCGTCGGTCAGTCGGCGGGCCACCCGCGTGAGGACGAGGTCGCCGGCCTCGTGGCCGAACGAGTCGTTGATCTCCTTGAAGTGGTCCATGTCGAGGAACAGCACCGCCAACCGGCCCCCGCGACGACGCGCGCGCGCGATCGCCGCCTCGAGCCGGTCGTGCAGCAGTGACCGCGTCAGCAGCCCTGTCAACGGATCGTGATGGGCCTCGAGCTCGGCGACGGCGCGATCGTGGACTTCGCGGATCAGGTAGACGATCGCCAGGGTGGGAAACAGGGTGGAGCCGACGATCACCAGCTCCAGCTGGAGCTCGGTTCCCCGCACGGTGTCGAGGACCGCAGCGGCGGGCCCGGCAAGGACACCCGCGGCGGCCAGCATCACGTTGTCCAACCCGACCGGCCCCTGGCGCCGACCGACCCAGGGCACGGCGTCGTCGAGCGTCAGGCGGGCGAGCGACACCACGTACAGGACGGTCCCGACGATCCAGGCCGATGCCGCAACGACCGCGTCGAGATCGAGCACGACGGTCGCCAGCTGCGTCCCCGCCAACAGCGCGATGGCAACGGCTGCCGCAACGGTCCAGACGCGGCGGCGATGCGCACCGACGATCACGATGATGGTCAGCGCCGTCAACAGGGCCAGCGCCATCGCGCCCGTGAGCCGCCACAGCTCGGGTCGGGTCAGCTCGTCGATCGACTCGAGCGTGGCAAACCCGAGGTAGGCCGCGACCCCACCAGACAGCAGCGACGCGATGACGGCTTCGACGGCTGCACGGTCGTGGCGGCGACGGCCATGCCACTGCGTGAGCACGAGCGAGACGGCGACGACCGCGACGATGACGCCGATGACCGACAGCTCTGCACCGAGGACGCCAGGGGTGCCCACCAGCAGCCCGACCCCGCCGACGATGAGCATCGTTCCCCAGCGGCGCCGCGAGACGTCGATGAGTCGTTGGTCGACCCCATCGACCGCGACCTCGTCGTCAGGCGATGGCGTCGACGCGTTCGCGCGGGTCAACGCACCAAGCCTCCGCATGTCCCTGCCCCTGGGTAGTGCTGGAAGTGCTCCCCGCGGGCAAGGATATCAGGGAGTGGTTCTTCATGACTGTCTGTGATGTTGCGGTCAGGGGTCACCCGGCAACCCGCTTTCTGGCCTTCCCGAGGGCGTCTCAGGGCGTCTCTAGGCTTGCCCGGCATCGGAGTTCCAGCCGGGAGAGCCCATGTCCGTTGCCCCGCCCGTCGGCCTCGTTCTCGGCACGGCCGGTCACGAGGCCACGCCGCTGGAGTTCTGGGTTGCCGTCGATCCCGACCGGTGGCTCCAGCTCGACGACGTCGTCGCCCTCGAACGAACGCCACCGGGCGGTGACCGCGTGCGCATCTATGGCGTGGTCGCCCAGGTCCGGGCGCGCCACGAGGGCGCCCGGTTCGACTCGGACGTGTTCCTGATTGCCGACGGGACGTTGCCAGCCGGTGTTGCCGAGGCCGCCCAGGTGCTCACCACCCGCGTCGAACCCGAGGTGTTCGTGCCGCCGCTGCCCGGCCAGGCCGTGCGCGTCGCCGAGGGCGAGGAGCGGCTCGAGGCACTCTTCTTCGACGGCATGGAGTCGCGCGTGCCCGCCGGGGCGACCAGGGACGGACAACCCGTGTTCCTCAACCGCGAGTTCATCGACGGGACCCGCGGCGCCCACGTGAACATCTCGGGTGTGTCGGGCGTGGCCACCAAGACCAGCTACGCGACCTTCCTGCTCCACAGCATCTTCGCGTCGGACACGTCCGCAGCCCGGCACAACACCCGGGCGCTGATCTTCAACGTCAAGGGCGAGGACCTGCTCTTTCTCGACCACGACAACACCCAGCTCGACGAGGACCATCGCGAGCGGTATCGGCGGCTCGGACTGCCAGCCGCCGCCTTCGACTCGGTCGAGTTCTGGGCGCCGCCGATCCGGGGAGCGAGCTCAGGTGCGCCCGACACCGGGTCGAGGAAGGTCGGCATCGGATCCTTCCACTGGTCGCTGGCCGAGTTCTGTGCCGACGAGCTGTTGCCGTTCCTGTTCACCGACGTCCAGGACGACCGCCAGCAGTACACGATGGTCGTGCACAACGTCACGGCGCGGCTGCGGTCCGAGGCGACGGCCCTGCCCGACGGTGGCGTCGCGATCGACGGGGTGGAGATCCGCACGTTCCGTGCGCTCATCGACTTCGTGCAGGACCGCCTCGAGGACGAGGCCACGATGGGTGACTGGGCGGGTCGCGCCATCGGCGCCGGGACGATCAACGCCTTCATCCGCCGCCTGTACGGGGCCCAGAAGCATGTCGAGCACCTGATCCGGGGCGACCTCGGGACGAGCGGTCAGATCAAGCGCGAGAAGCAGGTCACGGTCGTCGACATCCACAACCTCAATGATCGGGCGAAGCGGTTCGTGGTCGGCGTGGTCCTCCAGCGCATGTTCGAGCAGAAGGAGCAGGCCGGTACTGCCGATCCGCGCACGTTCGTGGTGCTCGACGAGCTCAACAAGTACGCCCCACGCGAGGGCCACTCCCCCATCAAGGAGATCCTGCTCGACATCGCCGAACGCGGCCGGTCGCTGGGGATCATCCTCATCGGTGCCCAGCAGACCGCCAGCGAGGTCGAGCGCCGGATCATCGCCAACTCCGCCATACGCGTGGTGGGTCGTCTGGACGCCGCCGAGGCGGGTCGCGAGGAGTACGGGTTCCTGCCCGCAGCCCACCGCCAACGCGCCACCATCCTCAAGCCGGGCGCGATGATCGTCTCGCAGCCCGAGCTGCCGGTGCCACTTGCCCTCGAGTTCCCGTTCCCGGCCTGGGCCACCAGGCCATCCGAGGCCGGCGCCCCGCCGCCGCCCGACCAGCCAGCAGCCGCCCTGCCCGACGACCCCTTCGACGTGGCGGCGACGGCTTCCACGGATGCGCCGTTCTGAGCGTGGTCACGTCTCCGCGTCACAGGCGCTCCGTAGGGTCACGCACATGAGGATCCTGCACACCTCGGACTGGCACGTTGGCCGCGGCATCCGCGGGCGCAGCCGCGCCCAGGAACATCGTGACGTGCTGGTCGAGATCGCGGACGTCGCCGCACGAGAGCAGGTCGACATCGTGCTGGTGGCCGGCGACCAGTTCGACACGGCCGCACCCTCGCCCGAGTCCGAGGCGATCGTCTACCGGGCATTGTTGGATCTCGAGGCGACGGGCGCCCAGGTCGTCGTGCTGGCAGGCAACCACGACAACCCGCGCCGGTGGGGCGCGGTCAAGCCGCTGTTCGAACAGCGCGGCTTCCACCTCGTCGACCAGCTGCGACGACCCGAGGACGGCGGCGTCCTCGAATTGACGACGTCAGGAGGCGAAACGGCCCGCATCGCGGCCATCCCGTGGTTGTCGCAGCGCGACGTGGTCCGTTCCCGCCAGCTGATGGAGCTCGATTCGGGCACGCAGGCCGCGATGTACGGCGACTGGGTCAAGCGCATCATCGACCGGCTCGCGGCCGGGTTCGCCGGCGACACCGTGAACGTGATCACCGGTCACCTGACCGTTGCGGGCGGTGCGCCGCCGCGGGGTGGCGCCGGCGAGCGGGCCGCGCACCTGATCTTCGACTACCTCGTGTCGCCCGCCGCGTTTCCGGCGTCCGCCCAGTACGTGGCGCTGGGGCACCTCCACCGGCCGCACCGTCTCGAGTCGCCGTGCGCGAACGTCTGGTATTCGGGCTCGCCGCTGATGCTCGACTTCGGCGAGGCCGAGTCCGAGCACAAGGTCGTCATGGTCGTCGAGGTCGAGGCCGGCAGGACCCCAACCGTCCACCAGGTGCCGTTGGGTGCTGGCGTCCCCCTGAGGACGCTGCGCGGCACGCTCGAGCAGGTGGAGGCTGCTGCTGCCAGCCTCGACGAGGCCCACGTCCGCGTGGAGCTCGACGCCGCACCGGCACCCGGGCTCGCCGACAAGGTTCGTGGGCTGGTGCCCGGCGCCGTCGACGTCCGGCTGGTCGCCAGGCCGGAAGACGAACACGAGGATCCGGCCGACATCGCGTCGGTTCACGCCACGCCGACCGATCTGCTGCGCGAGTACCTCGAGTCGGAGGGAACGGACGGCGCTGCCGTCGACGCGCTCGTGGCACTGATGTCCGAGCTGATGGAGGACCTGGATGCGGCCGACGCGGCTTGAGCTGGCCGGGTTCGGCTCCTGGGTCGACCCGACGGTCATCGACTTCACCGGCGCCGACCTGTTCGCCCTCACCGGCGACACCGGGGCAGGCAAGTCGACGGTCCTCGATGCGATCTCCTTCGCCCTCTACGGAAAGGCCCCGCGACACGGCAAGAAGGACGTCGAACCGCTGATCAACCGCGGGACCAACGAAGCCAGGGTGCGACTGGACTTCCTGCTCGACGGGCGGCCGCTGGTGGTGACACGCGTGCTCAGGCGAGTCAAGGGTGGCGGCGCCACGACCAGGGAAGCTCGGCTGGAGCGACCTGTCCTCACCGCCGACGGCGAGCAGGACACCGAGACGATCGAGGACGGCGCCAAGGACGTCACGGCTGCCGTCGAGCGGCTCATCGGCCTCACGTGGGAGCACTTCACGACCGCCGTGATCCTGCCGCAGGGCCGCTTCCAGGAGTTCCTCCTCGCCGCGTCGGGCGAACGCCAGGAGCTGCTCAAGGAGTTGCTGCGCCTCGGCGTGTTCGCGAGCGTCAAGCAGCTCGCCGGCCAGCGCGCCAAGGAGCACCAGGCGCTCCAGGAAGCCACCGAGGCGCAGCTCGAGGGATTGCGGGACGCGACCGCCGACGCCGTCGCTGCCGCCGAGGAGCGCCTCGCTGCGCTGGGCGAGCTGGCCGTGACGCGTGCCCGGATTGTCGAGCAGATCGTCGAGCTGCGCGAGGAGGTCCAGGCTGCGCGCGCCGAGCGTGACCGGCTGCGCCGACAACTGGACGTGCTGGAGGCGGTTGCCCTGCCCGATGGCCTCGACGAACTGAGCAGTGAGCTCGCACGGGCTCGCGAGGCTGCTCGGGCCGCCACGGAAGCCCTCGACGCAGCCGATCGCGAACGTGGCGCGGCCGTCGCGGCGCGCGCCGAGCTGCCAGAGACGGGGGCCGTTCGCGCGCTCGCCGAGTCCCTGGACGACCTCGACCGGCGGCACGCCGACCTCGAACCGGCCTCCGAGACGGCCAAGCGGGCCCGCGCCGACGCGGAGTCCGTGGCCGGGGAACTGGACCAGGCCGTCCAGCAGCGGGACGCTGCCCGCCTCCAGCTCGAGAACACGATGCGGCACGACCATGCCGCGGCCGCCGCCACCGGCCTGGAGCCCGGTGACCCCTGTCCGGTGTGCGGGCGCGACCTCGAGGCGGCCCCGACCGTTGCCGCAGGCGACGTCGCAGCTGACCGCGCGGCCGTCAACGCCGCCGACGAGCAGGTGAGAAACCTCGAGGGCACGCTGCGAACCGCTCTCGACCGGGCTGCGCGAGCCGAGACGGCCGCAGATGCCTTGCGCAAGGAGCTGGATGCGTCGCGCGCTCGGACGACCAAGCGAGCAGCAGAGCTCAGGCTCGAGCCCGATCCGACCGCCGTCGCTGCCGCCCTCGCTGCGTGCGAAGCGAGCGACCGTCGCGTCGCCGAGGCCGAGCAGGCCGTGGCCACGGCACGAGACGCACACCGCGGCGCCAGTCAACGGGAAGCAGCGGCCGCCGACGCCATCGCGAGCCTCGACGACGAGCTCAAGTCGATCCGCGCGCGGATCACCAGCCTCGACCTCGAACCACCGACGGACGAGGTCGAGGCGGCGCTGGGCGAACGCTGGAGGAGCCTCGTTGCCTGGTGCGGGTCACGGCGGTCGGACCTCGCCGAACAGATCGAGAAGGTCGACCGCCAGGCAGCCGAGCTGACCGCCCGCGGCACGAGGCTCCGCGAGGAGTTCGTGGCCCAGGCCGAGGTCGCCGGTGTCCGCATCGAGACGTCGTCCCGGACGTTCGATGAGGTGACCACCGCACACGCGCGTCAGGAGGCGCACCTCGAGCAACTGCGCGCCAACGTCGAGAACGCCACCCGGCTCCGCCGGGCCGCCCGCGACCACCGAGCCCAGCGCGAGCTGGCAACGGCCCTCGCCGAGACCCTGCGGGCCAACAAGCTCGAGCAGTGGCTGCTCCGGCGGGTGCTGCGGCAGCTGGTGGCCCACGCCTCGACCGTCTTCCACGAGCTGAGCGCCGGCAGCTACTCGCTGCGGGTGAGTGACGGCACCTCCATCGAGGTGGTCGACCACAACAACGCCAACCTGTCCCGGTCGGTCCAGTCGCTGTCCGGGGGCGAAACCTTTCTCGCGAGCCTGTCCCTGGCGCTGGCACTGGCCGAGGAGGTTGCCCACCTCGCGACGGACGGCGCGGCTCGCCTCGATGCCCTCTTCATCGACGAGGGCTTCGGCACGCTCGACGCCGAGACGCTGGACACGGTGGCTGCCGCCCTCCAGGCGCTGGGAGAATCGGGCCGGATGATCGGCGTCGTGACACACGTGCGCGACCTCGCCGACCAACTGCCGCTGCGGTTCGAGGTCACCAAGGTCGGCGCCGCGTCGCGCTGCCGACGATCCGACGACCTCGGGGCGGCGTCGTGAGCGTCCGGTTCGCCATCGACTCGTGGGCGCCGACCATTGGCTCTGCATTCGGTGGCGAAGACGATCTCGCCCCCGCTGACGGGGCCGTCGACGTCACCGCGGAGGTCCCACCCGAGGACTGGCGGCCGCAGACGCCCGACGCATCGCCCGCAGCGGACGTCCGCTTTGTCGACGGGACCATCCGCACCGATGCGATCGTCTGGATCACCGACGACAACGGCACGCGCCAGGGTCGCGCGATCTCCATCGCCGCCGGCTCGACCAGGACGAACGGCAACGCCCGGGTCGAGTCGGCCCTCGTGCGGCGGCTCCTGCTGGGGCCCGCAGGAACCCCTGCGCTCGAAACACGGCACGGCCGTTACGAGCTCGCGGTCGTCGGCGGCGATGATGAGCAGGCACTGCGGCAACGCAGCTTCGAGGCCATGGGCCGGCTGGAAACCCGGGTTGCCGGTGACGGTGATCCCTGCGAGCTCGTCATCGTTGACGGACCACTGCGAGGCAAGGAGCACGTCCCCGGCGCGGTCGGGTACGTCAAGAGCCACCGCACCTCCTACCTCCCGCCGGCCGTCAGCGACACCGTGGCAGCCCTGGCTGCCGGACAACGAACGCCGCTGTTCGTCGCCCAGACCGGCTGGACGCGGTACTCGTGGTACCTCCGCCTGCCGGGTGCCAACGGGCATCCGTGGGCTGGGATCGTCCGCTGCGAGGCCGCAGCCGACCGCGACCTGGACGAGGTGCGCAGGCTCGCGGACCTGACGGCCGCGACGCTGCCCCGTTTCGCAAGCGAGGCGCACAAGGACGCACGCGCGCCGCAGAACCTGTATCCAATCGCCGGCCTCGAACGCCACCTCAAGCGCCTGCTCGGTGACCCCATGCTGCTCGAACGGGCGCTGCGGTCAGCGGCGGCTCAGGCCAGCTCGAGATAGTCCGCCGCAAAGGCCAGTGCGGCCCGGGCACGGGCTGCCAGGTCCGCTTCGACCCCGCCGATGTCGTCGTCGCCCGGGAGCTGGTGGAGGTGGACGTAGAGCTTCACCTTCGGCTCCGTTCCCGACGGACGCACCAGCAGACGGGCTCCCTCGGCACGAAGCTCGCCGATCACGGCGGGCGGAAGCTCCGGCCACAGCAGGTCGTCGGTGATCGCCGTGCGATGGTCGACGACGGTCGAGACCCAGCGGCCGTCGATCTCGAAGGGCGGCTCCGACACGAGGCGGTCGACGAGCTCGTCACCGACACCTTCGTCGACGTCGAGGGAGAGCGACGCAGAGGCCCAGATGCCGAAGGCCGCCTGCAGCTCGTGCAGGCGGCTCTCGAGCGTCTGGCCCTCGTCGGCGAGCTGGCGTGCCATCGCTGCAACGGTGGCGGCGGCCCGAATGCCGTCCTTGTCGGCCACGACGTCGCCGACGCAGTAACCCAGCGCCTCCTCGAAGCCGAGCGCCGGCGTCGCACCCAGGGCCTCCGCAGCCCACGCCGTGGCCGCCGCAATCCACTTGAAGCCGGTCCAGGTCTTCACGAGTGTTGCGTTCCTGGCCTCGGCCAACGCCTCCACCAGCGGCGTGGACACGACCGTGGTCACCAACAGCGAACCCGGACCTGCCAGCAGGTGGTCGGCCAGCAGGATCCCGACCTCGTTGCCGGTGAGGATCCTCCAGCCAACATCCGTGGGGATCGCGACCGCGAGTCGGTCACCGTCGGGGTCGTTGGCCATGGCCAGGTCCGCATCCCGGTCCTTCGCCTCGGCGAGCAACAGTTCGAGGGTGATCGGGTCCTCCGGATTCGGGTTGGTGAGCGTCGGGAAGGTGCCGTCGGGTTCCTGCTGGGCGGCCACGGGATGGACTTCATGGCCGGCGGCCTCCAACAGACGGACGACGCTGCCGCCGGCGACCCCGTGCAGGGCAGTGGTCACGATGGTCAGGCCCGGGCCATCCGCACGCGATTGGCGGAGCAACATGAGTTCTTCGTAGTCCTCGTGGGCATCCTCGATGACGACGAGCGCACCCGCGGTCGGTGACGCGGGCGCGTCCAGGAGCTCGGCGCGGGTCGTGGTGGCGAGGCCCTTGAGGCCGACGGTGGCATCCATCGCCGCGCGGATCCGGCCGTCCTGCGGGGGGACGATCTGGGCACCGCCCGGCCCGTAGATCTTGACACCGGCATCGCCGATCGGATTGTGCGACGCGGTGACGACGATGGCTGCGACGGCGTCGTGGTGCCGGGCGATCCAGCTGGCCACGGGAGTGGCGACCGGGCCACGGCAGGCGATGACCGTGCGTCGGGCGTGACGGAGGACGGCAATGATGTCGCGCGCGAACCCCGGGCTCTCGCGGCGGGCATCGTGGGCGACGACGACGGGCCCGTCCGCGCCGCTGATGTCAAGCGTGTCGGCAACAGCCTTCGCCACCAAGCAGATCTGCGCCCGGTTCATCCGTGCGGCGCCGGGACCGAGTGGGCCACGAATGCCGGCCGTCCCAAACGTGAGCGGGCGCGCGAAGTGGTCGGCCAGCCACGCGAGGTCGTTGGCCTCGATGTGGGTCGTCACCTGCGCGCGCGTCTCGGGGTCCGGATCCATCCGTGCCCACAGCTGCGCCTGGTGGAGCAGCTCGCGATCATCCATCGACGACATCCTCAACAGTCGACAGCAGCCCGTCCGCGTCGGCGACATCTTCGTCGTTGGAGGGCTCAGCTCGGCGGAGGCGCCACGGCTGGATGGTGTCGAGGCCCTTGACGCGCATGGGCCGTGTCCGCCGCAGCTGCCAGGAGTCGTCGAGATGCTCGGCCGTGTCCGGGGACAACAGGACCGACTCCGGTCGGGCCAGGTCCGTGAGGCGCGCGGCCGTGTTGACCGCGGTGCCGAAGTAGTCACCCTCCCGAACGAGGACGGGCCCGAACGAAAACCCCGCCCGCCGTGGCACGCCCTCGAGCTCCGGTGGCGCCGACTCGACGATCTGCAGCAGGGCGGCTCCCATGACGTTCGCGTCCTCGGCGACGAGCATCGCGGCGTCGCCGATGAACTTGGGCACGAGGATGCCGCCGAGGTCGTCGGTGGCGTCGTGGACGAGCTCCTCGAAGGCGCGGAGGACGCTCGCGAGGCCGTCAGGGTCGATCGATGCCGACAGGCGCGTGTAGCCCACCAGGTCCGCGAAGCCGACGGCGAGCCGAAGGCTTCCCTCGGCGGCCGTGCTGGGAGATCCGGCCACGACGTCCGTGTCGAGCAGTCGCAGCAGCATCTCGCGGTAGTCGGCGGCGAGCAGCTGTTCGACCTTGGGCGCGATTTCGACGCCGGCCGCGACGAGCAGTTGGGCAAGGGCCTCGACGTCAGCCTCGTCGGCGGTCTCGCCGAGGCGCCGCAGGGCGCGGCTGATGGTCATGAGGTCGCTGACCACGACCTGGCTCATGGCGCGGCTGCGCACGCGGCCGGACCGGATCAGCTCCTCGACACCGAAGAGCGGGAGCAGGTCGAGGACGATGCGGGCGTAGTCGACGTCACGCTGGCCGTAGCCCGTCTCCCGCAGTCGCCCGGCGGCCTCGAAGAGTCGCTCGAGTTCGTCGATCGACGTGCCGACGGACTCGGCCACGGCCGCCAGGGTCATCTCGCGCGGCTCGCCGAGTGCCGCCTGGGCGCTCTTGACCAGCAGGCGGCCAAGCTCATCGGCGCGAGACTCGGTGGAGGCCAAGATCCGGTCAGGCGGGCTCGGCCGGCATGAACGTCGCCTCGAGGTTGCCCATCCACATGGCCATGAGCGCGCGACGCGGCATGCCGAGCGCGCGCAGCTCCTCGGCCAGCGGGTGGTCGCCCAGGCGGACCCGGACGCGCCGCCCGGAGCTCACCCGAGCGTCAGTCGGCGCCATCCGGAAGGGCACGCGGTGGAGGCGTCCGTTCATCATCGTGAAGGACTGCGTGTCGGCTGGCGGCAAAGACTTGCCGCCCCGCGCGGGCATGCGCAGGTCGAGGACCGTCTGCCCGTCCTTGATCCACGAGGCCTCCAGCAGGCCGTCCTCGACCGTCAGCGGAATCTCGTCGACGGTCTTCGGGAACCCCCAGATGCGCTCGCCGGCCTCCCGCGTGAAGGGCTGGTCGACCGGCATCCACCGCACGTGGATCGCAGGGCGGCCACGCAGGAGGTCCCGAACGGCCGACCCGTTGGAAACGCTCGCCGGGCGAACGAAGAGGCCGATGGCGAGCTCGTTGTAGTCCCCGAGATCGTTGTCGATGTAGTCGACGGCGGCGATGGACAGCACGGCGCGCCCGGGGATGGGCGTCACCAGCTGGAGGGCTGGATCGGGAAGCCAGGCACGCGCAGCAGGGGCAGGGACCAGGAACGTGGCGGTGGCCGAACGCGCCGACCGAACGCGCACGGGCAGCTCGACCGTCTGGCCGTCGATGACGTGACGAACGGGAAGTGCCGTGCCGGCGCTCATGGAGGGTCCTGTGGTCGGACCGTCAAGTCTGCCAGACGCGCGGCGTCAGCAGACGGCGCGCACCCATGGGTAGGGGTTGGTCGCCGCGCCGCCCCACAGGTGCACCTCGAAGTGCAGGTGGGGTGAGCCACCGCGGGCGTTGCCGCTGTCACCGTTGAAGCCGATGAGCTCGCCGGCCTCGACCCGCTTGCCGACGTACGCGCTCGACGCGTAGCCGGACAGGTGCGCGTAGTAGTACTCGTGCCCGTCGTCGCCCCACAGGTACAGGCTGATGCCACCCAGGGAGGACGATCGCATGCGTGAGATGCGCCCATTCGTGAAGGCGAACAGCTGGTTGCCATAGGGCGCCATCATGTCCACGCCCTTGTGGCGGCGACCACCGGAACGGGGTGCGCCCCAGGAATCGACGAAGAAGACGGGACTGGCGACGGGACAGGCGTAGATGCCGGCCTGCACGCCTCGGTCGATCATCCGTTGTCGTGCCGCACGCTCACGCAGGTCGGCCTCGAGCAGTCGAACGCGCGACAGGCGGTCGGACACGGCGTCGATGCTGGCCTGCATCTGCGCCTCGAGGTCATCGAGCTCACGGGCACGGTCACGCAGGAGGATCTCGACCTGGTCGAGCTGGGTGCGCAGGGCGATGGCCGTCTCGAGCTGGGCGTCATCGCGGCGGGCGAGGACCTCGAGCAGGCTGGCCTTGTCGATGGCATCCCGCGGGCCTCGCGAGCTGATCAGCAGTGCCAGCGGGTTCTGGTCAAAGCCGTTCTTGTAGGCCGACCGGGCACGATCCCCGAGGGCCTTGTTGACCCGGACGACCTCGGCGGACAGCTCGTCGGCACGGGTCTCGAGGTCGACGAGCTCGTCCTCGGTGAGGGCGATCCTTGCCTCGAGCTCCTCCTGCTCGGCCACGAGGTTGGCGAGGTCGGCCTCCAGGCCTTCGCGCTGGCGTTCGACGTCCTCGAGGTTCTGGGCCGTCGCGACAGCAGCCGGCAACGCAAGCACCAGCGACAACGCGAGGATCAGGACTCGCGAGAACGGTCGACGGGACGGGTTCAGCAGGAGGGTGCCTGGTGGGCTGCGACTCGGCGCGCAGGGTACTGCTCACGCCTGACCCAATGGCCGGGAGTTGCGCCGCCCCGTCCGAGTGGCCGGGGTGGCGACTTGACTACCGTCCTCACCTCCCCCGCAGAGGATCACGATGTCGGTTCCGTTGGCGGTTTCCGCCCCGTTTCCCGGCTGTTCAGCGGCCGAATCGGTCGAGCTCGTCCAGGCATCGGTTGCCTGGGGGTACGAGGCCTGCTGGGCGGCCGAGGTCGACGGGCCCGACGCGTTCTCGATCCTCGGCGCTGTTGCCGCCACGACGGACCTGGAGCTCGGCGTCGCGGTCGTCCCCGTCCAGACGCGCTCCGCGTTCGTCCTCGGCATGACGGCGCTGTCGTTGGCCAGCCTGACTGGCGGACGGTTCACCCTGGGGGTCGGGGCATCCTCTGAGGTGTTGGTGTCCCGTTTCGGTGGGATGCCCTTCGAACGCCCGCTGTCCCACCTCCGCGAGGCCGTGGAGGTGCTCAAGCCCATCCTGGCTGGCGAGCGCGCCAGCATCGAGGGCGAGCACGTCCGCGTGGGCGGCTACCGCTACCCGGTTCCGGCCCCCGTCCCGGTGCCGTTGTGGATCGGCGCCCTCAACCCCAGGTCGCTGCGGCAGACCGGTGAGCTCGCCGACGGGCTCTGCATCAACCAGGTCGCACCCCAGCACCTCGGACGCATGCTCGACGAGGTCCACGCCGGGGCTGCTGCCGCCGACCGGACGCTGCCGGACCCGCTACCCGTGATGGCGCGGCTGTTCTGCCTGGTCACCGACGAGATCGACTTCGCGCGGCAGATGGTCAAGCACGTCTTCGCGCCCTACGTGGCGACGTCGGTCTACAACCGCTTCTACCGCTGGCAGGGCTACGAACAGGAAGCCGCCGCGATCCAGGAGGCTGCCGAGGCCAAGGACAAGTCGGCGATGGCCGCCGCCTTCAGCGACCGGCTGGTGGACGACCTGTTCCTCATTGGTTCGGCCGACACGGTGACGGCACGGATCCGCGAGTACGTCGAGGCGGGCGTCACGGTCCCCGTGATTGCCCCGCTGGCGGCTGACGCAGCCGGCGCCGGTGCGACCCTGGAGGCCGTGGCCGGGGCCTGGTGAGCGTGCCGGCGCCTCGGCCGGGTGGACTCAGATCTCGAACTCGCAGTGGTGGCGCAGCTGCTCGAGCGTGGCGGCGAGGCTGCGCCGCACCATGCCTCCCGAGATCAGCTCGGTGATCCGTGAGGACACGGCGCCGCTGAGCTCGAACGCCAGCTCGATGCGGGCACGGCAGCCGCCGTCCTCGGACTCGAGCGTGAAGCGCGCGCGGTGCTTGGTGCCTCGGCGCGACTCCCAGGCGATCGACGTGGGCTCGGTGACCTCGGTCACGGCGACCTCGCCGCCCGCCGCGATGGCGCCCACCTTCAGCAGCACCCAGTAGCGGTCCCCGACGCTGGCGTGTGCGGACCCGATCGGCTCCCACTTCTCGACGCCGACGAACCAGTCGGGCAGCGCCGGCAGGTTGTGCACGACCTTGAAGACATCCTCGACGGGGCGCTTGATGTGGATGCTCTGGGCGACCGCGTACATGTCAGATCGGCAGCGTGCGCTTGGTGGCCAGCTTCTTGAGGCCGACCTGCATGGTCGAGGTCACGTAGTCGTAGGCGTGGTCGTAGTCGATGTCGTCGCCGTACTTGGCGTTCAGATCGATGGGGTCGAGGACATTGGTGCGGACCTTGACGGGGAACGGGACGTGGAACAGGTCGCCCACCGTGATCCCGAACGGCGCGGCCAGCGCGATTGGCAGGACCTTGATCCGTCCGAGCTTGTCGAGCCGGAGCTTCTTGGCCAGCTGTTTGCCGTCGGTGAGCACGATCAGCGAGTCGTGCATGCCGTCGGTGACCACCGGGACGATGGGGACGCCCGACTCGTAGGCCAGCTTGAGGAACCCCTTGCGGCCGTCGAAGTTGATCTCGAACCGCTGGGACCAGGGGCGCATGACCTCGACGTCGCCGCCGGGATAGACCAGCAGCGACGCGCCCTGGTCGAACGCCTCCCGGGCGGCCTCGGGCCCGGCCGTGAGCACGCCGAAGCGCCGGGCGAGCTTCCCGAGCCCGGGGGCACCGGTGAGCATGGCATGGGCCAGGGCGTACAGCGGCCGGTCGACCGAGAAGTAGGTGTTGAAGGCGAGCAGGAAGATGGGCACATCGAGCGGCATCGACCCGCCGTTGTGGTTGCCCACGAACAGGACCGGTCCCTCGGGGACCTTCTCCATCCCGGTGACCTCAGCCCGGAAGTAGAGGGTGGAGATCAGCCAGAGGCCCGGCAGCATCCGTCGGATGAACTCCGGATCACGCTCGGAGAAATCGGTCTTCGCGCCCGAAATGAGGGCCGACTTGTTCTCCGCCATGGGGCAACGCTACTCGGGCTCGTCGTGGGCAGGTCATCCGAATAGTGTTGGGCGTTGCTCCATCACGAACGGGAGTCGCCGATGGATCGCCCCACTCCGCGCCGTGCCCGCGCGCTCGTGCTGACCGTTGCCGTGATCGCGCTGCTGCTGCCGACGATGCCCTCGACGGCACAGAACGACGGGAACCTGCTGGTCGGTGCGGCCAAGATCTCGATCGAGCCACGACCCGACGACTACGGCGGCGTTTGGGAGACCGAGGGCTGCGCCACGCTCGGCGACGATGCCCTTGCCGGGGTCGAACACGTGCCGGACTTCCGGTTCAGCTGGAACGAAAACAGCAACTGCATCTACATGGGCGGCTACGGCATCGGGCCGATGAACCCGATCACGTCCTGGGACACCGAGTACGGGCTGTGGGTCAGGACGCTGGCGATGTCGAACGGCGAACAGATCGTTGTGCTGTCCGTCATCGACGGGGCCTACTACATCGGTGACCTCAACAACATGTGCGAGACATGCGGTGCGCTCGTGCTGGCCGAAACGCTGGCCGAGGAGCACGACGGGCTGGCGCCGGAGGGCTTCCTGCTCCAGGCCACGCACAGCCACACGTCGCCAGACTTCATCGGTGCGTGGGGCGGCATCCCCAACTGGTACTTCCAGCAGGTCGAGGACGCCATCCGTGGCTCGGTCGCCGACGCGATTGAGGGACTCCGACCGGCCGAGATCGAGTTCGGCGAGCAGCTCGCGCGCCCGTTCAACCGCGAGCGACGGAACTACTACCGATCGGCCGAGTCCGAGACGCTGGCCTGGCTGCGGGCGAAGGACGTCGCAAGTGGCGAGACGATTGCGACGCTCGGGAACTACGCGGGCCACCCGACCTCGATGGATGAGAGCACGGGGATGGCGCACGCGGACTGGCCGGGTGCCTTCGAGAAGCGTGTCGAGGAGCGCTTCGGTGGGGTCGGCCTCCTGTTCAACTCCGGTATCGGCAACATGTCCTTCTCCGGCAGTCTCGAGGGCGGCGTTGGGCTGGCCGATGCCATCCCGGACCCAGGCGTGAGCCCACGCTTCGCCTCCGCGTCCATCGGCGCGGCCCGCGACCAGTGGACCCAGCCGTGGACCAACGCGGGACTCGGCGTGCTCGCGGAGGCCCAGTTCTTCGACCGGCCACTTGAGGAGGGGCTGTTCGAGAGCTTCGTCCAGAAGCACGACGAGGCCCGCCCGTGCGTTTCGGTGTCCACCATCGGCGTTGCCACCCAGGTGTCCGCCTTCCACGTCGGGCCCCTGGTCTTCACGGCAGGACCGGGTGAGCTGTTCAGCAACATCACGAACACGTTCCGAGAGAAGTCCCCCGGCGCCGTCACCTTCACGAACTCGATCGCGAACGACGGTCTCGGCTACCTCATCCAGAGCTTTGAGTTCGATCGGGGCGCCCAGCAGGGCGTGGGCTTCGCCGGCACCGACCTGTTCGAGTACGAGGACGCGTACGGCCTCGACCCGTGCTTCGGTGACGAGGTGGTCGAACGGACCCTCGCCCTGATGGCCGGTTTCGAGGTCGACCCGGCGCCGGCTCGCCCAGCACCTGGCACCGGTGGTGTCGGCGGCGAGGGCACCAAGCCGACCCCGGTCACGGGTGGCGGCGTGGCCGTGCTCGTGCTCGCGACGGCCGCGCTGTTCGCGATGGGCCGCGCCAAGCGCTGACGGCCCGGCCTCAGGTGCGAACGAGTCCTCGGCCCGTGACGAGCGGCAGGTCCAGCGAGCTGATCAGCCCGGGCTCAGCGGCGATGACGGCCGGGACGGCGTTCACCAGCCGCATCGCGGTCGCCTTCAACCCGGCCGTGTTGTGGTCGCCGTCAGAGCCGAGCAACTGCATGTCGACGGTGTAGTTCGGCTCGCC
>JAWWBG010000025.1:0-17639 GCA_033721095.1 Nitriliruptorales bacterium
CATCGGGACACCCACGCCACTTGCCGCGTCGTGTCGGACGACGACGGCGCTCGCGCCGGAGCCACCTCGGACGCAGCCGCAGCTGCCGCGTCATCGAATCGAGGAACCCGGATGCTGCGGCCGCCCGCACGTGAGCTCGGGCTGGAGCCCCCGTGGCCGACCAGGGGTTGACGGCCCGGCAGGGGAGCCTTGCGTCGCGCGGCCGTCATGGCGGCGCCAGCGGGGGCCGGGCGTTCGTCGCGCGTCCGGCTTGCGATCGTGGCGTCGGCGGATCCTTCCCCACGTGATCCCCTGGCATGGCGGTGGCATCACGCTGACAGCGCGGCTCGGGCTGTGTCCGCCGCGCTGAAGGATGCTCGCACGGCGGAGAGCCATTCCTCGATCAACCGACAAGATGCTTCAGCGACTTGTCGACAAAGAGTCCCTGGCCGAGGGCAATGGCACGCAGCAGAAATCGGGGAAACGAGGCCGATCCGGTGGCCGGGACGACATCGCGGCGAGGGCGGGGGCGACCCGGGACGACCGAGTCCTGGCGACGAGCGCGTGGAACAGGCGAACCTGCTCGGCCAACCCGGGGCTTGGGCTCACGCTGTACCGCAGGAGCCCCGGACGCATCCACGCTCGCTTCGGTCACCGGAAGCGCATGCCCAGTTGACGAGGGCGCCGCGTTCGCGTTCTGCGATGTGCCCGCGCCCTTGTTGCATCCCCAGACGAGGGCGAGCCGGCGCGGGCGAATGCCGACGCGGTCGCGCCCCGGTGTGACCGGTTGGGCGGTGTCGCGAACTCCCGTGGCCTGGCAGCCATCACGACGCAGCCATGATGGGCCGGCACGGCTCGAGCCGCAGCTGGCGACCGAGCGGGCCGGGAAGGCCGGGACGGCCCATCGCGCCTGCCCAGCCGTCGAGCGAACGGATGCGGCCCCTGCGCCCTCCGAGCGAGGACGTGACGACGGCATTGCGAAAGGCCCCTGGTGCTGCGATGGGGTGCAGCCATGCGGCAGGGTCACCCGACGAACGAGGCCGGCCCACCCGCAATCGGACGAGCTCGATCATGGAGTCGATGGAGCAACAAGATGGTGAAACGACATATCGACATACCGATGAATTGCTGGGGCGACCGGCCGCAGGGATGGGATTCGGACCAGCCGTCGTGGGTGCGGAAGAGGGCGTCAGCAGAGGGCTAGCGTCAACCACATGAGCACCCCTGCCTCAGTTGCCCACAGCCAGCCAGGCGCCGTCACGTCTCCACGTGTGGAATCGCCGTCGGCGCACGACGGGGCCTACCGCGTCCAACTGGACGTCTTCGAGGGGCCCTTCGACCTGCTCCTGCAACTGATTGCCGGACGTGAGCTGGAGGTCACCGATGTCGACCTCGCGGACATCACGGGTGACTTCATCCGACACCTGGCCGACCTCGATGACCTCGACCTCGACACCGCGACGCGTTTCCTCGTCGTTGCCGCAACGCTCCTGGAGCTGAAGGCGGCGCGGCTCCTGCCGACCACGGAGGGCGACGAGCTCGACGCGATGCTCGCCGAGGCGCGCGACGTCCTGTACGCCCGCCTGCTGGAGTATCGGTCCGTCAGGGGTGCGGCAGACGTCCTGCGCGCGGCGCTCGTCGAAGGAATGGCCCGCCACGCACGTGTCGTCGCGCTTCCGGGGGCGCTCCAGCGTCTGGTCCCCGACACCGTTCTCGACCTGGCGGCCAACGACCTGGCTCGACTGGCCAGCCGGGCGTTGGCGCCCAAGCCCGAGCAGCACGTGGAGATCGACCACATTCGACGCACGCTGCTGTCCATTCATGTCGCCGCCGAACAGGTCCTGGGAGCCGTTCGCAAGGCTGCGACGACGTTCACGGCAGTCACCGAGGGACGCAGCCGTGAGGATCGCGTGGTGCTCTTCCTGGCGATCCTCGAGCTGGCGAAGCTGGGACGCCTCCACCTCACCCAGCGCCGGTGGGACGAGCCGATCGCCATCGAGCCGGGCGACCTGGACGGCCCTGAGCTGCTCCCGACGGCCGACGAGGCGCCCGAACCGATGGGCAGCCCATGAGCGCACCCCTGCAGGCCCAGCTCGAGGCGGTGCTCTTCCTCGCGGACGATCCGGTCACCCTCGAGGCCATGGTCGAGGCCACCCAGGCTGACGAAGCGGCCATCCGGGATGCGCTCAAGGACCTCGACGCCGCGTGTGCGGATGCCTCGCGCGGGCTCGTGCTGCTCGAGGTGGCCGGCGGCTGGCGCCTCTACACCGACCCCGCAGTCAACGAGACCGTCGAGCGTTGGGCGGTGTCGGGTCGCACGGGGCGCCTCACGCAGGCTGCCCTGGAGACGCTGGCCGTCATTGCCTACAAGCAGCCCATCACCCGCCAGGAGATCTCCGACGTTCGCGGGGTCCAGGCCGACGCCGCCGTTCGCTCCCTCGAACAGCGCGGCCTCATCGCGGAGGTCGGCGTCCAGGAAGGCCCGGGCCAGGCGGCCTTGTTCGCGACAACGCCCCTCTTCCTCGAGAAGGTGGGCATCAGCACGCTGGATGACCTGCCGCCACTCACGGAGTGGCTGCCCGAGGAGGCCGCTCCGGACGAGCCGGCGGTCGGCGAGCTCCGAAGCGCCCGCACACGTGTCGCGGCCGGTGAGGAGCTGCCGTCCAGCTGGCGCAGTGGCGCACCCACGGATCCTGCCGAACGCGGCGCGATGGGTGAGATCGAGGAGCTGAGCGTCGCGCTCGAGGACGCCGCGGCCGATGCCGTGGCGCGGCTGCGGACCGTCATGGCGTCCACCGAGGATGCTGATGCGGAGGCCGAGGAGTCCGACGAGGAGGGCGCGGACACCGACGAGGGCGGGCCCGTCGGCGGCGACGCGGGCGAGTCCGAGGGTGACAACCTGGCGCCGGGCGGGGCAGTTGCGGACGGCGAGGCACCGCAGTGAGCGCCACGGAGCGCCTGCAGAAGGTGCTTGCGGCGGCCGGCATCGCCTCTCGTCGTGCCAGCGAGGACCTGATCCGCCAGGGCCGCGTCACGGTGAACGGCGAAGTCGCCCACCTCGGCCAGAAGGTGGATCCGAAGAACGACCGCGTCGAGGTCGACGGCGAACGCGTCAACGTGGACGAGACGCGCCACTACGTCATGCTCAACAAGCCGACGGGCGTTGTGTCCACCGTGGAGGACCCCGACGGTCGCCCGACGGTGATGGACCTCGTCAACGTGCCGGTCCGGTTGTTTCCCGTGGGCCGGCTGGACCAGGACAGCGAGGGGCTCCTGCTGCTGACCAATGACGGGGAGCTTGCCCATGCCCTCATGCATCCTTCCTATGAGGTCGAGCGCACCTACGTCGCGCTCGTGGATGGGCCCGTGCCCAACGCCGCGATCGATCGGCTCCGTGCCGGGGTCGAGCTGGACGACGGGCCGGCACGCCCTCGCCGCGTGCGCCGGCTGGGGGAGGAGGGCGACCGGGCGCTGCTGGAGATCGTGGTGGCCGAGGGTCGAAACCGGGAGGTACGCCGACTCGTCGGGGCGGTCGGCCTGCGCCTGCGACGCCTCGCCAGGGTCGCCTATGGCGGGGTCGAACTGGGCGAATTGCGGCAGGGAAAGTGGCGTCCGTTGACAACGCGCGAGATTGCCACGCTCCACCGCGCGGTCGCCGAAGGGCCCCATCGACTCACCGACAAATCGGCCAAGCGATCAAGAGACAAGTCGACAAAGCGATACAGCCAGGGACGCCCAGTCGGTTCTCCCACCCGGGCCTCGCGAGCAGGCCGTGACGAGCGTGCACGCCGCCAGCGCAGCGAGCACGAGGACCGGCGGCGCGGCGCCGGGGAGTCCCCCCTGGCGCGCGACGACGCCGGCTCGGACGGGCGCGACGGGCCGCGGCCCCGTGCCGGGCGGCCCAGCACCAAGGGGCCTGGTCCGTCGGGGACGAGAGGTGGCACGTGAGCGACCAGCCACAGCCCCGGGTCCGCGCGCTGCGGGGAGCAACGACCCTGGACGTCGACGAGCGCGACCACCTCATCGAGCGGACGCAGGAAATGATCCATGCCCTGTTCGAGCGCAACGACCTTGTCGAGGACGACCTCGTCAGCCTGATCTTCACGGCGACCTCGGACATCAACTCGGCGTTCCCCGCGGAGGCTGCGCGCGAGGCGGGGATCACGCATGTCCCGCTGCTGTGCGCGCGAGAGCTCGAGATCGATGACGCCATCGAGCGATGCATTCGCGTCCTGGCCCACGTGTGGACCGACCGTCCCCCGGCGACGCTCCGCCACGTCTACCTCCATGACGCCCGTCAACTCCGCACCGACCTGCCGGAGTGATCATGCACCGTCACGGCCCCTCATCGGAGCCGCCAGCGCCCCGGCCCGGATCCTGGCAGCCCTCGACTCGACTCGAGGCCACTGACGGCGCCCTTCACTCGCCGCCGCCGGCCCTCCTTGCCGGGACACGTCATGAACGGGTGAATGCGGCCATCTGGGCGCGTTTTCCCTGTTCAGCGTGCGGGATTGGTCGCGAGCGCGCCCCCCACGCCCAGCCGGCCGGTCTCGCCCCGCACCGGAGCCACGCACTCGCTGCGGCCAGCGTCGATCATCGGTGGTCCGCAAGCATGGCATGCGCTCCGTCGCGTGACGCTCGCGGCGTGGCTTCCACCGAGATCGGACCGCGTGTGGACGGGCGGGCAACCTGATGGATGCCGCCGAGTCGCCGCCCGGAGGCGGTTCCGGCCCCGCCGTTGATTCCTGTGCCGTCATCGGCACCGGCCTGATCGGCGGGTCCATCGCACTCGCGGCGGCCGACACCGGCGTCCTGGTGCAGGTCTGGGACCGGGACGGCGACGCCGCCCGCGCGGTCGCGGCGCGGTCCGACCGGATCGCGATTGCCGCGAGCGCGGCCGATGCTGTCCGCACGGTCGACCTCGTCGTCCTCGCGATCCCGGTTGAGTCCATCCCGGGGCTCGTTCGGGAGCTCCAGTCCTCACTGCGTATGCACACCGTTGTGACAGATGTTGGAAGCATCAAGTTCGATCTTCAAGTTCAAATTGAGGGTTTGCCGTCAGTTCCAAACAGCGACTTCACGGGCGATTGGAGCCCCAAGAACTTCGTCGGTGGCCATCCGATGGCCGGCAGGGCACGCGGGGGCAGCGAGTCGGTGGATGGAAGACTCTTCCATGGTGCAACATGGATTCTTGCACCCACAGAGCAGACGAGTACCGACGCTTTCGCCCTGGTGCGACGGTTCGTGGCCTCACTGGGCGCACACGTCCTGGCCGTTTCACCAGAGATCCACGACCGGCTCGTTGGTGTCGTGAGCCACCTGCCCCAACTGCTGGCCACGGAGCTGATGACGCTTGCAGAGCAGCAGGCCGACGACGACGCGGAGGTCGCGCTCGCCATGGCCGCCGGCGGCTTTCGCGATGTCACGCGGATCGCGGCATCCGATCCGGCGCTCTGGGTGGGCATCCTGCGTGCCAATCGGGCGGCGGTCCTGTCGGCCCTCGACGCGTACGTCGAGCGACTGACCGAGCTGCGCGCTGCCCTCGAGACCTCGGACTGGGACGCCGTAGGGGCCCGACTGGCCGCGGGCAGGGCAGCGCGGGATCGGCTGCCGACCAAGAAGCGGGCAACCAACGTCGTGGATCTTGCGGTTCCCATCGACGACCGCCCGGGGATGGTCGCCCGGGTGGCGACCGCGCTGGGCGAGGCGGCCGTGAACATCGAGGACCTGCACCTGCAGCACGCCGACGAGGTCCGTGCCGGTGCCATCGTGGTCACCGTCGAGGCGGCGGCGGAGGAACGGGCTCGCGGGGCCCTGGAGCGACGGGGCCTGATCGCCCACCGTGCCCCTCGCACGGGTTGACTTGTCGATGAGTCGATAAAATCCATCGACAAGTCGACAAAGACACCAAGGGAGTCAATTCGGCGGCCCTCCGGCGGCGTGGCACCCTCACGACTGACTGTCGAGCCAAGCCCGGGCCACCGTGATCCCCCCGATCGAGCACCCGCTGCCCCGTCGCGTCGTGGTCCGGCCCGGCCCACTCGAGGGGACCGTCTCCGTGCCCGGCGACAAGTCCATCGGCCATCGCGCCCTGATCATCGGGGCACTCGCCGATGGGCCCTGCGACCTGGTCGGCGTTCCCTCCGGCGAGGACGTGCTGGCCACGGCAGACGCGGTCCGCGCGATGGGGGGCCTGGTCCACCTCGAACCGGGGGACCACGGTCTCGACGGCCACGTCAGCGGGCCCTTGCAGCCGCCGTCGGAACCCATTGACTGTGGCAATTCCGGGACCGGCTTGCGCTTGCTCGCGGGCGTTGCCGCCGGGATGGCGGGAGCGACCACGCTCACGGGGGACGAATCGTTGCGAGCCCGACCCATGGGTCGGATCAGTCGGCCGCTCCGAGAGCTCGGAGCCCGCGTTGACGGCCCGGACGACGGGACCCGGGCGCCGTTGACCGTTCACGGGGTGATTCGCGACGGCGGTGTCCTCCATTCGGAGGTGGCCAGCGCCCAGGTCAAGTCGGCGCTCCTGCTCGCCGCGGTGCGCGCCGGCGTTGGCATCACCGTCACGGCACCGCTCCCGAGCCGCGATCACACCGAGCGGATGTTGCGGGACATGGGCTTGCCCGTCACGCACGGCGAGCCGGGCGACGACGCTCCCGCATCGTCCACGACCCCGGGCTCCGGCGACCCGTCCGTCGGCGAGCGTGTCGTGATGGAGCCAGGAGCAACACCCCGCGCGACGACGCTGATCGTTCCGGGCGATCCCAGCAGCGCGACCTTCTGGTGGGCGGCCGCCGCCGTGGGTTCGCGGTCCATCACCACGCCGGGCGTGTGCATGAACCCGGGCCGCACGGGGGCGCTGCAGGTGCTGGAGGAGCTCGGAGCGTCAATCGTCGTGTCCGAACACACTCCGGCAGGGAGCGAGGAGGTGGCCGACGTCACCGTCGAGGCCGGCACCGGCCTCCCGGGTGGTGCAACCATGCGGGGCAGGGCTGTTGTGGATGCCATCGACGAGATCCCGGTGCTCGCGATCGTCGCCGCCCTGAGCGATGGCGGGTTGGAGGTCGCCGACGCCGCTGAGCTCCGCGCGAAGGAGTCGGACCGGATCGCGTCCCTCGCACGACTCTTCGCCGCCCTCGGCATGCAGTTCGATGCGCGACCCGATGGGTTTCGCGTGCCCGGCGGCCAACAACCCCGGGGCGGAACCTTCGACGCCGGGCTCGACCATCGCCTCGCGATGACGGCGGCGATCGCGGCCACCGTCGCCAGCGAGCCCGTGACCATCGCGGGCTTCGCCAGCACGGCCTCGTCCTATCCGGGCTTCCGTGACGACTTCGTCCAGCTTGGCGGCCGCCTGGAGCCCGAACAGTGA
Organism: Nitriliruptorales bacterium; assembly: GCA_033721095.1. Classification (GTDB taxonomy): domain Bacteria; phylum Actinomycetota; class Nitriliruptoria; order Nitriliruptorales; family Nitriliruptoraceae; genus JAWWBG01. The sequence continues at coordinate 7,355 of JAWWBG010000025.1, forward strand.
CCGGGCCGGTCATCGCCATCGACGGGCCGGCAGGCTCCGGGAAATCCACGACGGCTCGGCTCGTGGCCGAAAGGCTCGGCGTCCCACACCTCGACACCGGCGCCTTCTACCGAGCCGTCACGCTGGCGTGCCTGCGGGCTGGTGTCGACCTGGAGGACGGCCAGGCGTGTGGCGCGATTGCTTCCGGGCTCACGATCACCCGACAGGACGGGCGCACGCTCCTCGACGGCGAGGACGTCGAGGAGGAGATCCGCGGCCCGGCCGTGACCGGCGCGGTCTCGACGGTCGCTGCCCATCCATCTGTCCGTACCGCGCTGGTGCCCTTGCAGCGGGCTGCGGCCAGCACCCATGGCGGGGTCGTGGAGGGCCGGGACATCGGCTCGGTGGTGCTGCCGGATGCGGACCTCAAGGTCTTTCTCGACGCCGACGTGGAGGAACGCGCCCGACGGCGCCTGGCCGAGCAGGGGGGTGGTGACCTGGCGGCCATGGTCGCCGACGTGGAGGCGCGAGATCGCGCCGACCGCGAACGCGACATGTCCCCCCTCGTCGCAGCCGAGGATGCCTGGCACCTGGACACGACGGGGCTGGACCCCGACGAGGTTGTTGACGCGATCGTTGCTCGGGTGGGCGAGGTGGTGGCCGACAGCGACCCGATCGATGACCGCCACGGCCGCAGTGACGCCGAGCCGGGCCCACCGTCCCACGCCGGCGCCCGCTTTCGGGGTGACCGGGTCGTCATCGTCGGGCGCCCCAACGTGGGCAAGTCGACGCTCGTGAACCGCATCCTCGGTCGGCGCGTCGCCATCGTGGAGCACAAGCCCGGCGTCACGCGCGACCGGACCGAGCACGCCGCGACCTGGAACGGCCGCGACTTCACGATCGTGGACACGGGCGGGTGGGCGCGAGACGTCGATGGGCTGGCGGCCCGAGTTGCCGACATCGCCCGCGACGCGGCGATCGGGGCGGACCTCGTGCTGTTCGTGGTCGACGTCACCGTCGGGGCCCAGGAGGACGACGAGCGCTTCGCCCGCGAGCTGCGCCGCCACGACGTCCCCACGTTCCTCGTCGTCAACAAGGTGGACGGTGCCCGTCATGAGGCCGATGCCCACGTGTTCCACGCCCTGGGTCTCGGAGAGCCGATGACGATCTCGGCAGCGCACGGACGCGGCGTCGCGGACCTCCTCGATGCCGTGGTCAGGCGGCTTGGCGCCGACAGCGGGACCCCGACCGTTGGCGCCGATACCACCCGCATCCCTCGCGTGGCCCTCGTGGGCAAGCCGAACGTGGGCAAGTCGTCGCTCTTCAACCGGCTCCTGGGGGAGGAGCGCTCCCTGGTCGACGCCGTGCCCCACACGACGCGTGACCCCGTCGACACGACCGTCACGATCGACGGCCGCACCTGGACGTTCATCGACACGGCGGGGATGCGCCGACGCCACCGGCACGGCGAGGCCACCGAGTACTACAGCGTCGATCGCACGTTGCGGGCGATCGACGACGCGGACCTGGCGCTGTTCCTCATCGACGGCAGCGACACGGTCAGCGAGCAGGACCAACGGTTGGCGGCAGCGCTCCGAGACGCCGGCTGCGGCCTCGTGCTCGTGGTCAACAAGTGGGACCTGGTCGACGCCGAGCGGGCGGCCGATCTCGAGCGTGAGCTGGACCGGCTGCTGTCGTTTGCGTCGTGGGCCCCGCGGATCAACATCTCGGCCACGTCGGGCCGCGGACTCCGGCGCGTCCTGCCCACGCTGGCGACGGTCTGGGAGTCCTACAACCGCCGCATCCCGACACGGCTGCTCAACCGCCTCGTGGAGGAGCTGGTCGAGCGCACGCCCCCACCGCTCGTGCATCGTCGTCCACTCAAGATCCGGTACGTGACCCAGGCCGAGACGGCCCCGCCGCGCTTCGTTGCCTTCACCAATGCCGACATCCCGGCCGCGTATCGGCGTTACCTGCTCAACCAGTTGCGGGAGCGTCACGACTTCACCGGCACCCCCCTGGTGCTCGAGGAGCGGCGTGGCTCGGGCCGATCGGCACGGCCGGCGGACGACTGACCCAGAGGGCTCCCGTGTGGCGCCGGGCTGACCATGGCCGGCTGGTAGCGTCCGGCCCGCTGCCCGACTTCATCGAGCAGTCGGCGCGAATCGGGCGATCGGTGCACGATCCGGTGCCGTGAACGGGCTGTGGCGCAGTCAGGTAGCGCACTCGACTGGGGGTCGAGGGGTCGCCGGTTCAAGTCCGGCCAGCCCGACCAGCAGACACGCAAGGGCACCCGTGCGCATCTTCGACATCGGGGCCAGGGACGGCGAGCAGCAGGTCTCCGACCGCGTCCTCACCGTTCCGAATCTCCTGTCGTTTGCACGGTTGGCCGTCCTGCCGTGGGTGTACCTCGACCTCGTCAACGGGCGGATCGTCCGGGCCACGATCGTGGCCTTCGTCTTCGGGTGGACCGACTGGTTCGACGGGTACCTGGCCCGCCGCCTCGACCAGCAGAGCAGCCTCGGCAAGATCCTCGACCCGATCTCGGATCGTGCGTTCTTCGTCGTCATCGGGATCGGCGTGGTCGTCGCCGACATCGTGCCGCTCTGGCCGATCGCCCTGCTGCTGGCGCGTGACGTGCTCGTGTCGGTGGCCGGCCTGGTGCTGTTGGCCCGAGGTGCGTCTCCCCCCGACGTCACGCGGCTGGGCAAGGCCGCCACGTTCGGGCTGATGTGGGCGATCGGCTTCTGGATGCTCGCGGCGGCGGTCGGGTCGGTCGAGGACCCCAACGAGCCGCTCACCTGGGCGGCGTGGTTCACCTTCTCGATCAACATCGTCCTGTCCTATCTCGCCGCCGGGGACTACGCCCTCCGCCTGCTGCGGAAACCGGCGGGCGACGACGCCGCGGCCACCGTCGGCGCTGATGAGCCAGCCTCCGCTGCGGCAGGGGAGGACGACGAGAGCGTCGGCTAGCGTCCCGGACGTCATCGACCGGAGGCCGAGGTGACCGACACGTCCATTCCGACCGACCGCCGCTACACGAGCGAGCACGAGTGGGCGCTGCTGGAGGGGGAGGTCCTCCGAATCGGGATCACCGACTACGCGCAGTCACAGCTCGGCGACGTCGTCTACGTGGACCTTCCGGCGACGAACGCCACGGTGACGGGCGGCCAGCCGTTTGGCGAGGTGGAGTCCACCAAGTCGGTGTCCGACCTGTACGCGCCCGTCTCCGGCACGGTCGTGGAGCGCAACGACGACCTTGACGATCGCCCGGAACTGGTCAACGAGGACCCCTACGGCGACGGGTGGCTGGTCGCGATCCATCCCTCGGATCCGGAGGCCGTGGAGGAGTTGCTGGACGCTGATGGGTACCGAGCCCTGCTTCCCTGAGCGGTCTCGTCGAAAGTGACGGGTCCGATCCGCCACGGTCGACCTACAGTCGAGGGTCAGACATGCACGTCACGACGCCCGAGGACCGGACTCGTCCCTGATCGGGGACCGAAAGGACCGTGATGTTCTGCTCCCAGTGCGGTGAGGAAGTCGCCTCGGATGCCCGGTTCTGCGCCAATTGCGGCACACCGGTCGATCGTGCCGAGGCTGCCGACACGACCGCATCCTTCGATCCCGGCGCCCTGGATCCCACGGCGCCGTTGGAAGATGCGCCGCCTGTCGACGCCGGCACCGGCATCCTGGTGGTCGTGCGAGGCCCACTCGCCGGCGCCCGCTTCTTCCTCGACAAGGACATCACGACCGTCGGTCGCCACCCTGACTCGGACGTCTACCTCGATGACGTCACGGTCTCGCGCCACCACGCCGAGATCCGTCGGGAGGGAGGCCAGTTCACGCTCGTCGACCTCGGCAGCCTCAACGGGACCTACATCGGCGGTGAGCGTCGAGAGTCGGCGATCCTCGTCCCGGGTGTGGAGCTCCAGGTCGGTCGCTTCAAGCTGATGTACGCCGGAGCCCCCACATGACCTACAGCATCGGCGAGGTCCTCAACCAGCTCAAGGACGAGTTCGACGACGTCACCATCAGCAAGATCCGCTTCCTCGAGGCCGAGGGCCTCATCAGCCCGGATCGGACGGACTCCGGCTACCGCCAGTTCCTCGACGACGACGTCGACCGCCTCCGCTACATCCTGCGCGCCCAGCGGGACCGGTACCTGCCGCTCAAGGTCATCCGTGAGGAGCTGGATCGGATTGACGCCGGTGTCCCGGTCGACGCGGACGTTCCCTCCGACGACGCGTCCGGCCCGCCGGGTCCGGCGCCGGCGGCGGCCGACGACCCGCCGCCACTGCTGGCGGCTGACACCGGGGATGTCTCGCTGTCGTTCGCCGAGTTGGCCGATGTCGCCGGCCTGGAGCCCGGTGACCTGCACGCCCTGCGAGACCACGGCGTCATCGCGGACGCCGATCGCTTCGACGGCCGGGACCTGCGCGCGGCGAGGGCCGCAGGCGCACTGATGGAGGCTGGCCTGGAGGCACGGCACCTGCGAATGTTCCGCCAGTTCGCCGATCGCGAGCTGGCCCTGATCGAGCAGCTCGTGACACCCCTGCTGCGGCAGCGGAATCCGGACAGTCGCGTCGCGGCCACGGAGCTCGCCAACGGGATCGCGCACGAGGGCGCGGCGCTTCGTCGCGCCCTGCTCGAGCGCCAGGTCGCCGCCCTCCTGCGCTCGTGATCCACGTCGCGAGGCGGCGGATCGGTGCCGTCGCAGCGGTCATTGCCGCCCTCGGGAGCCTCCTGGCCGCGACACCCCCAGCCACGGCCGCGCTGGAGGCGCCCCGGCCGCCGCTCCTCCAGACGACCAGTCGCCCGCTCACCAGTCCACCCGCGGTCACGGCAGCCGCCTGGGCGCTTGTCGATGCACGCTCCGGCCAGGTCCTCGACGGCGTCGGCCTCGACGAGCCGCGCCCCGTGGCGTCGACCGTGAAGCTGTTGACCGCCCTGACCGTCACCGAACGGGCCTCCCTCACCGACGCCGTCGTGGTTTCCGAGGCCGTTCGGGACGTCGGGGGCGCCGGGACAAGTGTCGACCCCGGCGAGTCCTGGACCGTCCAGCAGCTGCTCGAGGCGCTCCTGGTTCGCAGCGGGAACGACGCCGCGACGGCCCTGGCCGTCCACGTCGGAGGGAGCCTCGAGGGCTTCGTGGAGTTGATGCGGCAGGATGCTGCCATCCTGGGCCTCGATCCGATCCTGACCACGCCCACCGGTCTTGATGACCGCAACCGTCTGACGGCACGGGACCTGGCGGTGATCGCCCGCACGTTCCTGGCCGACGACGGACTGCGTGCGATTGCAGCCCGCCGCACGGTTCGGCTCCCCGACATCGGGACCGTTCCGAGCCGAAACCTGCTCTTGGACCAGTACCCGGATGCGACGGGACTGAAGACGGGCTTCACGACGGCGTCGGGATACTCGCTCGTGGGGAGTGCCGAACGTGACGGCCGCACGCTGATCGCCGTCGTGCTGGGGGCCGCGGGCGAGCAGGAACGTTTCGACGATGCGGGTGCGCTCCTGGACTGGGGGTTCGCCTGGTTCGAGGAGGTGCGCGTGTCCCGGAGCGTCCGTCTCCGGGAGGGCGGACGCTGGGTCACCGTCGGCTCCGATCCGGCCTGGGTCACCGTGCCAACCGGCACCGAGGTGCACGTCGACTGGACCCTGCCGCGGCGGGCGGACGCCGCGGGGCCGGTGGAGGTGCGGATCCCTCGCACCGAGCCCATCCTCCTCGACGTGCGGGCAGCGGAACCGCCCCGCTCGCCGACGATCGCGACATGGCTCCGTGACCGTGTCCACGAGGCGCTTCGTACCGCAGCGGCTCGGGGCACCTGACGCCCGTTTCGGCGTCGGGTCTCGGCCCCACCGGCACGGCCACCCAGCCGTGACCCGGCTGCGATCGGCTTGGGTAGATTGCCATTGGACGCACACGGGAGGCCGACGAGTGATCGAGCTGGAGCTGGTGGGTGTCCGCGTGGAGCTGCCCGCGAACCAGCCGATCATCCTGCTCAAGGAGCGGAACGGGTCGCGCTACCTGCCGATCTGGATCGGCGCGACCGAAGCCGCGGCCATCGCCTTCGCCCTCCAGGGTGTCGAGACGCCTCGACCGTTGACCCACGACCTGTTCGTCGATGTGCTCGGCAGTCTCAACGTGGACCTGGCCGCGGTCCACATCACGGACCTCCAGGATGGGACCTACTACGCCGAGCTCCAGCTGACACAGAACGGCAGCGTCCACGCCGTCTCGGCTCGGCCCTCGGACGCGATCGCGCTCGCGTCACGGCTCGACGACGTGGTGATCCTGGGCGAGGACGCCGTCCTCGACGAAGCCGGCATCGAGATCGCCGACGAGGACATCGGCGACGGTGAGGACCCCGAGGAGGAGGTCCAGCGCTTCCGCGACTTCCTCGACACGGTCACTCCCGAGGACTTCAAGAACGCCTGAATCGCTCGGATGCCGGCGATTGGCGCTTTTCTGCTCGTGGCAGCGCGCCGGCGCGACGCGCGTGACACCGCCAGGATCTCAACCTTGAGTTGAGGGTTGGGGATCGGGATTTTCCCTGCACTCGAGGGTGAGGGTCGTTGACATCCGCGGGATCCGATTCGTAGCCTCCGTGAAGTTCCACTCGTGTCGTTCGGTTGGCAGACCCGCGACACGGCCGGCGGCAGGTTGGCAGACCATGCGCCGCCCAACCGGAACGCGGGGAGCCCTGCGGGCTCGGCGAAGGACCATCGGACATGGCGACACCTGGCGGACAACTGGCGTTGACGATCGGCGACGAGCCCGTCAGCGGCTATCGCGGACCCACGGCCTGCAAGATCGTGGGGATCACCTACCGGCAGCTCGACTACTGGGCGCGCACTGGCCTCGTGGAGCCGACCGTGCAGTCGGCTGATGGCTCGGGCAGCAAGCGGCTCTACTCGTTCGACGACATCGTCCGGCTCAAGGTGGTCAAGCGCCTGCTCGATGCGGGTGTCTCCCTCCAGAAGGTTCGCCTTGCCGTCGAGGAGCTGGCGCACCGCGGGCAGACGCCCGCCGACGTGACGCTCGTCTCCGATGGCACCTCGGTCTATGCGGTCGACGATGATGCGCAGGTCGTGGACCTGCTGCGCAAGGGCCAGGGCGTGTTCGCGATCGCGATGGCGCCCGTCGTGGCAGAGGTCGAGGGTGACGTGGCGCTGTTCCCGGCCGAGCCGCTGGACGACGACACGATCGACAGCGCGGCCCGCTCCGCCTGACAACCCGTCCCGCTTCTTGGTCGGGCTTGGCGCCGGCTGGTTGCATGGGCGGCGGCCGCCACCAGGGACCGTGTGACCTTCGCCGACCGCCACCTCGGGCCCTCAGAGGCCGACCAGCAGCGCATGCTCGATGGCCTCGGCTTCGGGTCGCTCGACGAGCTCGTGGCTGCCGCCGTGCCGTCCTCCATCCGTGACGACGAGCTCGACCTCCCACCGGCCGTCGACGAAACGGCGATGCTCGCCGAGCTGCGGTCGCTCGCCGACCGCAACCAACCCCGCAAGGCACTCATCGGGCTCGGCTACCACGGGACGATCACCCCCGCCGTCATCCGACGCAACGTCCTCGAGAACCCCGCCTGGTACACCGCCTACACGCCCTATCAGCCCGAGATCTCGCAGGGTCGCCTCGAGGCGTTGCTGGCCTTCCAGACCGTCATCACCGAGCTGACGGGCCTGCCGCTGGCGAACGCGTCGATGCTCGACGAGGGCACGGCCGCAGCGGAGGGCATGACGCTCGCGCATCGGCTCGTCAAGGACGACGCGCGGAACCGGTTCGTCGTGCACGCCGACACCCACCCCCAGACCGTCGCGGTCATCGCCACGCGCGCCGAACCCCTCGGACTGGACGTGACGGTGACCGACGACGTGCCGGCGGCGCTGGCGGATGACTGCTTTGCCGTGCTGCTGTCGTATCCGGGCAGCTCGGGCGAGCTCCACGACCTGGGGCCTCTCGCGGCGGCAGCGCACGACAGTGGGGCCCGGGTGGTCGTGGCGGCCGATCCACTCGCGATGTGCCTGCTGCCGTCGCCGGCGTCCCTCGGCGCGGACGTCGTGGTCGGTTCGGCCCAACGGTTCGGTGTGCCGATGTTCTTCGGCGGGCCCCACGCGGGGTTCCTGGCAGCGTCAGACGACGCCAAGCGGCTGCTGCCCGGGCGGTTGGTCGGGACCTCCCTCGACCGCCACGGACGGCCGGCGAACCGGTTGGCCCTCCAAACCCGGGAACAGCACATCCGGCGCGAGCGCGCGACCAGCAACATCTGCACGGCCCAGGTCCTGCTGGCCAACGTCGCCGCCTTCTGGGCCATCCATCACGGCCCCGAAGGACTGCGCGCCATCGCCGAGGAGGTGCACGGCAAGGCGGCGCGGCTCGCGGCGGCTGCCATCGACGCGGGGATGGAGCTCACGCACGACCGGTTCTTCGACACGATCGGCATCGCGACCCCGGATCCGGCCGGGCTCGTGGCCGCCGCAGCCGACGCCGGCTTCTCCATTCGGCCGGGGGAGGATCGCGTCACGATCGCGTTCGACCAGACCGTCACCGACGACGACCTCGTCGCCTTGGCGGGCGCGCTCGGCTGCTCGATCGATGGGGACGCCCGCGCCGCCGTGCTCCCCGAGGACGCCCGACGGTCCGAGCCGTTCCTCCAACAGGAGCTGTTCAGCGCCTACCGCTCCGAGACCGAGCTGATGCGCCTGGCCCGCCGGTGGGCGCAGTACGACATCGCGCTGGACCGCTCGATGATCCCGCTCGGGTCCTGCACGATGAAGCTCAACGCGGCTGCGGAGATGGAGCCGGTCACCTGGCCCGCCTTCGCCAACCTGCACCCGTTTGCGCCCCTCGACGAGTCGGCCGGCAGTCGCGAGCTCATCGCGCAGCTGGAGGACTGGCTGGCCGTGATCACCGGCTACGACCAGGTGAGCGTGCAGCCCAACGCCGGCTCTCAGGGTGAGCTGGCCGGGCTGTTGGCCATCCGCGGCTGGCACCTCGCCAACGGGGACACGGGTCGGGTGACCTGCCTGATCCCGGGTTCGGCCCACGGGACCAACGCGGCCAGCGCGGTGATGGCCGGCATGGAGGTGGTCGTGGTGGCCACCAGCGACAACGGTGACATCGACCTGGTCGACCTCGAGCAGAAGGCCAAGGAGCACCAGGACACGCTGGCCGCGCTCATGGTGACCTACCCGTCGACCCACGGGGTGTTCGAGGAGGGGATCACGCGCGTCTGCGAGATCATCCACGAGCACGGTGGGCAGGTCTACCTCGACGGCGCCAACCTCAACGCCCTTGTCGGGCTGGCACGGCCCGGACGCTTCGGCGCCGACGTGAGCCACCTGAACCTGCACAAGACCTTCTGCATCCCGCACGGGGGAGGAGGTCCCGGGGTCGGGCCGGTTGCTGTGCGGGCTCACCTCGCCCCGTTCCTGCCGGGCCATCCGCTGGATCCCGAGGCTGATCCCGACGCGCCCGTTGGGGCCGTCTCGGCTGCGCCGCACGGCTCGCCCGGCGTGCTGCCGATCAGCTGGAGCTACATCCGGATGATGGGCGCTGACGGGCTGCGTCGAGCCACGCAGGTGGCGCTCCTCAACGCCAACCACGTCGCGGCCAGGCTGAAGGGGCACTACGAGATCCTGTTCACCGGGCCGGGTGGGTTGGTGGCCCACGAGTGCATCGTCGACATCCGGCCGCTGGACCAGGCCACCGGCATCACGAACGAGGACATCGCCAAGCGCCTGATCGACTACGGGTTCCACGCACCGACGATGAGCTTCCCGGTCCCGGGGACCCTGATGATCGAGCCCACCGAGTCCGAGTCACTGCGCGAGCTCGACCGGTTCTGTGATGCCATGATCGCGATCCGTGCCGAGATCGACCAGGTCGCGGACGGGACATGGCCCGCCGACGACAACCCGCTGGTCAACGCCCCGCACACAGCGATCGAACTCCTCGCCGACGAGTGGACTCATCCCTACTCGCGGGAACGGGCCGCCCATCCACTGCCATGGGTCGCAGCCGACAAGTACTGGCCACCGGTCAGCCGGATCCAGCAGGCCCACGGCGACCGGCACCTCGTCTGTGCCTGCCCACCGGTCGACGCCTACGCCCACGCGGGCGACGAGCACAAGTCAGGGGGATGAGAAGGCCAGGTCGGTCACGTCCCGGTACGGGCCGAAGTGCTCGTCCCAGAATGAGTACGACACATCGGGCAGGCGCGGGAGTCGTACGCCGAGCGCCTGTGAAATCGTTTCCCGGAGCACGTTGACCGCCGTGACCGGCATGTCCTCCGGGATC
>JAWWBG010000026.1:0-17628 GCA_033721095.1 Nitriliruptorales bacterium
GGGTCAGCGTGGTGAACGGCCACTCCTCGACGCGGGGTTGGGCGTTCGAGAGCCTGCGGATCAGCGACGACTTGCCGGCAGAAGGCCAGCCGACGAGGCCGACGTCCGCGATGAGCTTGAGCTCGAGGCGCAGCGTGCGGTCGTTGACCGGCTCGCCCCGTTCGGCGAAGCGCGGGACCCGTCGGAACCGATTCTTGAACGAGGCGTTGCCGCGCCCACCTCGCCCGCCCGTCGCGACGATGGCGCGTTGCCCAGCCCGGACGAGATCGGCCAGGACCTCACCGGTTTCCGGGTCGCGAACGAGCGTGCCGACCGGAACCCGGACAACCCTGTCATCGCCGTCTGCACCGGTCTTGTTGTCGCCCTGGCCGTGTGTGCCCGCAGTCGCGCGCTGGTGGGGATGCCGCTGGACGTCGAGGAGCGACCGGACGCTGGCATCGGCGAGGAGGATGACATCGCCGCCACGCCCGCCATCGCCGCCGTCCGGTCCACCGCGGGGCACGTGGGCCTCACGACGAAACGACACGCAGCCGTTGCCGCCGGCTCCACCCCGAACATGGATGGAGCACTCGTCGACGAACTCCACCGCGTCCATGTGTGCTCAGGTTCTCGTGAGGTGCTCGCAACGGAAACCGGGCGCCCGCTGGGGCGCCCGTCGTCCGTCAGGTGCTGTGACGGTCAGGCGTCGACCTCCGCCGGCTCCTCGGTGGGTGCGTCGACAGTCGGTTCCGCCGACGTGGCTTCGGCCATCGCGAGCTCGTCGACGTGCGCCGTCGTCCGGGTCCGGGTCTTGTGGAACCGCACCGTGCCATCGATCAGGGCGAACAGCGTGTCGTCGCCACCACGACCGACGTTGACGCCGGGGTGGATCTTGGTCCCGCGTTGACGGACGAGGATGTTGCCGGCCCGCACGAACTCGCCGCCGAACTTCTTGACGCCGAGCCGCTGGGCATTGGAGTCGCGGCCGTTGTTGGAGGAGCCGCCGCCCTTCTTGTGCGCCATCAGATCTTCTCGATGTTGAGGACGGTCAGTCGCGAGCGGTGACCCCTGGTCTTGCGCTGACGCGACTTGTTCTTGTACGTGAAGACGCGGATCTTGGGGCCGAGGGTGTGCTCGACGATCGTCGCCGTCACCGTGCGCCCGTCGAGGTCGGGACCGGTCGTGACGGCGCCCTGGTCGTCGACGACGAGGACGGCCGGGAGCTCGACGGCGTCACCCGGTTCGCCGGCGACCCGGTCGACCGTGATCTGCTGGCCGGCCTCGACCCGTTGCTGGGCCCCACCGGCGGCGACGACGGCATACATGGCGAATTCGTCCTGTGAGCGGCGCTGAGGAGCGACTGACGTGCGAAGCGGCGCACACGTGCGCCGCGCGTGTGGAAGGCTACCGCACCCCTGACAGCCGGGCAACGCGATGGATCCCTCCCAGACCTGCTCGGCACGGAGCCGTGCGGTGGGCGAGCCGATGCTCGGGACTGCCCCGATCGCGTCCGAGTGGCTGCTGGTCGAGCACCCCGGTCCGTGGGAACGGGACGCCGTCGAGAGCCTGCCCGACGCCGTGCGACCGAAGGTGCGGCTGTGGATGGGAGCCGGCAACCGACGCGTCCAGCTGATTCGCCAACCTTCCCGGCGGCCCAGTGGCGAGGGGCACCTGGTCGCACATGCCGACCTCACGACAGGCATGCTGACTGGCCGCCGCGTGGCCTCGTTGGAGCGGCTCACGGTGCCCACCGACGGCGAGCCCCTGCCCCACATGGTGCTGGTGTGCGTGCACGGTCGGCGCGACCGTTGCTGCGCTGAACACGGCCGCGCGGTGGCGGACGTGTTGGTGGCCGCGATGCCCGATGCGGTCTGGGAGACCACGCACCTCGGTGGCCACCGGTTCGCGGCGACGGCGGCGCTCCTGCCGAGCGGTCGCGTCCTGGGGCGGCTTCGGCCCGAGACCGTCACCGCGACGATCACGTCCGCCCTGGCCGGCCAGCCCACCAGCCATGACCGGGGGCAGGCAGGATTGGCGGAACGCGACCAGGTTGTCGCGGTCGCGGGCGCGGCGGTACGCGGACGCGAGCTGCTGCGCCCGGCATCCTGCGGGACGGAGCCGGTCCACGTCACGCCATGGATCCCAGACTTCGATTCGGCACCCGGCGCCGACTGAACGCGTCACACCACGCCGTTGACGGGCGACGTCAGCCGAGGACGGACAGTCCGACCAGGCCGGCCAGCTCCTTGGGATCATCGGTGGCCATGTAGCGGAAGAACCGTGGCCCGATGCGATGGAGCTGCTTGTTCGTGTGGAACCAAGGCGGCGTGAGCGGACTCCGGAAGGGTCCTCGCAGCACGCCCTTCTGGACGTCGGAGAGCATGAACGAGTTGTGCACGATGCCGATCCCGGAGCCGATGTCGTTGAGCTCGTTGCCGGGGTGGCTGCCCCACGACGCCGTGACCATCCCAAACGCGATGCCGGCCCAGTGGTTGACGACGATGTTGCCGTACTCGAGGTTGTCGATCGCCTGCTCGACGGCCCTGGCCACCTCCGGGTCCTTCAGCGACCGCGGGTGGACGATGATCGTCGCTGCGAGCTGGCCCCAGAGCCGCTCGTTGGCGAAGTCCACTGCCTTGGCCAGGTAGTCGGGAACGGACGTCGGCGCATCGAGGCCCACCTCGGCGAAGACGCCACAGAACGACTCGGTGTCGAACGCGATCTCGTCGGACGCGCTGGCGTCGAGGTCGGGGATGAGCGTGAAGGGCACCCGGCCCTCCCCCATCGGGCCGAACGTCTCGGCCTCGGGGTGTGCGTCGAGGTACTGCTGCCAGCGGTCGGCGGCTCCCGGGTAGTAGGGCTGGCGAGGCTCGGCGCGGCGCAGCGAGTCACGCACGGCGTTCAGCAGTGGCGTCCGACTCGACCACGACCGGTGCGTGACGATCACGCGCCCGGCGACACAGTTGAACCCGGCGTTCTGCGCCAACATCGACGCGATGTTGTCGCCATGGAAGTTGATGTCCCGGTTGGACCACGGTCCGGGGACGACGATGATCGGCGTGACGTTTCCGAGCTCGGAGCTGATCGGCTTGTCGAGGACAGGGTCGTTGTTCTTCTTGCGCTTGGCCCCTTCCTTGCCCGGACCGAAGACGATGAGGTCGTGCGTCTTGTCCGATCCCGTGATGTGGATGTCGGACACGAGGTTGTGCTGGCAGAGGTAGGCGCCCTCCTCGCCCCCGCCGTAGACGATGCGCAGGTAGCCATCGATGATCAAGGGCGACAACGCCCGCTCGAGGTGTGGGCCGATGCGTTCGTTGACGGGGTTCATCTTGAGGATGACGACGCGATCCTCGACGAACAGCTTGTAGAGGGCGTCGGTCGGGGCGATGGAGCCGACGTTGCCGGCGCCCAGGACCAGCGAGATGCCGCCGTCGTCCTTCTCGCCGCGGTAGATCCGCGCCATCCGCTCCTGCGCCTCCTCGATCGACACGCCCGGCTGCAGGCGCACTTCGTGCGAGAAGCCCTGGAAAGCGAGCTTGTGCCAGATGTTGACCGGGAACACGTCGACGACCGTCTGGCCATTGGCGTGGGTGCGGAAGCCGGGCGGCTGCGGTCGGCCTGTCTCCAGTATCTGCTCGAGGGTCAGCTTGAGGGCCCGCAGGTTGAAGACGGTCGGAACGGGGCCGGTGACCCAGCCCTCGCCACGAAGCGGCGAGTCCTCGGGGATGCCCTTGACCAGGCAGTCCGTCTCGGCCCAGGCCTCGGCTTCCGCCATGACGCCGGCGATGCACGCATCGAGCAGGGCGATGCGCTCGGGGATCCCCAGCGCAACCCAGTCCTTGCGCCGACTCTCGAGCTCATCGAGTGCCGCGTCGATCTGAGCGGTGGTCGACGCCGGGATGGCGTGTTCGGCCTCGGGAATGAGCAGGGTTCCGGACATCACGGTCCTGTCAACAACGTGACGCCAATGCTACGAGCAGCGTCAATTCCCTGCGCCGTCGCGCCGTCGCGCCGTCAGGCGCTGGTGCCGGTCCGCCACGAGGCATGCAGCCGGGCGTAGACACCGGATTGGGCCACGAGCTCATCGTGGGAACCGACCTGGACGAGGCGCCCGTCGTCGATGACGAGAACCAGGTCTGCAGCCTCGGCCGTCGACAGCCGGTGGGCCACGGTCACGGTCGTGCGCCCACGCGTGAGGCCGGCCACCGCGGACTGGAGCCGGACGTCGGTGGCGGGATCGACCGCCGAGGTCGCCTCGTCGAGGACCAACAGGTCCGGATTGGCGATGTAGGCCCGCGCCAGGGCGACCAGCTGCCGCTCGCCCGCGGACAGGCCGTCGCCGCGCTCGCCAACGTCGGTGGCAAGGCCGTCCGGCAGCTCCTCGAGCCAGTCGGCGAGGCCGAGTTCCGTGAAGGCGAGCTCGAGGTCGGCCTCGTCGGCCTCGGGCTTGCCCATCCGCACGTTGTCGGCCACCGTGCCGTCGAGCAGCGCACCCTCCTGCGCGACCAGCACCACACGCCGACGGAGGTTGGCGAACCGAACCGTGTCGATCGGCGTTCCCGACAGCAACACCTGACCGCTGACCGGATCCATGAGCCGGCACAACAGCTTCGCCAGCGTTGTCTTGCCCGACCCCGTCTCCCCCACCACGGCCACGTTCGTGTTGGCCGGTATCTCGATCGTCACGTCGTGCAGCACGATCGGGCCGGTGGCGGTGGCCCCTGTCTCACCGGGCCGGGGATAGCGGAAGGTCACGTGGTCGAACGCGACGCTGATCGGCCCGGCTGGCAGATCCACGCCCTCCTCGGGGTCGGCGACGTCCGGGGGCACGTCGAGGACGTCGAGGACACGCTGCCAGCCGGCGACCGCACCCTGGGCCTCGCCGAGCGCCTCGCCGATCAGCAGCACCGGGTCGACGAACATGCTGATGAGGAACGGAAAGGCCACGACGGTGCCGGCGGACAGGTCGCCGTTGACCGCCAGGATGGTCCCGACGACGAGCACGGCGGCGATGGCGATCGCGCCGGTGATCTCGCCGACCGAGGAGAACCCCGCCGACCAGCCGCCGACGCGCGCCGCCATCACGCGATGACCCTCGATCGCGGCGTCAACCCGCTCCTGTGCCCGCACGCGGTCGCCGTAGGCGCGGATGACGGGGGCGCCGACGACTGCCTCGGCAACCACACCGAGCAGCGTGGCCATGCGCTGACGCACGACCACGTACTTGTCCATCAGCTGTTGCTGGAAGTACCGGGCGATGAACCCGAACGGGATGAAGACGGCGATGACGACCAGCGTCAGCTGCCAGCTGTAGACGGCCATGAACACGGTGGCCACGAGGACCACGCCGATGCCCGACAACAGGTTGAGGCCGGCCCACTGGAAGAAGCGGCTGATCTCGTCGATGTCGGTCGTGACACGTGCCACCAGCGACCCCCGGGCCTCGGCGGCCTGGTGCAGCATCGACAGGTCGTGGATGTGCGCGAAGGCACGGACGCGGAGGTTGGACAGGGAGGTCTCGGTGGCGCGCGCGAGCCGAATGTTCGACAGGGAGCCCGCGATCGCCGTCACGACGACGGCCACGCCGGCGATGCTGACGGCGATCCCGATGGCACCCATGTCGACGGTGCTGCCGTCGAAGCCCTTGTCGATGCTCTGCTGGATGGCCACGGGGACGATGGCGCGACCGGCAACGGCGAGCAGCGCCAGGGCGAGGGTTGCGCCGAGGCCCTCGCGGAACTCGGGCGACAGCCGCAGCCCGGCACGGATGGTCTGTGTTGCGGTGCGGCGTGGTGCCGCGGACAGGGCGCTCATCGGGCCGCCTTCCGGGCCCGTTCGGCCGCACGACGCTCGTACGCGGTGATGAGCTGTCGATACCCGGGCACCGTCGCCAGGAGCTCGTCGTGGGCTCCCTGGGCGACGACGCGGCCCTCGTCGAGGAACAGCACCTGGTCGGCGAGGCCGATCGATCCGGATCGATGGGCGATGAGCAGCACGGTGGCTGGGAGGTCCGCACTGGACAGGCGCTCGAGGATGGCTGCCTCGACGCTGGGGTCGCACGCCGATGTCGCGTCGTCGAGGATGAGCAGCCGCGGTCGCCGGATGAGTGCCCGTGCCAGCGCGATGCGCTGCCGCTGCCCACCGGACAGCGTGGCGCCCCGCTCGCCCACGACCGTGTCGTACCCGCCCGGGAGGTGGTTCACAAAGCCGTGCGCCTGGGCGAGATCGGCCGCCGCGACGACGTCTCCATGGGTCCAGTCGCCGCCCAACGTGATGTTGTTGGTCACGGTGTCGTCGAAGATGAAGGACTCCTGGAAGACGATGGCGATCGCCTCGGCGAGCTCGTCGCGCGCCACGTCGCGCAGGTCCATGCCGTCGAGCGTCACCGTCCCGGCCTGCGGCTCGAGCAGCCTGGCCAGCAGCCAGGCCAGCGTCGACTTGCCCGCACCGGTGGGACCGACGATGGCGACTGTCTTGCCGCGCAGTGCCACCAGGTCGACGCCATCGAGTCCGCGTGCGTCGAGGTGGTCCGCGACGGGATGGTGGTACGAGAGGCCGGCGGCGATCACGTCGGCGGCGCTGCCTGCTGGCACGTGCCCAGTGCCCTTGTCGGCCTCGGGTTCGGCGTCGAGAACGTGGTCGATGCGCTCGAAGCCCACCACCGCTCGCGGGATGTCGCCCAACAGCCAGCCAAAGACACGCAGCGGGATGGCCGACAGTCGGAACAGGTAGGCGAACCCGATGAGGTCGCCGGCCGTCAGGTCCGTGGTCTGCACGCGCCACGCGCCGACCACGAGGACCAACAGGATCCCGACGTTCGGCAGCGCCTCGATCATCGGGTCAAAGATGGCACGGAGCCGCCCGACCTCGATCATCTCGTCCCGCAACTGGTTGGACGTGGCGGCGAATCGATCGGTCTCGGCGCGCTCACGACCGAGGGTCTTGACCACCAGGGCGCTGTCGAACGACTCGTGTGCGATCGCCGACACCGTGCCTCGTGTCTGCTGGGCCAAGGCCACCTTGGCGCGCATGCGGCGTTGAAAGGCGAGGTTGACGGCCATCAGGGCCGGTCCGACGAGAAAGCCAACCGCAGCCAGGAAGGAATCCGTGACGAGCAGTGCGATCGCTGCGACGACAATGAGGATCGTCGACGCCAGGGCCATGGGCATGGGTGCGGCCACGAACGTGGCGGCCTCGATGTCGGCGACGGCGTTCGAGAGCAGCTGCCCCGTGGGGTGGCGCCGGTGCCAGGCCATGGGCAGGCGCATGAACGCACGTGTCACCTGGCGGCGGAAGGTCGCCTGCGTCGAGTACTGGACGAGGTAGGCGCCGAAGCGACGACCGAAGATGCCGGCGGCCTTGACCGCGGACACGCCGACGATGGCCAGCGCGATCGTCCACAGGTCGCGACTGGTGACCTCGCCTGCCTCGACGGCGGGAAGGACGACCTCGTCGGTGACGAAGGCGAGGACCCACGCCGCGGCGAGGACCATCGCGGCATACAGCGTCGCGCCGACTGCGCCGATCCCGAGCATGCGCCGCAGATCGGCCCGGGCCACCCGCCACATGACGCGGAGCCCGCGCCTGAGCTCGAAGGTCGCGCTCGAGATGCTCACACCGCCCCGCCGGTGCGAGGACGGTAGGAGATTGCCGGGTCGACGCCGACGTGACGCGAGTGCGGTCAACGCACACCTCGGGCTGGCGGCAGGAGCACACGAGATCCTCGGCGCACTTTCTGTTGAGAACAACCCTCCCACGCGGCAGCACAACGAGGGACGCATGGACCGAGCCACATCCGCCACGCACCGGCGCACCTCCATCGTCGTCGGAGTGCTCGCCGCCCTGCTGGCCCCGGCGTCGGCGGCCTTGGCCCATCATCCGGCGTTCCACGCGACCGGACAGTTCAAGCACGACGTTCGCGTCATCACCGACGCAGCCTCGCTCGACGTACCGATCGCCCGCCAGACTGACAACGTCGAGTTCGTGGCACACGCAGCGACGGGCGAGGGCTCAGACCTTTTCTTCCAGCGGCGCGAGGGCCTCCAGCGCTACAAGGGACAGGTCATCGACGCAACGATCGACCTCGCCGTCGCAGGTGGCGTCACCGAGATCGGGGCGACGATCCTCGACGTCAGCGACCCGACGGCGCCGGAGGTGCTGGCCCAGGTCCCCTGTGGCGGCTTCCACTCGGAGGTTCTCCTGTACGAGAACCTGTTGCTCCAGACGTGGGATGCCACGAATCTTCCGTGTGACCCTGACTCGGGCGTCGACCCGGATGGCCTCGACCGGCCCGACGACCAGGGCGTCCGGATCTTTGACATCACCGACCCGGCGGCTCCTCGGCTCGTCGCCTTCCGTGGCGAGGCCGAGGGCATCCATCCTGCCGGTGTCCACAATGGGACGGTCAACGCCGAGGCTGGCCTGCTGTACCTGAACATGGCCGAACTCGACCCGATCGGTCCGCTCTGGGGCTGGATCGACCTGGAGGACCCGGCCTTCCCGGTCCACACGCGTTCGATGCGAGACATCAGCCCCACGGCCCTGGACGGCTGCCACGACGCCAGCGTCGCCCCGACGCGGCAGCTCATGGCCTGTGCCGCCATCGAGCTGAGCTACGTCTGGGACATCAGCGACCCGAGGAACCCCGTCGAACTTGCCGTGATCCCGAACCCCGGCATCACGATCCACCACGGTGCCCGCTTCACACCCGACGAGCAGGTTCTGGTCCTCAATGACGAACTGGCCGGCGCCGCGTTCGCGCCGGGCTGCACCGGCCTCACGAACGGGCCGATCGGCGCGCTGTGGTTCTACAACGTCTCCACGCCCACGTTCCCGGTGCTCCAGTCGACGTTCTCGACGTCCGACCTGTCGACGGACACGACCTGCACCAGCCATTTCTACAACTTCACGCGCGACACCACGCTGTTGACGATCGGCTGGTACGAGGCGGGCATGATCGCCGTCGACTACGGCGGGCCGCTGCCGACGGAGCACGCCCACTTCGAACCCGAGGGATCGAGCTTCTGGGCTGCCTACAGCTGGCACGGACACGTCTACGGGAACTCGTACTCACAGAACGATGCGGCGGGTTTCTGGGTCATCCGGGTGGACGGGATCGACGACGTTGCCCCCCTCGCCACCGACGAGGGCAACTCGTGGATCCGGTGGACGTCTGCCCTCGAGGCCAGCGAGGTCGCACCCGTGGACGGTCCGGCTCCCGCGCCATCCGATGGCGACGCCACGTTGCCGGCGACCGGTGGCAGCATCGCGCTGCTGGGGGTCGCGGCGCTCGCCTTGAGCGCGTGGCTTCGACGTCGCAGTCCCTCGGAGGACAGCCTCCCAGCGGCCTGACCCGGCGCTACGGTCTTGCGGGACCGGAGTTGCACATGGCGGGAATCGACGCCAAGGCTGCGGAAGCCGCTGTCAAGGCCGAGCTGATCTACATCGGCGATCCGATGTGCTCGTGGTGCTGGGGATTCGCCCCGGTGCTCGACGCCCTCGACGCCCGCTACGAGCTCCCACTGCGAACGATCGTCGGCGGCCTGCGACCCGGTCCGGCGGCCGAGCCACTCGGAGGGCGGCTGCGGGCGTTCCTCCAGCACCACTGGGAAGAGATTGCAAGGCTCACGGGACAGCCATTCGACCTGTCGGGCCTCGATCGCCCCGGCTGGATCTACGACACCTGGCCCGCCGACCTCGCGGTCGTGGCCGGTCGAATCATCGACGAGGAACGCGTTCTCGCGTGGTTCTCACGGCTCCAGCGAGCCTTCTACGCCGAGGCCGCCGACGTCACCGATCACACGGTCCTCGTCGCGCTGGCCGACGAGTTCGGACTCGACGGTTTCGCCGACGTCTTCGACGATCCCACGACGGCGGAGATCACCCGCCAGGACTTTCGGCGGAGCCGCGAGCTGGGCATCTCGGGCTTCCCGTCGCTGTTGTTCCGCGACGAAGAGATCGTCGCGCCGGTCGCGTACGGCTACACCGAGCTCGAGGGCCTGACGCGCACGCTCGACCGGTACTTCGTGAAGCGCTGGGGCGAGGACGTCGCCTCCGGTCTGCTGTGCTCGATGGACGACCCGTTGAACTGCTGACGAGGACCGCCGGCGATGCCGGCACGTCGCCGACCAGCCGTGATCACAGCTCGGGGATGAATCCGCGGCCGTCGCATTCCTTGCACGTGTGGCTGAAGGACTCGATCAACCCGTGGGAGACGTTCTTCCGGGTCATCTGGACCAGCCCGAGACGCGAGACGTCCGACACGCGTGTCTTGGTGCGGTCGCGCAACAGCTCGCGCTTGAGGCGCCGGACCACCTGGTCCTGGTTGGACTTGAGCAGCATGTCGATGAAGTCGATGATGATGATGCCGCCCATGTCCCGCAGCCGCAGCTGGCGCACCAGCTCGTCGACGGCCTCGAGGTTGGTCTTGAGGACGATCTCCTCGAGGGTCTCGTCGCCCTTGCCGGTGAACTTGCCGGTGTTGACGTCGATGACCTTCATCGCCTCGGTTGACTCGATGATCAGGTAGCCGCCCGACGGCAACCAGACCTTCCGGTTCATGGCCTTCTTGAGCTGCTCGTCGACGCCCCAGGCCGACAGCACGGGCCCCCGTTCGTCCTCGTCGTCCTTGGCCTTGCGGTCCCACCGCTCGACCTTCTCGAGCAGGTCCGGCGCGACGCCCTCGAGATACTCGACGACCGCTGCGTGCAGGTCATCGCCGTCGACGATCAGCTTGACGAAGTCGCTGCTGAAGTTGTCGCGGATGACCTTGACGACCAGCGGCGGCTCCTCGTAGACGACGTCGAGGGGCTTGGCGGCGGTGGCGGCTTCCTTGACCTTCTCCCACTTGGCGGCGAGCCGTTCGATGTCGGCCTGGATGTCCTCGGAGGGGATCTCCTCGGCTGCGGTTCGAACGATCACGCCGTGGCCCTCGGGGGCTGCCTCCTTGACGATGTTGCGCAGCCGGTCGCGTTCCCGATCCGTCAGCTTGCGCGAGATCCCGAAGACATCGGAGTCCGGTGCGAGCACGACGAAACGGCCGGCCAGCGTGAGGTGCATCGTCAACCGCGGCCCCTTGGTGCCCATCGGGTCCTTGGTGACCTGGACGAGCACGGCCTGCCCGGGACGGAGGGCGTCCTCGATGCGGACGGCGTCGCCCTCCTCCAGGTCGGCCTCGTCGAAGAGGACCTCGCCCGCGTACAGGACCCCGTTGCGGCCCTTGCCGATGTCGATGAAGGCGGCCTCCATGCCGGGGAGCACGTTCTGGACGCGGCCGAGGTAGATGTTGCCGACGATCGAGACGTCCTCGTCGCTGGTGACGTAGTGCTCGACGGCCGTGCGGTCCTCGAGGACGACGACCTGGGTGCGTCCGTCCCCGGCCTGCGCGAGCATGGTGCGCGGCGGGACGTCGCGGATGGCGCGACGAACCTCCTCGGCAACGCCGCCGGGACGGCGGCCGCTCTGCCCGCGTGACTGCTTCCGAGCCGCAGCACGCGTCCCGCTGGCCGCAATGGCCTTCCGGGTCGCGGCGTCCTTCTTGGACTCCTTGGCGTCGCCGTCGGCATCGCCCGGGCTCTCCTCCGGTGCGTCCTTGCCCGTGCTGTCGGCCGTCGCGCTCGCATCCCGGCCTGCCTGACCGTCATCGGCCTTCTTGTCGTCGCCCTTCGCGGACTCGGGAGCCTTCTTCTTGCCTCGGCCGCGTCCTCCGCGCCGGCCCCGACGCCGTCGACCACCGCTGGAGCCGGAGCCGTCGTTGTCCGACGTGTTCCCGGTCTCGCCGCCTCCGCCGTCGGTGCCCTTCCTGGCGTCGCTGCCGTCCGGCGCCTTCCCGGCGTCGGACGCCCCGCTGGATGTCGTCGCGTCTGCGGTTTCGGCGGACGCACCTGCGTCGGATGAGCGCGTGCGTCGCCGGGTGCGTGTCCGGGCTTCGGTGGTGGTTTCGTCGGTCACGTCGGGCTCGATGTGGTCAGGCGGCCTCTGCCACGGCGGCCGTGTCGACCGGAAGCAGCTCGCCGGACAGGGCCTCGACCACGCCGTCGACGGACCCTGCCCCCTGTGCAACACGGCGGTACCGCAGCACGGAGAGGTCGTCGTCGGGGTCGAGAGCCACCATCAGGTCGGAGGGCCGGATCGTCGGGCCGTCGTTGGAGAACACCGCGCGGAGTCGGGGTGTCGGGCCGTCGCTGCTCCGGAGGGCGACGACGGCGGGGCGCACGTCGAGGATGCGATCACCCGAGGGGCGGTGGCGTGTGACCTCCGCGCTCGTCCGGGCGAGCAGCGTCTCGATGCGTGCGGGGAGGTCGCGCGAACCCGACGTCGGGTCCAGCTCGATCTCCCAGAGGGTGTGGGTGAGCATGGCCGCGAGCTTGATCGCCCCGTCGGGGACGACCAGCCAGCGGAGGATGCCCATCCCCGCGGGCAGCGCGTGGGACAGGCGGGTGAGGTCGCGTTCGACCTCGAGGTCTTCGGTGAAGGTCAGCTCGGCGTATTCGCCGGTCGAGTCCCAGCCCACCGGGAGGGCGTCGGGGAACGAGACCTTCGGGTGCGGGCGGAAGCCCTGGGACCAGGCGATCGGGAGGCCCTCGCGCCGCAGCGCGCGCTCCCACACCGACGTGAGGTCGCGGGCGGACACGTAGCGGACCCGTCCGGTCTTGGAGTAGCGCACGCGGATTCGCATCACGAGGCCAGCCTGGCCGCGACCGTCGGCAGCTCGGTGCTCGGGCTGGGGGCGATCGGCAGGTTCGTTCCGTCCCAGCCTGTGTCGTGCACGAGGTCGAGGCCCGGGCAGACACCGCAGTCGTAACAGGGGATCCAACGGCAGTCGTCGAGCTCCTTCTCGGCGATCGCGTCCTGCCAGTCCGACCAGAGCCACTCCCGGTCGAGCCCTGCGTCGAGATGGTCCCACGGGAAGACCTCGTCGCGGTCGCGTTCGCGCATCGTGTCGGCGAGGTCGATGCCGTGCTCGGTGAGCGCAGCCAGCCAGACCGGCAGGGTGTCCATCTCGTGCCAGCCGTCGAACCGCGCGCCGTTGCGCCACGCCGTCTCGATGACGTCGGCCAGTTCCCGACCGCCGCGGGCGAGCAGGCCCTCGATGACGCCCTCCTCGGGGTCATTGGTGCGCAGTCGGAGATTGCCGTGTTCGCGGATGGCCGACTTGATGAGCTCGAGCTTGCGCTGGATCTGTTCGGGCGAGTCCTGTGCGGCCCACTGGAAGGGCGTGTGCGGCTTGGGGACGAACCCACCGACGGAGATGGTGACCTTGTTCGCCCGACCGTGACGCTGGGCAGCCTCGAGGACCTTGATGCCAAGATCGGCGATCGCCAGCACGTCGTCGTCGGTCTCGGTCGGCAGGCCGATCATGAAGTACAGCTTCACGTGGCGCCAGCCGTTGGCGAAGGCGATCTCGGTGGTGCGGAGCAGGTCGTCCTCGGAGACCATCTTGTTGATGACCGCTCGCATCCGCTCCGAGCCGGCCTCCGGTGCGAACGTGAGGCCGGTCCGCCGGCCGTTGCGTGACAGCTCGTTGGACAGGGTCACGTTGAAGGCGTCGACGCGTGTCGACGGCAGGCTGAGCGAGGTGCTCGTGCCCTCGTACTCGTCGGCGAGCGACGTGGCGATGTCGCCGATGCCGGAGTGGTCCGCGGACGACAACGACAGCAGGCCAACCTCCTCGAAACCGGTGTTGGCCAAGCCCTCGCGGACGATGCTGCGGATGTCCTCGGGCGTGCGTTCGCGGACGGGCCGGGTGATCATGCCGGCCTGGCAGAACCGGCATCCCCGCGTGCATCCGCGGAAGATCTCGACGCTGAAGCGCTCGTGCACCGTCTCGGTCATGGGCACAATCTGCCGCTTGGGGTAGGGCCACTGCGACAGGTCCTGGACCGTCCGCTTGGGCACCAGCGAGGGGACGCCGGGCTCCACGGCCACGGTCGCCTTGAGGCGGCCGTCGGGCGTGCGGCGAGGCTCGTGGAAGGCAGGGATGTAGACCCCCTCGATCGCCGCCAGCGTTCGGAGGAGCGTTCGGCGCTCCGCGTCCCCGGAGCGCTTCCAGGCGCGCACGGCGTCGTCGATCTCGAGAACGACCTCCTCGCCGTCACCTGCGACGGCCGCGTCGACGAATGGGGCGAGGGGCTCGGGGTTGAAGGCCGCATGCCCGCCGACGAGGACGATGGGGTCGTCCGACGTGCGGTCCTGCGATCGCAGCGGGATGCCGCCCAGGTCGAGGAGGTTCAGCAGGTTCGTGTGCCCGAGCTCGTGCGGCAGCGTGACCGCGAAGACGTCGAATGCCCACAGCGGATGATGGCGCTCGAGCGTGAAGGCCTCGATGCCTTCACGCCGCATCACCTCCTCGAGGTCGATCCAGGGCGCATAGGCACGTTCCGCCAGGGTCGACGAACGCTCGTTGAGGATCTCGTAGAGGATCTGGATGCCCTGGTTGGGCTGGCCGACCTCGTAGGCGTCCGGATAGCAGAGGGCCCAGCGAACGTCGGCGTCCTGCCACCGCGTCACGACCTGGTTGTGCTCACCGCCGACGTACTGCGCGGGCTTGCGGACGTGCTCGAGCTGGCGCTCGAGCCGATCCCATTGCGAGGGTGGGGCAACTGCTGCATCTGCTGAACGCACCGCCCGCCTGTCGACCGGCGGCGCCGTCCGCGCCGTGGTCGGGCGCATCGGCTCTCCAAGTCAATCGGGATCCGCGCTCATCGTCGGGTGCCAACGCGTGGCCGGAAAGGGACGTGGCCGCAGGATCCAGCCGCCTCGTGGCGGCAGGGTGACAGGGTACCCGCGTGCCGCTCCGAACGCCCCGGGCGGCGCCTTGCTGGCGCCGACATCGCACCGGTGGCGGTTTCTTGGCCTCAGCGGCCGCTGAGCCAGTCGGTCACCAGCTTCTCGTACCCCTCCGGGTCCTCGTTCCAGGCCCGAACGTGTCCGACGCCCTCGTAGGGGACGAACGTGACAAGGTCCGGGTGGGCCGTGGCGAACTCCTCGGAGGAGGAGAACGGGACCGTCTCGTCGTCCGTTCCGTGGATCAACAGGACCGGCACGTCCAGGTCTGCCAGCCAGTGCTCCCAACGACGCCGGTCCCAGTCGATGTCCCAACGCAGCCCGGCCGCCCACTTGGCGGTGGCGACGAGGCTGCCGGGGATGGGCAGGCCCGTGCCGGGGATCAGGTCGCGGTCGGCGGCGCCGAGATCGATCGTGGACCCGAAGTCGAGGATGGGCGCGTCAAAGACCAGGGCGGCGATCCGGCGACCGCCTCGGTGCAGGTACGTGCTGGCCGAGATCGCGCCGCCGGTCGACAGGCCGACCAGCACCACGTCCTCGGCACCCTGCGCGACGGCCCAGTCGATGGCAGCGTCGACGTCCTCCCACTCGGTGTCGCCGAACCGGT
Organism: Nitriliruptorales bacterium; assembly: GCA_033721095.1. Lineage (GTDB taxonomy): Bacteria > Actinomycetota > Nitriliruptoria > Nitriliruptorales > Nitriliruptoraceae > JAWWBG01. The sequence goes on from JAWWBG010000026.1 coordinate 15,371, forward strand.
AGTGCCCGCTCGGGTCGGCGGGAGCCCCCTCGTCGTTGCGGTAGTCGATGACCAGGGAGGTCAGGCCCGCTGCCGACAGGGCGGGGAGGATGCGCACGGCCTCGCGTCGCTCGGCGGCGCGCCCATGCACCACGATCGCCCAGCGCGTGGCGCCCTCGGTCTCGACCAGCCACGCGCCAAGCTCACCGAGCGGCGCAGGAAAGGTCACCTCCTCGACGTCGATGCCGCGCTGCATCGGCGTCGAGAAGTACCAGGTGTCCCAGTGCGCGGTGTCACCGACCGAGGGCGGCGTGCCCTCGACCTCGAGGATCGGGCGGGTCACGATTCGCTCGCCAGCGTCGTTGGTCGTCTCGCCCGTGACGGGACCGACCAGCAGGCGACCGGATCCGGCCTCGACGGCGCCGCGCGCGTAGCGATCCCAGCCGTCCGGTTCACCGTCGAGCACCCGGATCGAGACGGTCTCGGCATCGACGGCCGTGACCTCGATGTCGTGCTCATCGTCCGAGTGATCCACCGCCAGGGCGCCGGACTCGATCTCGGAGGCGAAGTACCAACCCCCGCCGACGTGGAACACCACGAGGAACAACACCAGCTGGATGAGCCAGAAGCGGGTGCGGCGTCCCACGTCCAGCTCCTAGAAGCGTCGGCTGTGGACGTTGAGGAGGATGCCAACCAGGGTGAACGACATCATCAGGGATGTCCCCCCGTACGAGACGAACGGCAGGGGAATCCCGGTCACCGGCATGATTCCGATCGTCATGCCCACGTTCACGAAGACCTGGAGGACGAACAGGGACACGATCCCCGTCGCCAACAGCGTCCCGAACAGGTCCTTGGCCGTCGCCGCGATGCGCAGCCCGCGCCAGACGAGCACGGCGAACAGCCCGAGGACGACAAGAGCGCCGACAAACCCGAACTCCTCGGCGATGACCGTGAAGATGAAGTCCGTGTGGTTCTCGGGGACGTACGCGAGATTGGTCTGCGTGCCCTCGTACAGGCCCTTGCCGAACAGCTGGCCGGACCCGACGGCGATGAGCGACTGGTGCGTGTGGAACGTCAGGCTCTGCGTCAGCTCCGGGTTGCCGGCATCGAGGAAGGCCGTGAGGCGGGCCAGCTGGTAGTCCTCGATGAACTCCAACCGGAGTCCGAGGATCACTGCGCCGATCCCGCCGGCGCCGAGCAACCCGAGGTGCCAGAAGCTCGCCCCGCCGACCAGCAGCAGGACGATGGCCAGCCAGACGAACACGATGGACGTTCCCAGGTCCGGTTCCAGGAAGACCAGCACCATCGGCACACCGACGAGGATCACGGTCAACAGGACGACACCGAAGTTGGGACGCCCGCGCGACTCGTGGAGCAGGGCCGCGACCGCGATGATGACGGCGAGCTTGGCGAGCTCGGACGGCTGCAGGTTGAACCCGCCGGGCAGCGCGATCCAGCGCTGGGCGCCATTCGCGTCCACACCGAGTGGCGTCAGGACGGCGACCAGCAGCACGAGCACGAAGGCGTAGATGACCGGGCTGTAGCCGCGCAGGTGGCGGTAGTCCCAGACCGCTGCGACGGTCCCCGCCACGACCGCGACCCCCAAGGCGATCAGCTGCCGCGTGACGAAGAACGTCGTCTCGATGTCCTGCGCGGCCAAGCGCTGGTAGGTGGCACTCCGGATCATCAGCAGGCCGATGGCCGCCAGCGCAAGCGTCGTGAGGATGAGGACGACGTCGACGTGTCGCACCGGGGCGTTGCGGCGCGCCCACCGGTCCTGGACGCGCGCTCGCAGCTCGCGCTGCACGCGATCCTGTCCGAAGAGCGGGAGATCCATCAGTCCAGGATCTCCGGGCCGGCCTCGAAGGGTGTGATGTCCAACCCGAAGGCGGCCTCGAGGATGCGCTTGGCGATCGGGGCTGCTGTCTGGCTGCCGCCACCGCCCTCCTCGACGGTCACGACCACGACATACCGGGGGTCGTCAACCGGTGCGTAGGCGGCGAACCAGGCGTAGGGCACCTTGGGCTTGAGCTCGGCCGTGCCGGTCTTGCCGGCCACGGGGATCTCGTCGAGTGGGAAACCGGTGAAGGCGCCTCGAGCGGTCCCGCGCGACCCCATGACGACGTCCTCGAGGCCGGCGCGAATCGCTGCCATCTGGGCCGCGTCCAACGAGAGCTGTTGCAGGGCGACGGGTTCGACGCGGGTGGCGATGGTGCCGTCGGGAGCCAGGAGGTGGTCGACCACCTGCGGCTGCCACAGGGTTCCACCGTTGGCGA